>CAZDTD010000380.1:0-3456 GCA_964507995.1 uncultured Pirellulales bacterium | reverse complement strand
GGCCCAAGCTTTTCGAAGCATTCGCGAAGCAGCTCGGCGTTGCCATAGTATCGCTGCGGGCTGCATATGAGATTCACCGGGTCCAGATGCACGGCAAAACCCCTGCGGTCGATTGCCTTGAGCAATCGCAGGTACGAATCGGGCGAATCGGGGTACGCCCAGGGCATCGTCTCCAGAGCGAAGAACGTTCGTTTGGGCTGGACGGCGTCAATGATCGAGCGAGTCGTCTCGACGATCAGGTCGAAGGCGTCCTGCGTGAAGTTCGCCGCCGCAGGACCATCCCACTGCTCGCTGAGAGAGCCGGAGATGTTCACGCAGCAGCGGGCCCCGATCCGGTCCGCCAGCGACAGTTGCGTCCGGCACTTCTCGACAGCGGCTTTGCGCGTGGGCTCATCCGGGGAGATCGGATTGCTCCAGGCTCCCACCTCCGCGATGATGATGTCCGCCTTGCCCGCGGCCCGCTCGTAGGCGCGAACTTCGTCGTCGCCCACCTCGGCGCCAACCGGGCAGTAGGCAGCCGAATAACCCAGTCGCCTGACCGCGTCGGCCCAGCCTTGCGGATCCTCGTATCTCTCGAAGACCGGCCCACCCAACCTCAGACGCTGATCCGGCGTCGATTGGGCCCGCACGGAGACCGTACCGGAGGCCATTACCGCCATGCCAACAAGGGACTTCTTCAAGACACTTCGTCGCGACAGACCACGAGTCTGAGCCATGATCGGCACCTCCTTCTGCCCCTGCCGGCGTGCAGCGCCCGGGGGCGAATCACGATACAGGCCCTACTCTAACGGAAGGCTATCGCGGACACAAGCAGGAGGATTTCGAGGAGCCGCACCAGACGAAGATGCGGATTGGAGACGGGGATCGCGATGCGAGTCCCACAGTCCCCAATCCGCATGGAGATGACATGTTCCCGAACCGGCCTGGGTCAGATGGGATAGGCGTAGTACGCCACCCCTTCATACGTATAGACGTCGGAGTGTTCTTTGAGGAGCCAGTCCCGCTCGGTCTCATCGATCGTGTAGAAGTAGCTGCCGTCAGTGACCTTCACAAACCGGTAGACGGCCTTGGCGTCCGCGGGCTCAGATCGTTCGGGATACGCGTAGAACACGATCCCCTCGTACGACCAGATATCGCTGCCCCTTTCGATAAGCTCGTCCTTTTCCGCCTCGTCGATGGTGTAGAAGTGCCCCTGTCCACGCAGAGACCAGAAGCGATACACCGGCGACAGCCCCGACTCGAACGCCGTGGTGGCCGCCTTGAAAACGGGCCCTTCGTACGTCCAGACATCCGCGAAGTCCTTGATAACAGCGTCCCGCTCGGCCTCATCGATCGTGTAGAAGTGCTGCAGCGTGACCGGCGACCAGAAGCGATACACGTCGTTGAAAGAGCGAACCACCACATCCTTGGACAGCGTGCCCGTCTCGACCGCAAAATTGTCGAGCCATGCCTTGCCGGAGGTCAGCTCCAGAGCGCTGGCCCCACCGCCGAGGAACACGGTGACCGGCGCGCCGCTCCAGGAGTTCCCCAGCACGCCGGTTGCCGTCATGGCGGCGTTTTCGCCGCCGTAACCGATGTCACTAAGATACAATCTGTCCAACGCCGCATCATACGACACATACAACACGCCGTCATCCTGACGACGGGCGATGCTGCGGAACTGACTCAGACTGCCGGCACTGATCTCATACCAGAGATAGGGCGACTGCGCCTCGCATCCAACCCCCATTCTGATGTAGCGACCGCCCGGGCTGTTGGCATCGGAGGTAATTCCGAAGAAGACCATCCCCCCCTCCGCCGTGACCCCGCTATAGTGGTAGTCCACCCTGAACGAGAAGTCTTCGACCGGGTCCAGTTGCCAGCTTGTACCGATGCAATAGGCGGTAGCGCCCATCGCCTTTGAGGTGGCAATCAGCTCCAGACGCTGGTTCTGCTCCACCAGCATACAGTTCGTCGAATCGTCGCCGGAAAGCGACCAGAGGTCCGACAGACGATTGTCATCGAAATCATCAGAGACAATCGTTGCGTCATTCGGCTCATCCGACCCCTTCCCGGCCGCCACGGCCAGGCTGAAATACAGCCCGCCGGCAACGGCTTCGAAGTCGTTGCCGTCCGGGGGCATCGCCTGTCCCCAGTTGGGATGGCCGGAAGCATCGGCGCCGGCGCCCCAGGCAACGACCGTACCGTCGCGTCTCAGGGCCAACGCATGCAGATACCCGGCGGCAACCGCAACGAAGTCCTCGCCCCTCGGAACGAGGTCGAGATCGTAGTCATGGGGGTCTTCACCCCACCAGACGATGGAGCCATCGTCCCGGAGGGCCACACTGAAAGTCCCGCCGGCCGCGATAGCGGTAAACGCACCCGTCGTCGGCGTCCCCTCAATCGCAGCCCAGTATCCCCAGGCCGCCAGCGATCCATCGGATCGCAGCGCCACCGCGTGGTCATCGCCGGCAACCACGGCGGTGAAATCCGTGCCGGTCGGCACGCCGGAAACCTGTCCCCAGCGGTCGTTGCCCCAGGCGACGACCGAGCCGTCGGACTTCAACGCCACGGCGAAGAACTCCCCGCCGTCGACGGCCACAAAATCATTGCCCTGCGGAACCCTGGAGACCTGTCCCCCACCATCATAACCCCAGGCGGCAATGGAGCCGTCGGAGCGCACCGCGAGGCTGAAATCGGCGCCCGCTCCGATGGCCCGATAGCCCCCGGCTGGAACGTCGCACTGGCCGTCGTCGTTGCGGCCCCAGGCCACGACAACGCCGTCGGATCGCAGGGCCAGGCCGTGTGCATCACCGGCGGCGATCGCGATATAATCGTCCCCCGCCGGAATGCCTGTCATCTGGTCGTCGTCGTCCAGACCCCACGCCCGCAATTCGCCAGCTTGCGACAAGCCGGCTGCACAAAGACTCCCAAGAACCGCCGCTACCAGTACAGGATGAATTGTCGGCCATTTCATTGTTGATCCTCCTCACTCCATTCCTCTGATGTACTCCTCCTCGGTTGCTTGTGCGCGCACACGCGGCGCACAACAAAAGGACCCGCATCCCACGGCCGCCGGCAAAACGTCGCCAGCCTGGGCGCGAGATCAAGTCAGAAGACTATCCTTCGTAGAACTGGGTTCCATCCCCCAACCCGGCGACGCGACGTGTTTTTCAGGCACGCACGGCCGGTTTGACAAGAGCTGCGCTCGCGCGCATTTCCAGGATATTATTATAGCGATTCAGCCCGACCCATGCAAGTCGATTTCGCCCGCCAGGCAGATTCACACGGCAAGGAACTCGTTGTTTATTGAGTCAGAATCTGGCCCTCTGCAAGCGATCTGCCGACAGAGAGATCACGGCTGGGATCCCGGCCGAAACAGAGTGGCCAGGTCCATATACTCCTTCGATTCTCCCTTTCGACCGGCCTGGTCGTGGATCGCCGCCAGGAGCAGGTAGGCCTCGATGACGTCAGGTT
>CAZDTD010000379.1:0-3459 GCA_964507995.1 uncultured Pirellulales bacterium | reverse complement strand
GCGCGGTCGCCACCGCCAACTGCTCCGGATTCAGGTCCGCCCCAAAGTCGATATCCCCCGCCGCAGTCCGCGACTGGAGTGTGAATTTTCGTGCCATAGTGCCAATACGCCGTCAGTCAGATTCCGTTGACAAGCGAGCATACCACAATCGGCGGCGGAAGTCATCCCATGATCGCCGACTTCGCACAATCGACGGCATCCGGCCGGATCAACGATCTTGCCGCAGGAGGACTGGAGGGTATAATCACGCCCATGATCGAAAGACCAGAAACCTCCAGGCGTTCGTTCCTAAAGGCATCCTCCGCGATGGCAGGCGGCGCGCTGCTCATGGCAAATCCGTTCCGCACGCACGCAGCCCAAGCCGACAGGCCGCTGATGGCCTACGTGGGCACGTTCAGCTCGCCGCTCCGCGACGTGTTGCCGACGCAGGTGGACCTGCCGCCTGGAAACGGACGCGGCATTCACCTGTTCCAGGTGGATCGCACAACCGGGGTCCTGACGCCCTGCGGCGTCTACGAGATGGGGACGAGCCCGAGCTGTCTGGCGTTGAACGCCGCTGGGGACCGCCTGTACTCCTCCAACGAGACGGACCGCGTGGGCGGGAGCAAGGAAGGCACGGTCAGCGCGTTCGCGATCGACCGCTCCGACGGTCGGTTGAAACCGCTGAACACCGTCCGTTCCGGCGGGGCCGGACCCACCTACGTGAGTATCCATCCCTCGGGGAAGTTTCTGTTGGTGGCCAACTACTTCGGCGGCTCCGTCGCCGTGCTGCCGATCCTCCCCGACGGCAGCCTGGGTCCCGCTGTGGATACCAAGGTGGACGAAGGGACGATCGGACCCAGAAAGGCGACAAACGCCCCGCCGGGGAGTTTCGCCTTCAGCGGACACGACCGGACCCACGCGCACATGATCCAGGCCGACCCTTCGGGCCGCTTCGTTCTGCACGTCGATCTGGGTCTCGACCGAATCTTCGTCTGGAAGTTCGACGACCGCACAGGCACGCTGACTCCGAACGATCCGCCCGCGGTCTCCCTGCCGCCGGGAGATGGGCCGCGGCATTTCTGTTTCCATCCGAACGGACGCTGGTTCTACTCCATCCAGGAGGAAGGCTCGACCGTCGTGTTGTTCGACTACGACGCCGAAAAGGGCCGCCTGGCCGCGAGGCAGACCGTCTCCACCCTGCCGCCCGGCTTCGCTGGCAGCAGCTTCTGCTCGGAGATCCTCGTCTCGGCCGACGGCCGATTCCTCTACGCAGGCAACCGCCTGCACGACAGCGTCGCGATCTTCGCCATCGGCGAAACAGGCGACCTGACCTACCTCAGCGAGCAGTGGACGCACGGCAACTATCCGCGCAGCTTCACCCTCGACCCCACCGGCCGGTTCCTCTACTGCTGCAACCAGCGGGCCGACAACGTCGCGGTCTTCCGAGTGAACCGCGACACAGGCGCCCTGGCCTTCACCGGCCACTACGTCCCCGTCGGGAACCCGTCGATCCTCGTCTTCCTCGACCTGGCCGGATAATCTCGCACGAAGACGCAGAGACACGAAGGAAAGCTGTCTCGACCGTCACAATCCAACCAAAACCCCGAATTCCCAGGGGCTTGCCCGGCTTGCGGGACAATGGTATCATGGCCCGCGTTGGCGATGTAACCCTTGGTTGGTGAGGACCGAATGGCGGTGATAACGTTGAGCGTGAGCGACAGACAGGATTGCTGAGGGAGAATTGAATATCGTGAAGCAGGTTGTCATTGAGAACCCAGTCATCAATTCGCCGTTCTGCGAGCCGGGCCGACACTTCAAGTTCACCGATGAGGGGATCACCAACGAGGTCATCGAGAACCGCCGGACCAGTTCGTACTTCGTTCCCATCGCCCAGCCCCGCAAGAAGAAGGGCTCGAAGCAACTCGTCTTCGACACCGAATGGACCCAGGACCGGATTGAGGAGAACAAGCTCGTCAACCAGATTCGCGCCCGCGTGAAGCTCTGGCGGGAAGGTGGCTACATCGGCGTGACGCCCACCACGAGCCGCCTACTGGCCTACTGGACCGACCCGGACCGCGAGAAGAAGCTGTTCTTCTGCCAGATCGAGGCACTCGAAACAGCCATCTACCTCACAGAAGTCGCGAAGAACTACGGGGATTCGTGGATCGAGAACGAGCTTCGGGCCGCCAACGATTCCTCGAATCCCGGCCTGCCCCGCATCGCCTTCAAGATGGCCACCGGCTCGGGCAAGACGGTCGTGATGGCCATGCTCATCGCCTGGCATACGCTGAACAAACTCGCCAACCCCCAGGACGCCCGCTTCGGCGACACGTTCCTCATCATCACGCCCGGCATCACGATCCGCGACCGGTTGCGGGTACTCCTGCCCAATGATCCCCAGAATTACTACCGTCAGCGGGACATCGTCTCGAATCAAGCGATGGAGCAACTGGGTCGGGCGAAGATCCTTATCACGAATTTTCACGCCTTCAAGCTGCGGGAGAAGGTCGCCGCCGGCAAGCTGACGAAGACCATCCTCGCGGAGGGTGGGAGTAGCGCGTTCACGGAGAGCCCGGATGAAATGGTCCGCCGCGTCTGTCGGGAGCTGGGGACCAAGAAGAATATCGTCGTCCTCAACGACGAGGCCCACCATTGTTACCGCCGCAAGCCCGACGGCGAGGACGTGAAGCTCACTGGCGACGACCGCAAAGAAGCCCAGCAGCGGGAGGAGGAGGCCCGCGTCTGGATCAGCGGTATCGAGGCAGTCAAAGCCAAAATCGGCGTCAAGACCATCTACGACCTGTCGGCGACGCCGTTCTTCCTGCGAGGCTCCGGCTACCAGGAGGGAGTACTCTTCCCATGGGTTGTCTCTGATTTCTCCCTGATCGACTCCATTGAGGCCGGAATCGTCAAGGTGCCTCGCGTGCCCGTAGCCGACGACTCCATGACGGGCGAGCAGCCCACGTACCGCGATTTGTGGCTGCGTATCCGCGAGGACCTGCCCAAGAAGGGCCGCAAGACCGAGGAGGTCGGCGGCGAACCCAGCCTTCCTGCCGAGTTACAAGGGGCCTTGCACAGCCTCTACGGCAACTACGAGAAGTATTACCGACTCTGGGAGAACAACACCGAGGCCAGGGCCAAGGGTGTCACGCCGCCCGTCTTCATCGTCGTCTGCAACAACACGAACGTCTCGAAGCTCGTCTTCGACTACATTGCCGGGTGGGAGAGACCCGTGGCATCGGCTTCCAGCCGATGCGAAGACACGGGCAAGATGCCCGTGCCACAAGTGATAGTCCAGGCTGGCAGCCTGCCCATCTTCCGCAACGACGACGAGCGTGGCGGCTGGCTCCAGCGGCCGAACACGATCCTCGTGGACAGCCAGCAACTCGAATCGGGCGAGGGCATGAGCCCCGACTTCAAGAAGATCGCTGCCCGTGAGATCGACGAGTTCAAGGCCGAGTACCGTATTCGCTTCCC
>CAZDTD010000378.1:0-3480 GCA_964507995.1 uncultured Pirellulales bacterium | reverse complement strand
GGCGACCGGTGGTTTGCCGAATCGTGCGGCAATGTTTCGACAGACAGGCGGTTGCCCGAGTCTTTATGAGGGGGCCGCTGTCGTTCAGGGGCGGGATGGCCACGGCTTGCACAAAGGGAAGGAGTCGGGGCGATCCTCGGGCGGCGGCGGGCGGTATTGATCGGCGAGCCGACAGAAGTACCGCAGGTCTTTCCCGTGCCGACGGATTGTCCGCTCTTCGATCGGGCCCAGCCTGGACCACCAGGGGAGGTTTCGACGGTCAACGTTCTTGCGGTCGAGACCGACCAACAGAAGCACCCGGCCCGCCTGTTCCTCGGGGTCGAACCAGAAGAAGTACATCAGGGCGTTGCCGCCGAAGAGGTGTTGGCCGCACGTCTGCTCGACGGCCTTTGCGCCGCCGCGACGGTAGAATGCAAGCTCGCTGGCCATGGCGTACTTGTCCATCCCGACGACCAGCGGTTCGACGCCCAGTTCCCGCTTGAGGCTCTCGACCCGCAGTTGGACATCCCGGCCGATCTCCTCCCATGCCAGAGGCAGAGTCATTCCGCTGTCGATCCCCACGCCGGGAAGTCCGATCGCCAGATAGTGGAAGAAGCCGCCGAACGCCAGCGACGTCGCGGCAAGTGTGATTGCCCAGGGGCGTCGGCAACCTGCTTCGAACCTGTTGTCTTCTGCGGGCCGGGCGGTCGCCATCGATCTGGCGATCGCCGGCAAAACGGCCAGCCACACCGGGCCCGTCCAGCTCAGTCTCACCTCGTGCCGGAGACTGAAGAGGACGAAGACCGACAAGGGCGCCAGTGTGAAGACGGCCTCGAAGAGCCACAGGCTCGCCCTGGTCCGGTTGAAGTCCGGCACATCCCGCATGGCACGTGACGGGAAGAGGACCCGCCACGCGCCGACGACCCCGAGCGGCGTGATCAACAGGACGATGGAGATCAGGAGCGTGGGGAACCCGAACTCGCCGACCCGGTCGAGCCGACCTGTACTCTGGAAGAGAAACGAGGCCCAATAGTTCTGGCTGTTCCACAGGATCACCGGGGTGAACAGCAACGCCGCGACGAGGGTCGCCAGGTAGGGTTCCGGACGCAACAGCCAGCGACGACCGGTCCGGTCCAGCAGGATGAACAGCAGGGCAGCCGGTCCCAACAGAACGATCGTGTACTTCGAGAGCATCCCCAGGCCGATGCAGATCCCCGCGCCCCACCAGGCCCGCCCTCGGCCGGCCAACAAGGCCTGTTGAAGGAAGTACAGTGTCCCGGCCCAGCATGCAGTCAGCGGGGCATCGGGTGTCATGAAGAAGCCGAACACGAAGAAGAACGGCAGTGCCGCGAGGAGCATGACGGCCATCTGCGCAGCGACCTTGCCGAAAAGGTCTCGGGCCAGGGCGAAGCAGAACCCCGCCGTGACGAACCAGCACAGGAATGCGCCGATGCGGACGCCGAACTCCGTGTCGCCGAACGTCGCGGTCCCGAGCCCGATGAGCCAGGCCACCATAGGCGGATGATCCAGGTAGCTCAGGGCCGGGTGCTGGGCGTAGTTCCAGTAGTAGGCCTCTTCGGGCAGCAGGTCCGGCAGGCCGAGATAGGCCAGCCGCAACAGCACTGTGTAGGCGACGAGCCCGACGGCGGCCAGACGCCAGGACAGGACATGGAACGTTGGGCCGTTTCGCCGATAGACGAAGAACGCCGCGCCGACATAGATGACGACCTCGGCGGCTGTCATCGCCACGGCGACCGCCGGCCAGGCGGACCACCCGGCTCGTTGCGTCAGCAGACCCAGGACGCCCCCTCGCAGAAACAGGGCCATCAGGCACACCGTGACAAAACGCAGAGACGTTCCCGGGTTGTGACGCGTGTCGCCCGGCGGTTGGAATACCCAGCGACTGCTCAATCCATAGACGACGATCATTGCAGCCAGGTAACTGAGGATGTGCGAGACGGCGAGGCCATGCCCTCGGTTCGAAAGGAGTCCAAAGATGCCCGCGTCGAGGACGAGGCCCGCCGCCGCGGCCAGCGTGAACCGGCCTGCCGTGACGGCCGTCACGGTCCCGCTCGTCAGTGCCAGGACTCTCCGCAGGTAGCAGCCTGCCTGCCGCAGGCTCATTTTGGATTGTCCGTGGGAGCGGCCGGCGAAACAGATGGGAATCTCGCTCACGCGGAACCGCTCGTCGTTGCGCAGAAGCACCTCCAGACCGATCTTGAAGCCCTCCGCGTCGTCGCCGACGTCGAGGAGCCGGTCGCGGCGGATGGCGAAGAAGCCCGAGGTAGGGTCTCGAACGTCGACGAGCGGTCGGACGAGGAGCCGGGCCAGTCGCGACATTGCCACCCGGCTCCAGGGCCAGTCGGGAGTTGTGCCGCCGGGGACGTACCGGCTCCCGATTACCATGTCCCAGCTGCCGTCCAGCACGGGTCGGGCCAAGGCCGGCGCCGCCTGGGGGGTGTGGCTCAGGTCTGCGTCCATCACGACGATCACGCCTGCTTTCGCCTCTTGGGCGGCGACGACAACGTCACCCGCCAGGCCGCGTCGGGTTCGGGCGTCCACCAGCCGGACCGCCGCCCGGTCGGCCCAGGCCCGCACTCTTTCCTGGGTCCCGTCGGTGGAGCCCCCGTCGGCGAACAGCACCTCGACGGTCAGCCCCTCCTCCTGGAACGTCTGGAACAGTCCAGCCGCCAGCGAATCCACGTTCTGTGCTTCGTTGAGCGTGGGCACTACGACCGAAATATCGGGTATCTGGCTCTGGGCATCCATAGGCATCTGGTTGTTCGACAAGCATCCGGCCGGGATCTCCCGATGTACCGGTTACGGCCTGAGCTTATCGCCAAGGCCGTCGGCCGGCAAGGGGGGGGCAAAACTCGATTCTGAGGAGGCGACGGCATAATTCCCCTTGCATTGAGACCGAGAATGTGTTATAAATAAATCGGTTCAATGCGGAAAGGTGACTTTCGGCATTGTGTGGAGGTCTTTCCAGTTTATGACGAGGCGAATCCTTCGCCGAGTACATTTGTCTTAGGAGGTCCACCATGCGCGAGGTGCTGATGTATGCCGTGTGTCTTCTCGCTGTGATGTCCGTCACAACTCCCCTCTTTGGTCAATTGCCCGCCGGCTGGACCAGCGCGGGCATTGGCGATCCCACCGTCGCCGGCAGCGCGCAATACGACGCATCGCGACAGACCTGGATGGTTCGCGGGGAGGGTACGGGCATCCGTTTCACAGCCGATCAGTTTCACTTCGTCTACAAGACGCTCTCCGGCGATGGCGAATTGGTCGCACGGGTCGTGAGCATCGACCCGGCTCTGACCGACTGGTCCATGGCAGGCGTCATGATCCGCGTACTGCTGACGCCGGGCTCGCCGTACCTGTTCATGGGCGCCAGCGCCAACACAGAGGGCGGCAGCCATGCGATCACCTTCTGGGGCCGCGAAGGGTTCGATGAAGCCGCCCAGGAGGTCAGCAGCGGCGCCGTGTTCGCTCCCGTCTGGG
>CAZDTD010000377.1:0-3498 GCA_964507995.1 uncultured Pirellulales bacterium | reverse complement strand
CTCGTCGCCCGTTACATCGCTCCGCGCATGATGAAATACCCCGAGGCGATATCGGTCGGCGACATCATGCAGATCCACTACGGCAGGACGGCGAAAGTGTTTGCCGGTGTCTTCGGCTTCATCCTGTGTGCCGGCATTCTCGGGGCACAGGTCGGCGCCACCGGATACGTCTTCCATCTGTTCCTCGGCATGGACCGAACCTGGGGCATTCTGCTCGGGTGCGGCATTGTGATCCTCTATTCCACCATCGGCGGCATGCGTTCTGTCGTCTGGACCGACGTGATCCAGTTTGCCATTCTGGCGGTGGGCATGCCGTTGACCCTTTGCTTCGGGGTCCGGCAGGCCGGTGGTGTCGCCGCGGTTTATGAGGCGCTGCCCGCCGGTCGCCTGGCCGTATCGACGCAGCCTGCGGCTCTCGTTGCGCTGGCGTCCCTGTTCTGCACGTTCATGGTGGGAGAGACGCTGGTGCCGCCGTACCTGCAACGTTTGCTCATCGGTCGGGACTGCACGCAGGTTGTCCGGGGGACATTCTACAGCGGCCTGTTTTCCATTCCTTTCTTTGCCGTCACCGGGCTGATCGGACTCGTGGCCCTGACCCTGAATCCCGGCCTCGATCCCAACCTGGCCATGCCGTATGTGATCCAACAGGCGTTGCCCCCGGTCTGGCGGGGCTTTGTCGTCGCGGCGGTGCTTGCCATCATCATGTCTTCCGCGGATTCGTTCCTGAACTCCGCGGCCATTTCGTTCACCAATGACATTGTCAGCCCGTTGCGTCGAACGCCCATGGCGGCCCACGCCGCACTCCGAACCGCCCGGGTCGCCACCCTGGTAGTGGGGGTACTGGCGGTGGTGTTTGCCCTGTCCATCGAAAGCGTGCTGGGCATCCTGGTTTACGCATACAACTTCTGGGCGCCGATCATCCTGGTGCCCCTGGTGTTCGCCATTGTGGGCGCGTCGGTAAGCCGCAGGCGTTTTCTCGCCGGAGCGACAGCGGGAATCGTCGCCGTGGCCGTCTGGAGTTACGGGCTCGGCAAGCCCTGGGGCATCGACGGCCTCGTCGTCGGCGTGTTCGCCAATCTCGGCGCGTTCGTCGCCGCGGATCGCAAGCGCGTTGCCACGGTCGAGGAGTCCGCGACGTCGTTGGCTCGTCCCGCACAGAAATCGCAGGTTCCGCCCAGGGCGCACGCGGAGGCATTGACTCGTTAGAAAAAACGGGCCGCCCCGGCCGATTGCCGCTCAATTCCCTCGCCGAATTCGCCGAAACACGCAACGGAACCCCGCAGGTCCCAAGCGGGGTCTCCATCGCCTGGGGGCGCTGAGGCCGACCGGAACGGAAGGCAATGAAGAGAAGTTGTGTTGTGACCCGCTCGAATCGGGGAATGTTGTTTCCACGTCACGAAGGGTCGATCGATGGGCAGGAACATTCGTGAATCATATCTTTCGTCTTCTGCTGGTGATGTGGTGTGTCACCACGGCCGCAGGGCAAGGCGTCGAGTTGCCTTCGGCCTTCGACTTGCGCGATATCGACGGCCATAGTTACATCGGCGCGATCCACAATCAGGGCGACTGCGGCAGTTGCTACAGTTTCGGCGCTCTGGCGGCGGCGGAAAGCGCCTGGAACCGGGCCCACAATCGATACGACGACCAGGCCGTCGATCTGTCGGAGGCGTTCGTAGTCTGGAGCCTGAGCCCTCTGTACGACGGAATGTCTGGCTGCGACGGCGGGTATCTTCAGGATACCATGGACGCCATCGTGGATTACGGCGCGCCGCTGGAGGCCGATTTCCCCTATACCATCACCGATCCCGGCGACGACCTGCATTGGGACGCGCCGCGTCCTACCTTTCAGTCCTGGTATTCCATTCCGACCAACGATGTGGAGACCACTAAGCGCGTGCTCCAGTCCATCGGTGCGGTCCTGGTCGGCGTGAACGTGAATCTCGAAGACAGGAGGTTCCTCAACTACGCAGGCGGCGTCTTCGATGACTCCTATCGGGTCCCGGTGTACATGGATCTCTCAGGGGACCAGAACCATGCGGTTGCCCTGGTGGGCTGGAACGACGATCCCGGCGACGACGGCATGGGCTTCTGGATTCTGCGCAACAGTTGGGGCGCCGAAGACTGGGGCGAAGACGGCTACATGCGGATCCGTTATCTGGCGGCAGGGGTCAACCTCACAGGGAAATACCTGATCGCCGAGCCCTGGGATGGCGAGAGCGTCACCCTGGAGAACAACGGTGTTATCGACGCCGTCCCCTGGCAGTCCGGTGGCACGCTCAATGCCCACGGCGTCGATCTATGGGGCGGCGCCGCCGGTTATGTCGCCAATGACGGCTCGATTTTCGCCGAGGCGCTGGCGAATGACGAATTGGCGACCGCCCGCGGGGTCTACCTGTGGGGCGGTCCCGAAGGATCGGTGGTCAACGCGGGGGACATCGCCGGCCGGGCGAGCAGCGAGAGCTCCCAGGCCATTGCCTACGCGATCTGCGTTCAAGGGGGACGCGTGGCGAATCGAGGCCAATTGACGGCCGAAGCCCAAAGCCTCTCGGACATGGCCTTGGCTTTCGGCGTTTGGGCCTCCAATGGCACGAATCCGCTGGAGATATCCAACCGTGGCGATATTCTCGCGCGAGCCGACCCCAGCGACGCCGGTTTGGCTATTGGCGTGTGGGCCGTCAACCGGGATTCCCTCGAGGTGACCAATACCGGCGTTATCTCCGCCGACGCCGACGACAGGGCCGTGGGCGTTTACCTCGCCGGCGGTCCGGTATACCTGGAAAACAGCGGCACGATTGTTGGGCAGGCAGAAGACGATGGCTGCGGCGTGTTTGTCAGCGGGGGATCGGTTCTCCTGAAGAATCGCGGCGTCATCCGCGGCAGTCGATACTCCATCGACAGTTGGGACTTCGTGGATGGCGTCGAACGCTCCAATGTGACTCTGCTGCTGGAGACCGGCTCCAACCTGATCGGCCCGGTGAGACTGGCGGGCGCCGCGGATCGATTGGTGCTCACCGGGAACGGGAGCGAAGACGAAATCTTCTATGGGATGGAGAGCCTGACCCTGGCCGGCGGCGACTGGTCCCTCTCCGGCGACTCCAGTTTCGGTGCGATCTACGTCGATCAGGGCCGACTCGGAATCGACGGCGTCCTCGCCGGGGACGCGAGCGTCGCCGCTGACGGCATCCTCGGAGGCAGCGGGACCCTGACCGGCGACGTCGCCAACGCCGGAACGGTGGCCCCCGGCCATTCAATCGACCATCTGACCATCGACGGCGATTTCACTCAGGATGCGGACGGTACGCTGGAAATCGAGATCGGCGACGGCACGGCCGACCGGCTCACCGTCACCGGCACGGCCAATCTGGCCGGTACGCTCCTGGTCGTGCCGGACGGCTACGCGACCGGCGGCAGCTACACGTTCCTCGACGCCAATGGGATCAACGGGACTTTCGACTCGCTGCAAAGCGCCGCGGTCCTCAACGCCGAATTGTCCGGCGG
>CAZDTD010000376.1:0-3499 GCA_964507995.1 uncultured Pirellulales bacterium | reverse complement strand
AGGAGAAACGCCGACAGGATTTCGCGGGGTATGAGGTCGATATGAAACTGGTCGGCGCGGCCCCGAAGCACGTGAAGATCATGCACTGCCTGCCGGCCTATCGCGGCTTCGAGATCAGCGACGAGGCGTGTGAGTGTCCCGGTTCGGTCCTCTTCGACCAGGCCGAAAATCGCCTGCACTTCCAGCGGGCCCTGCTCAAGAGGCTGATGGCGTAAAAGGCGAGGCGCAATCCGCGTCTTGCGAATGGGACCCATCGGACAGATGGGACGAATAGGACCTGTCTGTCCGCGGGCGGCGGTCACGTGGCGAGGTCGGTTTCGACGTGCGCGACGTCTTGGCAGGTTGAACGCATCAGGGCAAAACCCAGTGTCAGCGGTCCCACGCGGCCGATGAACATGATCGCCGTGATGAGCCATTTCCCCAGATCCGTCAGCTCGCCTGTGATGCCGGTGCTCAGGCCGACCGTGCCCAGGGCGGAGGCCGTCTCGAAGACGAGCTTGAGGTAGTCTTGTTTCTCCGTGAGGCTCAGCAGGAAAACGCCGATGGCCAGGACGGATACATAGAGCATGGTCGATGCGACTGCTGTGGCGACCCGGTGTGTCGGGATTTGATGGCGGAAAAATGTGATTGTCGAGCGGCCGCGAAGCGTGCTGCCGGCGATGCCGAGCAGGACGGACAGCGACGTGGTCTTGATGCCGCCGCCGGTGCCGCTGGGCGAGGCGCCGATCACCATGGCGACGACGATCAGCGTGAGGGAGGCCGCCGAGAGCTTTCCGATGGGGATCGAGTTGAAGCCGGAAGTGGTCGAAGCCGCCATGATCTGGAAGAACGCTGCATAGATCCGCTCGCGGATGGGCATCGTCTGCAGGCTCGGTTCGCACACGAGGAACAGGGGCATCTCCACGGCGAGAACGAGGGCCGTGATGGCCAGAATCACCTTCGAAGTGAACGTGATCTTGTGCCGTCTGTGTCGCGCCGCCAGATAGGCATCTTGCAGCACGATGAAACCGATCGCACCCAGGTAGCACAGCGCTCCGATGGTCAGATTCACGAGGCCGCTGGCCGTGAAGTCTTCGAGGCTATTGCTGTTGAGGCTGAACCCGGCGGTGGCGAAGGCCGACACGGAGTGGAACACAGCCGACCAGAGAGGCTGTGCGATTCCATGGGAGCGGAACTCGAAGTACAACAACGTCGCCCCGACCGCCTCGATGACGAAGCTGAAGATCACAATGTGCCGGATGAAACGGGCGACTCGGAACCCCTCGGGCAGAGAGAACCCTGCGCTGAAGACGCCGACCCGGGTCTCGGAAAGCGGCCGGCCGCAGGCCAGGATGATGAACGACGTGGTCGTCATGTAGCCGATGCCGCCCAGTTGGAACAGCACGAGCAGGACGAACTCGCCGAAACCGCTGTAGGAGTCGGCGACGCTGATTGTCGTCAGGCCGGTGGTGGAAATGGCGGAGACTACGTTGAAGGCATTATCGAGCAGGCGAATCGGGGTCTGTCTTGCGAAAGGCAGCGACAGAAGCACGGTTCCCAGGACGGCGTAAGAAAGGAATCCGCACGTGACGAGCTGGGCCGGTTTGAGGGTCATCCATTTGGCGTAGGCAGAAACCGCGGTTTGGCGTGTGATCGCGCACAGCCGGCGCAAACACGAACCGAGAGCAGACAAAGCCCGCACGGTCGGTACTCCTTTTTCCTGTGCACTTGCCGGCACGGCGAGGCTGGCCCGACCATCGGGCCAGAGATGGAATGCGACGCACTACACCATCGATTTCCTCGAACGCCTGCGAGGTTAGCTGACGGGCTCGGAGCCGAGTTGCCCCGCCCAGCCACATGGCTGGATTCGCCCCAGGAACCTGGGTCCCCCGTTCCGCACGATCTCTCGACCGCCGGATTCGGCGATTATCACGGCATAGCAAGCTGCAGTTGCTATTCAAATTGTCGGTTCATGATACCAGGAAAAGGACGGGAACGCAACAGAGCCTTATGGCTGATCGCGTGCGTGAAGAGTCGCAGCAGCAATTCCGTCAGCTCGAATGCCCGGTCGGTCATGCGGGACTCGATGACTGAGGCTGGCCGCCAGCCGGCAAGGCCTGGATGTGCGCCCTGCGTTTGCGGCTTTTCTTTTGCATGTTGTCCCAGACTACCTGCGGCAAGACCAGGGGCAGCTTCAGGAGCGAACCGACGACATCCTGGCCGGTGACCAGGCCGATCCGCCGGGCCTTGGCCGCGATGGCGAGCAGATGACGCGGGTTGTAGAAATCGCCTCGGATCCGGTTGCGGATGCGTTTGAGCTCCTTCGGCCCGTACCGGTCGGAGTACACGTGGCCTCCGATGCGGGTGTAGTAGTAGCCCGGCGTGGACTCCACGACCTCCTTCAGAGGCGAGAATTTTTCGACCCGCAACTTCTGGAAGCTGATGGAATCCAATCCGATCTCCCGGGCAAACTTCGGGATATAGAGCATCTCCTCTTCGGTCTCTCCGATGTTGCCGTAGATGAAGTACCCGTGTAGATAGAACTTGTACTGGGTCAGAATGGCGAAGGCCTCGCGGATCTGCTGCTGCGTGATCCCCTTTTGCAACTGCGTGAGGATTCGGTCGTGCGGGGATTCGACGCCGAGCAGGAACACCTTGAAGCCCGCCTGCTGGAGCTTGTCGAGAAGCCGTCGGTGCCTGGCGATGTCGATCCGGGCCTGGACGATGAACATCTTCTTGATCCCATTCTCGACGATCAGATCGCAGAGCTTCTCCGCCCGGGCGGGGTTCGTGAACAGGTTGTCGTCGCTGAAGAGCACGACGTTGGCCGTGATGGTCTTGAGTTCCTCAATGACGGATTCGAGCGGCCGTTCCGTATACTGTCGCTTCTGGCCGAGCGGATTGAGACTGAACGTGCAGAACTTGCACTTGAACGGGCAACCCCGCGTCGTGAGTACGGTATCGAACGTGTGGTGGCTCAGACGTATGCCGTTTATAGACCCATAGTAGTCGTGCGTCCTGAGGGAACGATCGGGGAACGCGATGTGGTTGAGGTCCGGCAACGGGCGGTTCTCGTTGTGTACGATGGATCCGTTGTTCCGGTAGGAAAGTCCGCGGATCTCGGCGTGCGGGACGCCGGCGACGACCTCCTGAATGATCTCCTCGCCCTCGCCCCGGACGATCATGTCGATATTCGGGCAGCGGGTGAACAGGTATTCGACCTCTTCGGTCGCCTTACGGCCCCCGACGACCGTGGTTACCTCCGCGGGCAGCCGGCAGAGGAAGTCGCAAATCTTCTCGAATTGGGTGTCCCACTGAATCCCGATGCAGAGCAGGTCGATCTCGTTCCGGATGAACCGGCTCAGGGCTTCAGGGTCCCGGTAGGCCCTGTTGTAGCGCAGATCGAGCAGGGTGATCTTGCCGACCCGCCCCTTGAGGCTTGCGGCGATATACTCCAAGCCGGTGGGGGGGAACACGCCCATCGTGGCGGTTGAATCCCCGAAGCAGGGATCCAACATCA
>CAZDTD010000375.1:0-3499 GCA_964507995.1 uncultured Pirellulales bacterium | reverse complement strand
GGCGCAGCGGCAGCGGCTGCCGCCGGCGTTGCCAGACCTTGCGCAGAGTCTCCCTCTTTTCCCTGTCGTTTGAGAAGTATCACCGCTGTTACAGACACGATCAGAAGCAAAACCACGACGATCTTCAACGTCTTACTCATGACGTCTCCTTTCGCTCTCACTACCGAAGGGACCCATCCAAAAAGCCACCACGTGCCTGCGACCACAGCCAGCAGCAGCACGAAATTCGGCCTGTTCTCCCGGCGACAAAACTGCGCCAACATCGCCATCTCACTTGCCTTGCGCCGAAGTCAGGCGGGCGTTGATTTCATCGACCAAGTGTTCCGAGAAGGCCTTCGGACTGTCCTTGAGCCCCCACAGTTCATCCATTCTCTTGGAGTCCTTGTACACGCCGTTTTCCGTCCGAGCCAGCACCAACCCGTTGCTTCGCACTTCGAGCTGCTGCTGGAGGGGCTGGGTCGTCGGGTCCTCGATATTCACCGGCGTCCAAACCACCTGTCCATCCTGCATCTGCCGGGCGAAGTGTTCGTTCATCACGTCAAGAATGGCGACTTCCATCGCGGAACAGGAATAACAGCGAAAGGTCCGATGAAAATAGTAGGCAATCAATACGCTGTCCTGCCTTACAGCATCTGCCGCAGCAGGAGTGTCCGCCTGCGGATCCACGGCCGATGCGGAGTCCCCCTGATCCGAAGGGGCCGACGCTCGGCAACCCAGGCATGCCAGGCACACCGCCGTCACGAGAACGTGTCGGATGGCCATATGTGACCCTTTCTACGAGCCGATCATCTCTGCTGCCTGCGCGGCCACCTTATTGACGCTCTCCTCGGTCACGGGGCTTTTGCATTTTTCCAGGCCCAGATTGGCCAGTTGCAGGTGTTTGAAGTCGCTGAATCCCGCCTGCTCCAGGCTGGATTTGACGCAGTTGAGCGGACAGCCGTCGATGGCGAGAATGCTTTCGGCTGCCTCCGAGGTCTTGAGGATGCCGCTGATTCGCCCGCCTATCCCGGCCATGCAGAACATGCGTCCCACTCCGTCGCGATTCAGTTTCCTCGCGGCTTTGTCGGCGATTTCCCCCACGTCCGCGGCGCCGCTGCACGCGAAGATCAACTTCGGTCCGCCGCTGCATCCACACGATTGCTGAGCACTCATTGACCGTCCTTTCCATTGTCCATCTGTCGTTCACGCCAGCATCTTCTTGATCTCGTCGGGCGAGGGCGCCTTGCCGACGACTTTGACCTGCCCATCGACGACCAGGGCCGGCGTCATCATCACGCCGAATTTCATGATCTCGTTGATGTCGGTCACCTTCACCATATCGTATTCGATGCCCAGTGCTTTGGCGGCCGCCTCGGTGTTTTCCGCCAGCTTCTTGCATTTCGGGCATCCCGTGCCGAGGATGTGTAGCTTTTTCATCTGTGATTCCTATGATTTAGAAGAACGCCCCAAAGATCATGCCGGCAATCGTGGCCATCACGACAACCAGCGAAACGAAGACGACAGTCTTTTGGGTCCCCATGACGCTGCGGATGACCAGCATGTTGGGCAACGACAGGGCCGGACCTGCCAGCAGCAGGGCCAACGCCGGGCCCTTGCCCATTCCCGAGCCCATGAGCCCCTGCACAATCGGCACTTCCGTCAGCGTGGCGAAGTACATGAAGGCTCCGGCGACGGAGGCGAACAAGTTCGCCCGCAGGGAGTTGCCGCCGACCGCCGCGTTGATCCATTCGGACGGGATGACCCCTTCGTGGTCCTGACCGGGGCGGCCCAGCAGGAAACCCGCCGCGAGAACTCCGAACAACAGCAGGGGAAGAATCTGTTTGGTGTAGCCCCAGGTGGCTTCGATCCACTCTCGCAGCTCGCCCCGGCTGAACCATCGGCCGACCATGAAGACGAACGCCGCCAGCAGGGCCAGCACGATTGCCCAGCGGAAGCGATAGATCGCCTCGTTGGCGATGTTCTTTTTGACATTTTCGACGCCCTGCAGCAGCGCTGTCGGCAGGCTCTGCGTCTTGCCCTTGGTGTCCACGATCGTTACTGCCTCTTCGGTCTTCTGGACGACTCGGCCTTCAACGGCGTAAGTGGACAGGCCGCCGGGACAGCAGAGGAACACGGCTCGCATATCTCCGCTACGGGCCCAGTTGGCGAAGACGAGGATGCCCACCATGGACGCGAAGTACAGGCCGTTCTTCCACAACGGTCGTGCCACCGCCGGCTCGGGCATGGCGATCTGGCTTGCCGCTTTGGCCGTCTCCTCCTTGCGATAGATCCAGTGCATCAACAGGCCGATCACAATACTGAAAAGCACCGCGCCGACTGCGCGGGCGATTCCCAGTTCCACGCCGAGGATGCGGGCCGTCAGAATGATGGCCAGGACGTTGATTGCGGGACCCGAGTAGAGAAACGCAGTAGCGGGACCCAGGCCCGCGCCCATCTTGTAGATGCCGGCGAACAGGGGCAGCACCGTACATGAGCAGACGGCCAGGACGCTGCCCGATACGGCCGCGACGCCGTAGGCGAGGACTTTGTTGGCCCTGGCTCCGAGGTACTTCATCACGGACGCCTGACTGATAAACACCGAGATCGCCCCGGCGATGAAGAACGCGGGCACTAAGCACAACAGCACGTGCTCGCGGGTGTACCAGCGGACCAGTTGCAACGATTCCATCACGGCGCTGTCGAATCGCGGCCTGCCCACGGGGAGATAAAAGAACGCCAGGAACGCCGCGACGATCAGCAGGAGCTTCTTCCATTCACTCTTGAAATCCATTCTCGATCTCCGTCACAGTGCCGCCAGAAGCTTCTCGTTGTCCTTGGCCTGTTGCTTGAGCACCCGGCAGGCACAGCCGAGGAAGTCGGCCACGCAAGGAGTCTTGAGCGTGTAGAAGACCTTGAGTCCGTCCTTGCGGCAGCTCAACACCCCTGCACGGACCATCAACGTCAGGTGCCGCGAGACGTTCGACCGCTCCGAGCCGATGTGCTCGGCGATCTCGCAAACGCACTTCTCGCCGTCCTTGAGAAAGTCAAGGACCGCGATCCGAAGCGGATGCGCCACTGCCTTGGCGATTTCCGCCTGCCGTTCGAACAGCAGGGCTTTTGTCTTGTCGATCATTGTATGACTCCAACTATGTGATAATATACTCACATAGTTACACAATGTTCACGCGAGAGTCAAAAGGTTTTTTGGGGTAGGAGACGCCTGCGGTGAATTCCCTGGCCTTGCGGATTGCAGTTCGGCCTCGCGGGTGGTAGAAAACAAGGCTCATCCAGTTTTGCGTACTTCCACGATCCCGGCACGCCCGCAGCGGGCGTGCGGAGGAGATTTTCCGCTTTACGCCAATAGCAACGAGGGTATTCTGGACCTTGCCGTTGCGGAGGATAAGGCTCTGCTGAGAAGCAACCTGAGCGCCGCAGCGGTCCAGTGGCATGGCGACGCCGCTAACATGGGGCGTCGCTCTCTTGCCCAGATTATGCTATTGGCGCAAAGCGATAAATCTCA
>CAZDTD010000374.1:0-3500 GCA_964507995.1 uncultured Pirellulales bacterium | reverse complement strand
TTGACGCCCAGGCCGATGCCGTGCGGGCCCTTCAGGAAGATGTGCATCTCGGCGGGGACCTTCGCCTTGCGCAGCGCGAGGTAGAACGCGATGCTGTTCTCGGCCGGCACGCCGGTGTCTTCCCAGGTGCTGAACAGGAACGTCGGAGGCGTCTGCGGCGTCACTTGCTTTTCGTTCGAGAATTTCTCGATCCGCGCGGGGTCCGCGTTGGGCCCGAGCAGGTTCGTCCGCGAGCCGACGTGGGTGAAGGGCTCGGTGAAGGAGATTACCGGGTAAACCAGCACGGCGAAGTCCGGCCGGCAGCTCACGCGGTCGATGGCGTCCCGCGCTTCGCAGAACGATTCGTTGAAGTGGGTCGCGGCGGTGGAGGCGAGATGCCCGCCTGCGGAGAAGCCGAGGATGCCGATCCGACTGGGATCGACGCCCCATTCGGCGGCGCGGCTGCGCACTGTCTGGATCGCCCGCTGGGCGTCCTGGATGGGAGCGGGATGGCCGTACCCGGCGCCGCTGTTGCGATGGCGGTAGGTGACGATGAAGCCTGCGACGCCGAAGGAGTTCAGCCACTGGCCGATCTGATGGCCCTCGTGGTCCATGGCCAGGCCGCCGTAACCGCCGCCAGGACAGATCACGATCGCGGCGCCGGTGGCCTTCTCCTGCGGAGGCAGATAGATCGTCAGAGTCGGCTTGTCGCCCTCGGCAGTTCCCTTGGCGCCGGGAGCGCCGTCCGGCCAGAGCAGCTCAACCTTCGGCTGGCCCACCGCCAAGCCGCACAGAAACGACAGAACCACTGCGCCAAGGCACACGACGCTGCTTCGAGACCTTGCCATCGGATTTCCTCCTTTTTGAACTACAGTAAATGCTTCGGATCGCTCAATCGTTGGGCGAGGTCCCGCAGGAACCGGGCGGCGTAGTCACACGGAATCACCCTGTGATCGACGGCCAGCGACAGGCTCACCAGCTTTCGAGCGGCGGCCCGACCCTCATGCACGGTCGCCGCCAGCGAAATCTTGCCTGTCGAGACGATCGCGCTCGTCGCCGGCGGCACGATCCCCAGGAATGAATCAATATCATACGCCCCAAGGTTGCTCAAGGCAATCGTTTCGCCCTCAATGTCCTCGAGCGTCAGCTTATTGCTGCGGGCCCTTTCCACGAGACGCTTCTCCTCGTCGGCGATCTCGGCCAGGGACAGACACTCCGCGCCGTGGACGACAGGCACGACCAGACCCTGCGGGCTGTTGACCGCGAAGCCGACGTTGACGTTCTCGGCGATCTGAACGATCCGGCCGTTGCTGTCGTGGCCATCTTCGCCTGGGACCAGCCGGCCGACCAGGAGTGGATACTCCCGGGCCGCCATTCCCATCGCGTGGATGAAGAACACGTTGCTGGTGATCTTGACGCCGAGGGCCTTGCTCAGACGGTGTCTCATGGCCATCAGGTCGGTGACGTCGGCCTTGCTCTCCAGGTAAAAGCAGGGCTTGCTGTGTTTCGACGCCAGCATCCGCTCGCCGATCAGGCGTTGAATCCGCGAGAGCGGCATGAGAATCTCGGCTGTGCGGTTCAGTGTTGCCTCCGTTGTGATCTGCACGGGGATCGGCTGCCTTTTCATTCGTCCTATCGGTTCTGTGCGTCCCATAAGACCTGTAGGACAGATAGGACCTATAGCTTCTCGCGGATCTGGTCCATTGCGTCCAGGCACAATTGCGACCAGGTTTCCATCTGATCGCGGACCGCCCGTAGCTCGTCGACGCTCAGGAACTCCATCTGCGTGATCATCTGCTCCCGCCGGCTCACCTTCGGCGCCTCCAGGACCCAGCAGTGCACGACGCCCAGGTGGACCTGGCCGACTTCGTTGGTGTCGTCATTGAGCAGAGCGACGATATGGTCGCTGTGGCCGGCCTCGACGCAGACCTCCTCCTCCACCTCGCGCTGCACGGCGGCGCGGTACGCTTCGCGGAAGTCGCTGCGAAACAGCGGAGCGGCATCATCGACGGGGTTGATGTGTCCGCCGATCCCCATCGAGCGGTTGCCGACCAAGCGGGTCTCGCCCGCGCGTTTGCCTCGCACGTAGGTCAGGTACCGACCCTCACAGGTCATCAGGACGTAGGGGATGAGCTGTTTGTGGGTCGGGTCCTTCTCCGCCGCCGGACGGGCCATGAACCGCGGCGTCCCGGCTGAAAACAGCCGATCCAGATACCGCTCGACGTCGAACTGCAACCCGCGAAACGCCCCCAACTCGTCAAAGACCTTCCGCTCGACCACCAGAACCTGTTCTTCGCGCGCCATGCTTTCTTTCAATCCAACTCAAACCAGGAAACTCGAAACGACCCTATTCTACAGGCGACCATGATAGCCCATCGGCGGCCGATCGTAAACGAGCGTGTCCGCGCAAAAAAAAGGCTGCAAGACCAGCTTGCAGCCCGAGGTGTCGTGCGTAACCGGGTGATGTCGATTAGACCGTCCGGCGTCTGCGGAGCCAGCCCACTAAGCCGGTTCCCAGCCCGCCGAGCAGGATCGCGCCCGGCGCCGGAACATAGGTCGTCACGGTATCGGGCACCAGGACGTGATTGTTGAAGCTGCCATTGGAGGCCGGGTCGGTCGGATCCACATCGTTCGGGGTGAAGCCGGCGTTGAAGACCGCGCTGGAGCTACCGCCTTTGGCGTAGAAGTCGCCCCAGACCGGGACGCGGTCGGAATCGAAGCTCACGGTCACCGTTCCCTCGCCCGGCGTCCCGAACTTGATCCCATGGACGTACCCTGGGATACTCGGGTTGCTGCCGCCCTGACCACCGTTATAGGTGTCGATCTCGACCTCGCCGGCCCAATCGGTGAACAGGTTCTCGCGAGTGAAGGTGTCGGAGACCTCGACGATGATGTGACTGATGCCCGGCGAGGCGGCGGCGGTCAGCGCGTACTCATAGTGC
The DNA here is from genome assembly GCA_964507995.1 of uncultured Pirellulales bacterium. Classification (GTDB taxonomy): domain Bacteria; phylum Planctomycetota; class Phycisphaerae; order Sedimentisphaerales; family Anaerobacaceae; genus PLanc-01. Next base: position 579 of record CAZDTD010000374.1, on the reverse strand, counting down.
CACAAACCGCTCGTCTCGTTGTAGCTCACCGTCCAACTGAGCGTTGTGCCGGGGTTGTCCCACTTTCCGGCTGCGATCAAACCGTTGCCAACGGCCAAATCACCCGTGTAAATCGTCGGACTGGCCTGAACGGACCCCGCAATCGCGAGAACCGCTGCGAAGGCACAAATCATTCGTATGGTTGTCTTTGAATCCACGATGCCCAACCTCCTATTACCAACATACTCAGAACTTGGAACGTTATGTGGTAAACTACCACAAGCCTTGTTCCCTTTACCGCGGGTCTCCCCATATAGTTCATTCCCATTGCAAAATATTATACAGGAACCGCCTGTTTTGTCAACGAAAAATGTCCCGATCGCCAGATTCATAGGCTCATATTTTTCCGGGAGGTCTGTATGGCTGGATATTATAGGGCCCTGCTGGTTTGGATCGGCGATTGGCACTCAGAAAAGGGTCCCCAGAAAACCGCTCGGATGCCCGTTTGCGGGCGGATCAAGATGGCCTTGCCAGAACCGCCGGAGTTCGCTATAGTAACCCGTTCAGATACCATCGGAAGTCCTCTTGATCCCTTGGAAG
>CAZDTD010000373.1:2429-3506 GCA_964507995.1 uncultured Pirellulales bacterium | reverse complement strand
CACGCCCGCTTCGGGCGTGCCTGGATCAGGAAGTACGCTGAAACCGGATGAGCCGTTATGGGAATGCGTCAGCCTCTTTTCCGCTGGTGGCTCCAACGCGAAAAACTCCCGGCCGAAGGCCGGAATCTGTATCAAGGAAAAGTACGCGTGCTTGACACGGCAATTATCGAACACTATACTAATCAGAGGTTAGAGGTAAACGGTTTGTCTGACGAGAATTCAGGTGCGTTTTGCAGCGAGATATGCCTGAAGCACCGCACTGGATTTGTGCGGAGGGTGGTCCCTGCAAGTATCATAGAAGGCTCTGTTCGTGCGAGATTGGAAAGGATGGGAGATGTCCACTCTGCGATTGTGGAAGCGAGACCGTTGTGCGGAAATTTCAGACAGGCAGGTCCTGGCGAGGACGCTCGCCCTGTCCGCAGTTTTTCTGATGTGGACCTCCCTGGCGTGGGGCATGGCTCCTCTGGACGCGCCCACGCCGCCTGCGGCGCCGCAAGTGCCGCCCATCATCAGTGACATCTACCCGGCGGATCTCAACGGCAATTGCATCCACGACGAGCTGGAGCAAGACGCGGGATCGACAGGCGATCTGTCCATCGCCGCAGCCGAGGAGACGATGGTCAAGGTCGAATTGATCTTCCGGGAGCCTGTGACGCAGACGCAAATCGACGCATTCCTCAACCTGGGCGGTCGGATCACATATCTGTTCAAGGCCATTTCCTACGGTTGGACCGGTCTGGTCCCAGCCGACAGTATTGATCTGCTTCCTTCGGCCATGGGTGACGCGCTGGCACAGGTTGAGCCAACCCGCAGGGTCCAGGCCTACATGGACACCGCGACTCAAACCGGCCGGGTCCGCCCGATCTGGAAACCGGGATTCGCCGGTTTCCCGGCGGGTCTGCGCGGCAACTCGAACACCACCATTGCCTTCCTCGGCTCCGGCGTGGACGCGACGCACGCGGACCTCAAGGACCGATGCGTCTATTGGAGCGACGTGACCGACGACGCCGAGCCATCTCCGGTCGATTTCCTCGGGCACGAGAGCACCGTCGCAGGCGTCGCCCTCGGGACCGGCGA
>CAZDTD010000373.1:0-2329 GCA_964507995.1 uncultured Pirellulales bacterium | reverse complement strand
TCCTATCCCGGCGTCGGCGACGGCTTCAACAAGTTCCGCGGCGTCGCGCCCGGCTGCAACTGGGCGGCCGCCAAAATCTGCACCAGGTACGGCGAGATGGAAGACGACCTGTTCACGGCCGGACTCGACGCGTTCGTCCTCCATCGCATCGAAAAAAAGATCAAAATCATCAATATCAGCAGCGGGTTGCACGACGACCAGGGTTTCCCCGCCGAGAGCGTTTCCCTTCGGAACAAGGTCAATTCGGCCGTCAACAACGGCGTCATCGTGGTCTGCGCCGCGGGCAACAGCGCCGACTACACGCTCGAAGCGGACCGGAAAATGACCGATCCACAACGCGCCGCCATGGCCATCACCGTCGGCGCCGGCAACGACCGGAATCTCCTCACCAGCTACTCCACGTGCGGGTTCTACAGTCCCCGCACCAACGCGGGCGAAGACTACAAACCCGATCTCATCGCTCCCGGCGGCTCGTCATACCACACGTCCATCATGGCCGTCGACAGCGGCACCGCAGACGCCTACGACATGGACCAGGAGCCCAACGATTACGTAAACATGTGCGGGACCTCGCTTGCGGCGCCCTTCGTCGCAGGCTGCGCCGCCCTGGTGATCGAGGCCCTGGAGACGCAGGGCGTCAAGTGGGCCTTCAACTCCGCAGAGCAGCCGAAGTTCGTGAAGATGCTCCTGTGCGCGACGGCCAGCGAGACCAACCGACGCAGAGAGAACGGAAACGCAAGCAGCAATCCCACGCTGAACCGTGCGGCCGGCGGTCCCAGCGCGTTCCCGGCCGGCAAAGACTCCTGCGAAGGATACGGACTCATCAACCCGGACGCCGCGATCGAGGCAATCGGCCAGACCTATGCGCCGGGCACCCTGGCCAAGGACAAACTCGGAGGAGCTCCGACCGCAAAACGGGTTTGGGCTCAAACGATCAACTTCAGAACCGGATTCGACGTCGATCTGTCGCTGGAGAGCCCGAGCGGCGCGGATTTCGACTTGTATCTGTACAGCATGACCCCCAGCGAGACCGGGACCCCGGTGATTCTGGCGTCGAGCACTACGGCCACCGCGGACGCCGAGGAGTCTCTCCAGTACATGCCCGCCACCGACATGAAGGCGCTGCTCGTGGTCAAGCAGATCGCCGGCAACGGAACGTTCACGTTGCGTTCGACCCAGGCAGGCCCGCCGGTCGCCAGCGACATGCAGGTCACCGGCGGGATCAACAGCGCACTGACCATTGCTCTGGCGGCCACCGACGACGGCCGGCCCAATCCGCCCGGCCAATTGAGCTGCACCATCGTGTCGACGCCCAAGCATGGACGTCTCGAGTCCGTGGCCGGCGTCCCGATCACGACGGTCCCCGCCGCGTTGGCCAATCCCGCCGACAAGGTCGTGTACAAGCCGAACCAGGACTGGATCGGGGACGACAGCTTCACCTTTTACGCCCACGACGGCGGCGCCGCCCCTGTCGGCGGCAAGTCGAACGTCGCCACCGTCAACGTCACGACTGTCAGGGAAATCACCGTCGAGTACAGAATCTCCAACGGCGAGGACGACGCGTATGCCTTGAAATGGGGCAGCCAGCAATCGGTGGACACGTCCTCGCTGATGATCGGACAGTACGTCGCAGGCCTGCGATTCCGCAATGTTCAGATCCCCCAGGGTTCCCTCATCCAGAGCGCGACTCTGAAGATCTGCTCACATTCGATCGACCTGACCGGCCCCCTTAACGGCGCAATCTACGCGGAGGATGCCGACGACGCGGCGGACTTCAGTATGCGGAACATCCCGCAGTTGCCCAGGACGGAGGCGTTCCAACCGTGGATTTGGGGCAGCGATGCGCCCTGGACGGCGGGCACGTGGTACGAGAGTCCGGAACTCGCCCACGTCGTTCAGGAAGTCGTCGACCGGCCCGGCTGGTCGCAAGACAACGCGATGGTCCTTATCTTCTGGATAACGTCCTACGCCGGCGGCGACCGCAGGATATGGGCCTATGAAGGCGACCCTGACGCTGCGGCCCGTCTGGCGATTACCTATCAGCCACAGTAATCACGGTCCGATTCGCTCCCATCCAAAACAAAAGCCCGGCACAAGGCCGGGCTTTTCAATAGACATACGATATGCCGCAGGGTAAGGGCGTCTCACATGCCGGCGGCCTTTCGCAGGGCGCTGGCCATGTCCGTCTTCTCCCAGGTGAAGTGGGGCAGTGTTCGTCCGAAGTGTCCGCCGTAGGAGGTCTCCTCAAAGACCGGCCGCTGTAGATTCAGGTGTTTGATCATGCCCTTGGGCGTCAGGGGGAACAGGTCGCAGACGATCTCGCTGATGC
>CAZDTD010000372.1:0-3510 GCA_964507995.1 uncultured Pirellulales bacterium | reverse complement strand
ACAAGCGGGCTGTATCGGTGCAACCGTCTCAGTCCGGCCGTCCGGGAGATCCGCCCGGCTCGGCGCTGGGCCGCCAGGCGGCTGCGTCGGACCAGCCGTCCGCGTCCGTGCCTTGGGGGTCTTCCGCAATCAATGAATACCCGACTCCATCGGTCGGCCGATACCATTCGTCGCTGTATGTAACCGCCTGGATCGTCGTGCCCAGAGCGTCTTGCAGTTCGATCCGCTCGCCCGCGTTGCTCAACGAGCCGGCGTACTCGCCTGCGACCGGCAATCCGGTGCCGTATCGGGCTTCGAAGACGCCGCGATCTTTCACGACCAGGACGAACCCGCCCGGCGCGAGCGAGACGTCGCCAAACGTGAACTCCACGCCATCACACAGTCGGACCCGGCTCAGATGGATCGTCTCGGAGCCGACGTTTGCCAACTCGATATACTCCGCGTTTGGATCGTCCGGATCGCCGGCGTCCTGCGGATGGTACATGATCTCGCTGATTCGCAGAGACTCCACGACGGGTCCCACAGCGAAAACCGCTTCGTTCAATGCGCTCCACGTCGTGCCGACCAGCGACCTGGCCTTCAGGCACACGCTGCGGTCGAGGGCAATCGGCTGGGAATAGAGCAGAGCCGTCGGAGAGACGCCGGTGGGCACGCCGGTGTTGGGTGCATCGCTGGCGACCAATTCGACGGAGATCAGGAAGTCCGAACTGCTCGTCGAGGAATTCATCGCGTGGATCGCAAGGAAATTGAGGCCCTCGCGCACTGCGTCGCGATGCGCGCTGATATCCGTCTCTTCCGGGATCACGGCAACATCATCCGAGTTGTTCGTATTGGCTGCAGAGTTCCATGACGGGACGCCCGTAAAGTTCTTTCGGGCCACCTCGGTCCCGTTCAGATAAGCGACGAATCCATCGTCGCAGCGGACCCGGATCGCCAGGGCCGCGAGCGACTCGAGCTCCGTTGAGGACACGACGAACGGGATGCGGATGTAGCACGTCGCATTGCGATTGTACATCGCACTCTCGACGTCGATGTCGAAGTACGATTCATAGCCTGTACCCCGCTCGAAGCCGACGCCGCCGGTGCCCACGGTCCAGGTGGAATCGTCAAAGTCCGAGCCGCCCTGCCAGGCGGTGTCGATCGCAGCGGTCGGGATCAGAACCCACTTCGGATCGCCCTCTTCGACGAGGACGGTCTCGGCGCCGGGCTCCGCGCTCACGCCGGGGATACGCGGGTCCGTGCCGTCGAGCGTATACCAGATCGCCCCGCCGGCGGTCATCGAGACCGTATCCTGCGCCGAGACGGCTCCGCCGTGCTGATAGGAACCGTTCACGTTGAAGACGGGCGCGTCGATCTTCGGGTACAGCCCCCGGTTGCGGAGCTGATTGAGGACGATCTGCGTGCGCACCGGGAAGAACGTGCCAACGAGATAGCCGTTGACCTCGGCCCACCAATCCTCCCTCGTATACGGATTGTTCGCGCGGGAGGGCCTCTGATCTCCCCAGCGGGCGGATTCCGCGATGATCGCAAAGTAGATCTCGCTGGCGCGGGACATACACAGGGCGATTGCCTTTTCCGGCGTCATGACGCCGTCGTTGAAGAAGTGCCTGTGTGTGCGGTCCGCAAATTTCATGCAGTACTCGGGGTGGGTCATCAGCTTCTGGTGCAGCCACTGCGGATTGAAGTGCCCGCGAGATTGGCCCGCGGAGACGGGGCCCGTGCGGTCGTCGTAGACGCCGCTGGCGGCTCCGAGCGAATGCTCGTTGTCGTAAGCGAAGAACTGCCAGCCCTGGCGGGATTCGATCCGGCGATTCCGGATCGCAAAAAAGTTGTTCGCCTGCCCTCCGCCCAATGTCACCGGGGCGTCGTCGTTGCCGGTGTAGAAGATGCCGATCATGTAGTCGATCAGGTTTTCGACATCGACGCGGACCGGCACGCTCGGGTTGTCCGTGCCGTCGGCGTTCTTGCCCTGCACGAAGTAGTATTGTTCGTCCGTCGCGAAGCCCGTCTGGCACAGGCTCCACAGCAGGTTCCACTCGTCGATGGTGCCGTCGGTGTACGAGGTCTGGTAGCCGTCCGTCATGATGACATCGTAGTCGTCCTCCTCGCCGCCGAAGTACGTTTCGGCGTACGAGCCTTCCGACCGCTCCTGGCTCTGGTAGAGTCCCCAGTACTGGCCGTCGAGGTAGAGGTGATAGTATCGGCTTCGCGTATAGGGCTTGCCCGTCTCGCGCTGGAGATCCCGGCAGAAGACCTCTCGCACCAAGGTGTTCTTGGCGCCGTCGTTCGAGGAGTCGAGGCTCCACGCGTAGTTCTGCGCGGTTCGCAAGTCGATGTTCTGGAATTCCTCGGCGCCCTCGGATCCGAACAGCGGATATCGCAGCGCGGAGGACCCGTACTCGCTTCGGAAGAACAGGCGGAGCGAGTGCTTGGGATTGCCGCTGCTCCGACTGAACCCGCCGCGGATGCGCAGGCCCGCGTCGATCTGGAAGCCTTCGCTGCCGTCGGGATTCACCAGCTCCACCGACACCGGCCGCTCCCAGTTGCGTCCTTCCCGACCGGCGTTGACGTAAATGCCCTTCGACGAACTGAACAGATTGGCGAGATCCGTCACGAGCGAAATGGATGGGATCGAGAGCAACGCGTCATCTATCAGATCGCTGTATTCCGGATCCTTCACCACGTCGGGGTCCATGCCGTAATCGATCACCTGGCCGTTCACGTTCCCCGAAGGCCACGGCGAGCCGGGCGACGCTTTGTTCAAGGACTGCGTGATGATGTCGCCGACGAAGAGGTACGTTTGCGTCGCGATGGGCGACGACTTCCAACCGGCGCGGATCGCGGCGGCGCGCAGGCACGTCGTTTTGCCGATCTGCAGGGGCTTGCTGTAGACCGTCGCCGTGGCGCCGGGACCGACCGGGCTGGTCACGTACGGCTCGCTTCCGTCCGTCGTGTAGTAGATCGTGGTCCCCGGCGTGCTGCATGAGATTGTCACGAGGACCGGGCCGTCATAGAAACCGTGCCCCGGATTCATCTGCGGCGCATCGAGGAATCCCTCGTAGATGCTGATGTTCTGTCCGCCCGGCGTGGGGAAGGCCATGAGCCGCCAGGCGTCGGACCCGTCGGGGACCCGGCCGTACGAGATGTCCGCCTGCTGCTCGCCGAAGGCAACGCTGTCGAGGATCGTGGCGCCATCCGAATCGACCAGGGCAAGTTCCTCGCCGCCGGAATCGAGCGAGAACGTTGCGTGAAGTCCCGATTGCGTAACATCTTTGTCGGCCCAGATGATCAGATAGCCGTGTGCCGCAATCGTCGTCAACGAGGACGAGCCGGTCGGGAACTGCCACTTCGCAGGCTCCGCCGCGTTATCCGTCAGGTACATGCCCCCCACGTTGATCGGGGTCTCGCCGGGATTGTACAGCTCGACCCAATCGTTGTACTCTCCCTTCGCATCCGGGAAGCACTCGACGTTCGACGCCAGCACCTCGTTGATGACGACCCGGCCGCCCT
>CAZDTD010000371.1:0-3517 GCA_964507995.1 uncultured Pirellulales bacterium | reverse complement strand
GGAAGACGTGGATTCCCGCTTTCGCGGGAATGACAAGAGGGATTGCCGCGCTGCGTTCGCAATGACAGGGTTGAATCCGCATCGCGGGTTACGGCTCGGACGCGATGGCGATCGTGTGGCGGACCGGGACGAAGGCCGTGCGGACCGCTTCGGCCAGCGGCGTGCGGACTTTTTCCGTCAGCTCGGCGGTCATCGCGGCGTCCGCTCTGCCTTCCGGGCCGTGGAAGAGGTTCTTGATCTGGCGGGTCTCGTAGTCCTGCTTGTTCGCGACCGCGTCATCGACGCGTTGGAAGGCCTCGCTGAAGGGATTCGTCTCGAAGTCGGCGGCCAGATTCACGCCGGCGGCCAGGTTGCCGGCGGTGTAGGTCTTGGACGTTTTGCCCCAGGTGACGCGGTAGTTTCCGGCGGGGGCGTTCGGGACGACGAGCGTGAAGCGGTTGAGTTCCGTGTTGAAGGGGACGAGCGTCATGCCGGAGCGGAGGCTGCCGTCGTTGTTCGCTGGTCCCGCGGCGCAGAAGGGATAGCGGCTGCTCTCGATCTCGATCCGGCCGGACTGCGCGGACAGGACGCGGTGTCCGTCGGAGGCGGTCGCTGTGCCGTCGGCCCAGTTCAGCGTGACCGTGGCGATTTCGCCGTCGAGGCCCATCGCCTTGAGGAAGGCGTAGGCCATGACGATCTGGCCGGCCCAGCCGGGGTGGACGCCGTCTTTGCCCGCGATCATGTAGTCGGTACCGTAGCGTTGCTTGCCCTCGAAGCCGCCGACGAGCATGGGGGAGAAGACGTCGGCGAAGGCGACCTGCTCGTCGATCGCGACGGACAGGGCGATGTTGCGGAACTCGGCGAGGCTGTGGTTGAGGTCTTCGACCTCGCCGCGGGCCTGCTTGACCCAGGCGGGCATCTTGCCGACGGTGCCGCCGGAGCCCTGGATGACGCGGACGCCGTGGTCTTTGAACGTGCGGACGATGGCGGCCGAGGCCTCGCGGTATTCCTGGCCCCAGGCGGCTTCGTAGGGCTGGTAGCGGTGGTCGTTCATGCTGTAGCAGGTTGTGGCGACCGTTGGCTGGAAACGCAGGACGTCGTTTTCCATGCGGGCGAGGAAGCCGGGGGCCCGCTCGCCGCTCCAGCCGAACTGGCGGACGGCGACCTGCAATTGCGGGACACACGCGGTCAGGTAGGTCTCGATGAGCCGCGAGTACATTTTTTGCTCGGTGATCGAGTCGCCGCAGATGGCGAGCCGGTCGCCGGTCTTGAGCAGGAGGCCCTGCGTGGATGGCGCCTTGAGCAGCTTGTACGTCGCGAAGTACGGATCGGAAGGCAGCGGCTCCAGTTGCTGCGCCCACAGCGGGGCGACGAGGGCTGCAACGACGATGAGGATCTGCATATGTTTTTTCATGGCGTCACTATATCCCGCTCCCGCCCATGTGACAAGCTCAAATCCCGCGTCTGAAGAATGCCGAAGGAGGGAATCGAACCCTCACCCCCTTGCGGGGACAGGATTTTGAATCCTGCGCGTCTGCCAGTTCCGCCACTTCGGCGTTGGAACCTTCTGTTGGCGGGCGATTATGAACGATCCGGGCGGGGATGTCAACGGTCAAATTGGCAGAATGACGTCCGCGCTGTCCGCTTGCCACCCGGGGCCGGCAGGTTTTGGCAGCGTACGGCACGGGCGACTCAATCACTTGGCTTGAGCCGGGCGATAAGGCCCTCGTTCGGACCGAGGTTGACGTACTGGTTGATCGTGCCGCCGAGTCGTTGCGGATCGGTGTCCAGCACGACCTCGCCCGTCACGTCCAGATGCTTGGGGATCGCCAGCCGGGCCCGCGTCGAGCCGAGGTTGACCGCGATCAGGAAGCTCTTGTCTCCCAGCTCCCGCACAAACGCGAACAGGTTGCCCCTCTGCCCGGCGGGCACATAACTGCCGACCTGCAGCGCCGGTTCCGCCCGCCGCAACTCCAGCAGCCGCCGGTAAAAAGCCAGCATCGAGCCCCCATCCTCCCGCTCTTTCTCGACGTTCACCCGCCCGGCGTCCGCCGCAATCGGCAGCCACGGCTCGCCTGTCGTGAACCCCGCCCCCGGCTCGCCCGTCCACTGCATCGGCGTCCGTTGCGGATCGCGTCCGAACTGGTCGCAGCCCGGCAGCTTGCCCGCCGGATCGCGCCGCTGCTCCGGCGCCACCGGCACATCCCGCATCCCGATCTCATCCCCGGCGTAGATCGTCGGCGTCCCGCGCAGCGTCAGCAGCAGCATCGCCGCGATCTTCGCCTGCTCGATCCCGACCCGCGTCGCGATCCGCGGCTTGTCGTGGTTGCCCAGCACCCAGTTCGGCCACGCGAACGCCGGCAGCGACGCCTCGTACCGGTTCACGCCCGCGAAAATCTCCACCGCCTTCCACGGCAGCAGGATCAACTGGAAATTGTACGGCAGGTGCAGCCCGCCGCCTTGCTGCCGGCCGTAGTAGCCCATCAATTCCTCCACCGGCAGGTACATCTCGCCGATCAAGACGCGGTCCTTGTACTGGTCCGTGACATGCCGCATCAGGGCGACGACGTCGTGCAGCTCCGGCTGGCCGCCCGAATACGCCGGCACGAGCTTCGCATAGGAAGGCATCTTGCCCGCAACGTAGTCCGGATCCAGCGGGTTGTCCCGATACTGCGCGTCCTTCATCACATGCCACAGGGCATCGACGCGGAACCCGTCCACGCCCTTGTCAAGCCAGAAACGCATCACGTCGAGCATGGCCGCCTGCACCTCGGGGTTCCGCCAGTTCAGGTCCGGCTGCTCCTTCAAAAAGCTGTGCAGGTAATACTGCCCGGTCGCCTCGTCGAGCGTCCACGCCGGCCCGCCGAAGACGCTCAGCCAGTTGTTGGGCGTCCCGCCGTCGCGACCCGTGTCCTTCCACAGGTACCAGTTCCGCTTCGGATTGTCCCGCGACGACCGCGACTCGATGAACCACGGATGCTGGTCGGAGGTGTGATTGGGCACGAAGTCGAGGACGAGCTTCATTCCCCGCTCGTGACAGGCAGCCAACAGCGCATCGAAATCCGCCATCGTCCCGCACAACGGATGAATCCCGGTATAGTCGCTGACGTCGTACCCCCAGTCCGCCAAAGGCGATGGGTAGATCGGCGAGATCCAGACCGCATCGACGCCCAACTCCTTGAGGTAGTCGAGCTGGCTCGAAATCCCCGGCAGGTCCCCATACCCGTCGCCGTTGCTGTCCAGGAACGAGAGCGGATAGATTTGATACACGACCCCCGTCTGCCACCAGAGGGGCTTCTCGGCAGAGAGCTTGTCCATGTTGTCGGTGTTCCTTATCAAAAGCCGGCGAGAGGCTCAAAGCCGCAGGCCGGAGGCAAAGCCATTCGAAGGCGACATCTCACCTTCGCATCGGGCCGCTCCACGATCCGCAAGCGGCCGACAACCAGGATTATACCACGGCTCCTCCCGGCCCGATAGTGCAAGCGGAGACGCAGATATTCTTCACCACAGAGGCACAGAGAACACAGAGGGCAGAAGG
>CAZDTD010000370.1:0-3534 GCA_964507995.1 uncultured Pirellulales bacterium | reverse complement strand
GTCACGCAGGCCAACAGCATGCAGATCGCCGAGATCGAGCTGATCGGCAAGCCGGCGCCCAGCGTGGTGTTCGTTGAGGACTTCGAAGGTCTGCCTCTGGGACCGAATGTGGATGAGGGTGTCGCCGGCGATGCGGTCTGGACGAAGACCGCTCCGGAAGGCTGGGTCATCGACGATACCGGCATGCCCGGCGTCGGCGATCCGAACGCCGACGGTGTGACCGAATGGGCCGGCTGGAGTTTCGCCAGCAAGGACTGGTGGGTGCAGACGGCCGGGGATCAGGACCGCTCGATGTTCACGCTGGGCATCGGAACGGTGGCCATTGCCGACCCGGACGAATGGGACGACAACGATCACGCGGAAGGCTGGTTCGACAGCTTCCTCAGCACGCCGATCATCGACTTGACCAACGTCGAGGCCGATGTGTTGGAGCTGAGGTTCGACTCGAGCTGGCGTCCGGAGTTCGACGACGATTATCACATGACGGCGAACGTGAAGGTCTCCTTCGACGGCGCAGAGCCGGTTCAGGTGCTCTTGTGGGAGTCGGATGAGAGCAGTCCGAACTACAAGCCGTATACCACGAATGAGGCTGTTGTCGTCGGGATCCGAAAGCCCGAAGGCGCCCAGAACATGGTCGTGACGTTCGGTCTGTTTGATGCCGGAAACGACTGGTGGTGGGCGATTGACAACGTAGAGATCGTCAACTGGTAAGCCGGTCAAGTTGCGACTGCATTGCCGACTGTGACCATGGCAATGCGGAGCTTCCGGACTGGCAACCCCATGGACCAAAGGGGGGTCTGCGGCACAGACGCAGGCCCCCTTTCTCGTATCGAGGTCCATTCAGTGTTGACTCATCTTGCGGTTTGGTGTTGCGGTTCGGCGGGGACTATTGGTCCTTCTTGCCGCCGAAGATGATCCGGCCGATGTCCATGGCCTTGTCGAGGACGCCTCTGATCTCGCTGACGGTTTCTTTGGGCAGGATATCGCTGTGCTGTTCGGCGATTCCGGCGGCCACCGCCAGCACCACCTTCGTGATGAGCGTGGGCGTATCCATTCGCTCATTGTGGCCCAGGTCGGTCATGGTGATGGGGGCCACCTTGAGGTCGATCGTCTGCGATTGCGACTCGCCCGGCAGCGACGGCAGGGCCACATGCACAAGGACCTCGCCGATCGTGAGCGTATCGATGAGCAGGGCTTTACCTGTCGGCTCGCGCGGGCGGCGGAGCGGTTCAATGACCTCGTACAAGTTGTTCTTGAGGCCGCTGTGCTCGATGAAGACCTCCATGCCGTCCAGACGCATGTCGCGGATGAGCACCTTGTCGCTCAACAAGGTTCCGACATCCGCAGCGACGTCAACGGATTTCAACGTCAGTAACGCCGGTCCCTGATAGCCTTCGGGATTGGAGACCGCGGCTTTTCGGAGTGTGACGGACCCGTTCAGGGGAGAGACCGCTGCTGTTTCGACCCGCACGGGCACGTTCAACGTCTTGACGCCGGCCTTTTCGACGGCGGCTTTCACGATGGCGTTCGCCAGTAGGGCTGCGCCCGCAACGCCGACAATTGCCAGAACGACGATGGCGATAAGAATAGTCCGGATCGTTCTGACGAACTTTTTTTTCATTATACGGTCCCGCCCTCCTCGCGGTAGACCTTGGCGCCGAGCAGGTTGAGCCGCTCTTCGATGCGTTCGTAGCCTCGATCGATGTGGTACACGCGGTGGATGATCGTGGTCCCTTGGGCGGCCAGGCCGGCGATGACCAGCGCCGCGGAGGCTCGCAGGTCCGACGCCATGACGGGCGCCGCCACCAGCTTCCTGACCCCGGCGATGATCACAGCGGACCCCTCCTTGCGGAGATTGGCTGCCATGCGGTTCAATTCGGCCACGTGCAAGAACCTGTCGGGGAAGATTTTCTCCACGATCACGCTGTTGCCGTTTGCGAGGGCCAGGAGCGCCATGAATTGTGCCTGCAGGTCGGTTGGGAAGCCGGGGTACGGCTGGGTCGTGATGTCCGTGGGCCGGAAACTTTCCGCGCCGGCCACGGTGCAACCGTCGCCATTGGCTTCGACCGTGATGCCGATGAGCCGCAGGCGATCCACGATGGCCATCATGTCGTCGAGCCGGCAATGTCCGATGTGGACCTCGCCGCCCGTGATGGCGGCCGCGGCCATGAAAGTCCCCGCTTCGATCCGGTCGGGGATCACACGGTACTGAATGGGATGGAGGTGGCTGACGCCGTCGATGACCAGTCGCGGCGAGCCGATGCCGGCGACCCGGGCGCCCATCGCGTTGAGACAGTTTGCCAGATCGCTGATCTCCGGTTCGCAGGCCGCGGATTCGATGATGGTCCGACCCTTCGCCAGTGTCGCGGCCATCATTACGTTCGCGGTGCCCAGAACGGTGGAGCCAAAGGGACCTCCGAGAAAGATGCTTGCGCCCTTGAGGCCCTGCGGCGCCTCGGCGATGACATAGCCGTTCTTGAGATGGATCTGGGCCCCGAGCTGTCGCAGGCCGATCAGGTGCAGGTCGATGGGCCGGTCGCCGATCGCGCAGCCGCCGGGCATCGAGACCTCCACCCGCCCGCACCGCGCCAGCAGCGGCCCGAGGATACACACGCTTGCCCGCATCTTGCGCACGATATCGTACGGGCCGATGGGGTTCTCGATCTTCGTCGCGTCGATGGTGAGGACGCCGTCGTCTCGGCGCTCGACCTTGCAGCCCAACTGGTCGATCAGCTCCTTGCAGACGCTGATATCCGCCAGTCGGGGCACGCCGAGCAGCGTCGAGGCGCCGGGCGCCAGGAGAGCCGCCGCCATGATCGGCAGCGATGCGTTTTTCGATCCGTTCACGTCCACGTGTCCGGTCAGTCGAACCGGACCTTCTATGCGAAATACATCCATGTTTCGATTTGCTATTTAGAATTTGCGATTTAGTATTGAAGACCCTGCGGACGATCGGCTACCCTCCCGACCGTCCCTGGTTCACTATAGAGAAGATACGTGCCCGCCGGGCAATTGTAAATAGGAAATCCGAGATCGAATGTCACAAGGACTCGAACAACAGACCGCGCCGGCCACTGCGGCCGACTTGATCCCCATCGCGCTCGGCGTTGCCCTGTTCGCCTGGTGGTTGCTGAGCACCTCCCTCGGTCGCAAGGCCCTGGTGGATTCGAAACCCCGTCGCAACAGTATGATCTTCCTGATGCCCTTCCTCGTGTTCTTCGTCTGGCTCCTGAGCACGTACACGCTCGGCGCCTTCGGCGGCCTGCTTGCCGGCGGGCTCGAAGACTGGAAGGCCATGTTTCTGACCAGCCTCTTCTCCACCGGCGGCTCCCTGGGAACCGTCGTCTTCGTCCTCATCGTGGCCAAGGTCAGCTTTGCCCGCGGCCTGAAGGGTTTTGGCCTGCATTTTCGGACCATCCCGAAGGACCTGGTCCACGCCTTCCTCACCCTGGCGGCCGTCTGGCCGCTCGTCATGGCGATGATGAGCCTGACCATCCTCGTGATGAAGCATTTCGACCAGTCCTTCGAGGTGCC
>CAZDTD010000369.1:0-3566 GCA_964507995.1 uncultured Pirellulales bacterium | reverse complement strand
ACAGCAGGGCCCCCGAGTTCATCACGCCGGTCGATCCGGGCACGACGAATCTGGCCGCGATCTACCCCCTGGACGGCGATGCCAAGGACACCTCCGGCAAGGGCAACAACGGGACCGTGACCGGGACCGCAGCATGGGTCGAGGGCATGATCGGCCAGGCGATGCAATTCGACGGCAGCACGACCTACGTCGATTGCGGCAGCGGCGCGAGCCTGAACCTCACCGACGCGGTCACGATCACCGCGTGGATCAAGATGGATTTCACCGCCGGCGACCGCAAGATCGCAGGCAACCAGGACGGCACCGCGGGCGGCTATAAGATCGGCCTCTTCACAAACAACAAGGTCGAGTTCGAGGTCCGCAACGCCGCCAACCAGTCCGCTCTGAACCGAGACACGGTGGGCGGAACCGCATTGGAACAGGGCGTCTGGTATCACGTCGCCGGCGTCTACTCCAAGGACGGGTTCCTCCGCACGTATGTCTACGGATCCCTGGACCGGGAGATGGCTACGACAACAGTACTCGGCGCCACCGCCGGCACGTTCAAGCTCGGCCGGGCGGAATCCGCCACCAGTTACTTCTGGCTGGGCGCTTTGGACGACGTTCGCGTCTACAACCGCGTTCTCTCCCAGGAAGAGATCCTGGGGGTCATGGGCCGGACGGAACCGGTAGCCAAGCCGTTCTAACGAGCGGACAGGGCACATTGCGGCATCCAGGCGGGGCCCGAGTCCACAAGACAAGGGCCCCGCTTTGTGTATGCACCGATCCTGGGCAGATTCGGCGTGCATCTTTCAAGCCCCCCGCTCAAACGGCCGATAGACCAAAACGGCGTATTGCCAACAAAAAGCCGTTGCAGCGACGATTCCAATCTGTTATAAGTGATATTATCGGCTGCGAGGGTGTACATTGGCATGTCGCAGTCACAACACAGAGCCAATTCAGTATCACATGAAGGATGGCGTCGCGCGGTTTGTTTTTCTCCCGGAGGTTCCCGGGCCGGAGTAGCAACGGATGCGCAGACGGAAATGGAAGACATGTGATCCACATCATGTCTCGGGCAAAACCGAGGGCGAGGGGATACTCTGTCTCACTTATCCGCGCAGAAGGGAGGTGTTAGCCGAAGCAGACACGAAACTGCAGCAGGAGTCGTACAGAGCGTGTAGGAGAAGTGTGGTCTGGTCCCAAGTTGATTGTGGAGGACACAAGCAATGAGAAGGCTGATGTGGATATTGAGTATCGCCTGTGTATTTGGCACGACCACGATGGCCTCCGACATAGCATTTTATGTCGGATCGCCCAACTTTGACGGCTGGTACAGCGTGGCCGAGATGAACAAGAACGTTGCGACAATCATTGACATGACTGGATCTCTGTTCAAAGATATCCAGCAGTTCAACGACGATCAGCTCGATGCGCTGGGCGCATGGGTGGAGGAGAATACCGACGACGGCGAGGTGGACATCCTCTGGCTGAACGGATGCGTGCCGAGCAGCCTCTATCCAATCGGGAACACGCAACCGGACGGGTCGCGGATCGAGCTGTGGCTCGACGGCGGGAACATGGTCATCAACGTCGGCGACTGGTTTGGATACGTCACGTATGAAGGGGGAGCGAGGAACTCGACTGAGAACGGCGGCACCGGCGCCGCGAACATCCTCGACCTTTCCTCCGGGATCATCGTCTCCGCCGACAATACTGCGTTGACCGTGACCGACGCAGGCAAGCAGTATATTCCCAGTCTCGGCGACAGCGTGGTAACCTATCGGCCCATTGCCCCCAGCGCGGTGGTAGCCCCCTGGGAAGTGGCTGCGGTCTTCGCGCAGAATGCGGCCGGCACGTACGCGGACCCCATCGTGATTCACAACACGGTAACGAACGGCTACGTCGCCTTTGTGAATCAGTCCTCCGGCAGCGCCCCTCCGGGCTGGCTCAACGACCGAGGCGTGAGCTGCGCCGAATTCATCACCAACTGGGTGGCCACGGTGGTCGGATTGAGCAACCCCGGCGCTGCTCTGGCCCCCGTTCCAGATGACGGCGCAGTGGATGTGCCGCTGGACGTGACCCTGACGTGGACGCCAAGCGAAGCGGCCGCGACACATGACGTATACTTCGGAACCAGCTTCGACGATGTCAACGACGCTACGCAACCCATCGAGAGCGTAACAGACGCCGCCTATGACCCGGAAGGCCTGCTCGAATACAACCAGACCTACTACTGGCGGGTCGATGAGGTCAGTGACGCTCCCGACTACACAATCGTCAAAGGCAAGATCTGGAGTTTCACCGTCGAGACCTTCGGCTACCAGATCGCCAATGTGACGGCCACGGCCTCCGCGGAGCAGCCCGCCTCGCCGGCGAGCAAGACCGTCGATCGCTCCGGCCTCGACGAGTTCGATCAGCACGGCGTCGATTTGAAGACCATGTGGGCCACATCCGGCGGCCTGCCCGCCTCGATCCAGTACACCTTCGACAAGGAGTACAAGCTGCACGAGCTGTGGGTCTGGAACAGCAACTCGGAACTCGAATCGCTCATGGGCTTCGGGGCCAAGGACGTTGTCATCGAGTACTCCACCGACGGCGAGACCTGGACCGCGTTGGAGAACGTGCCCGAATTCGCCCAGGGAACCGGCAAGGCAACCTATACGGCCAACACCATCGTCGATCTGGGCGAGGTCCTGGCCAAGCACGTCAAGCTGACCGTCAACGACAACTGGGGCGAAATGTCCACAATCGTCGGCCTCAGCGAGGTGCGGTTCTTCTACACGCCGACGCAGGCGTTCGGCGCCAATCCGGCGAACGGCGCCACGGACGTCAGCATCGACGCGACGCTGAACTGGCGTCCCGGCCGCGAGGCCACTTCGCACGAGCTCTACTTCGGCGCCGACGCCAACGCCGTGGCTGAGGGAACCGTGGCCCCCGAGACGCTGGTTGACCACAGCTACACCCCCGCGGACCTGATGCTCGCAACAGACTACTTCTGGAAGGTCGATGAAGTCGGCGATGCCGGGACCTACGAAGGCGACGTCTGGAGTTTCACGACCCAGGAAGTCGTGGTGATCGATGATTTTGAGAGCTATGGGGACGACATGGACGCCGAAGAGGCCGTCTTCCAGACGTGGAGCGACGGCTACGACGACGAGGCCAACGGCTCCATCGTTGGGATCGATCCCGCCATCGACGGCACATTCTGTGAGTCGACCATCGTGCACAGTGGCAGCCGATCCATGCCAATCTTCTACGATAACAGCGGCACCGCGACCTATGCCGAGGCCAAACGGACCTTCGACGACGGTCAAGACTGGACCGCCTCCGGTATCAAGAGCCTTTCACTCTGGTTCCGCGGGACGACAGGCAACACCGGAACCCTGTACATCAAGATCAACAACACCAAGGTCGCCTACAGTGGTTCTGCAACGGACATTGGAATCGGGGGCTGGCAGAGATGGAACATCGTCTTGGCCGACACAGGGGCAAACCTGGGCAATGTCACGACATTGACGCTGGGTATCGGAGGCGCCGGGGCCAAAGGCACCCTGTACGTCGACGACATCCGCCTGTACCCCAAG
>CAZDTD010000368.1:0-3567 GCA_964507995.1 uncultured Pirellulales bacterium | reverse complement strand
GTGCATCTTGTGTGGTTTGCCGGGCGCCCAGTCGCAGGAGCCTCCTTCTCCGGCCGCGATGGCCAGGCCCGGCTGAAGTTGGTGGGCCCATCCATCGATGACGAGACGTCGAGTGTCTGTGTCGGGGCTCGACAGGGTCTGGACGTGTACCCAGCCATACTGACCCATCGCGGTGCGAAGCCCGATGTAGCCGCCGTCTTCGCCGAACCCGCCGGAGCCGCACAGGTAGGCCGAATCGAGGAAAGGGGACTCCGGCCCGATGGTCGCCCCCATCGCCAGATTGGGCGAGAAGAAGCCCAGGCCCAGGATGCCCGCCGTGCCCATGCCCAGGTTCATTCCCATCCCCAGATCCATGCTCATGCTGCTGGCCATGCTCCCCGGCGCAAAGATCCCGAGGCCCATGCCCATCGCCATATCCATCGCGGAGGGCATGCCCATGTCCAGCCACATCTCGACTCGGAAATCATCCCAGTCGCCGACCATATCGCCGATCTGGATGAAGCCCGAGTCCATGGGAGACATCGGGTTCAGTGTGAGCACAAGGTTCTGCGAACCCGAATAGACAATCGCACCGGATGTCGTGGAAGCGACTGCTGCGATCACGGCCCCAATCAGAATCGTGAGATTCTTCATGATTTGTTCCTCCTTGTGCGACAACCGATCCGATTTGTCGGCATACGCAATCCAGTCGAGAACTGCCGTCGTTGTGTTTGACTTGTGAGATATGCCATTGTGCCGGCTCGGATGATGCGTATTCCGTGAGCCCGCGCACGGAGCAACTGTTTATACACTATCTGTGCCGCGTCGGCGCGTCAAGACAAAAATCGACTTTCTGCGACGCACGGCGTTTCAATGTGGAATACAGACTGCGAGTATGGGGAATGCCGCCAATCACCTCGCCGCCGGTTCGCGCCAGGGCGTGTCCGCCAGGTACGCCTCCAGGCGGGTTTCGAGCGGTTGTGTCGATCCCCTGGACCCGGCGACGATCTCGATGGCCTTCCGGACGGTCTGGGCGGCCTGTTCGAACTGGCCCATCTCCGCGTACGCAGCGGCCAGACTGTCCAACAGCGGCGGCGACTTGTAGTCCGTTGCCTTGCAGGCCCATTCGGCCAGGCGCAGGGCCTGCGGCCCGCTGCGATAGGTCGCATCCGGACAGGTTGCCAGAAGCCAGGCCAGGTTGTTGGCGATGCCCACATCGCTCGGAGTCGCCAGATGGGCGATTTCGAGATGTGTCAACGCTTCCCGGTAGCGACCTGCGCCGCACAACAGGCCACCCAACAGACCGTGCACGAGCGGACTGTTCGGCGCCAGCGAAGCCGCCTTGTCTGCATAGGGCATCGCCTCCTGCTCCCGATGGAGCCGGGCCAGGCAGGAGGCCAGCAGATAGAGCGATTCGACGTGGTTCGGCTCCTCGACCAGAACCCTCTGGAATTCCTCGACGGCCCTGGCGTACTCGTGCCGTCGCTCGTGGCCCAGTCCGATGCGATAGTGGGTGTAGTAGTCCGCGAACTCAGGGCGGATTTCCGCGAAGTGTCGCGGATCGACGTGTACGAATTCCGGAATGTTGGCGGCGCGATCCGCTGCGGTGAAGTGTTCGAGCAGAACCGCCGGACTGTCGTTGCCCTCGGAGTCGATATGCGTCAGCCACAACTGGGTGAACGGACCATCGGCCTTCGATGAAAAGACCATCCATTTGCCGTTGGGCGACCAGCTATGCCAGGAGTTCATCCTGCCGGTGAAGTTGCAGCGCATCCTCCGCGGCGAGCCGCCGCCCGAGGGCATGATGAACAGCTCGCTGTCGGGTTGCAGCAGCATGAACGAGTCGCTCCGGCAGAACACGATCCACCGCCCATCCGGCGAGTAACGGGGGAAGTAATTGCTCCACCCGTTGTCCGAGGCCCCGGGCAGCGGAGTCGCTCGCCCGCCCTGGCCGTCGTTGAAATCGATTCGGTAGAGGTCGTAGCGAAACTTCTTCTGCCCCTCGAAGAACTCGGCCACCTCTTCCCGCTCGACCACCGCGGAGGAGGCGTCCTTCAAGCCGGTGAGTTGATACGCTTGATTGTAGGCGAAGAGAAGGGCCTTGCCGTCCGGGCTCCACGTCGGATTGCTGTGGACGTACCGGCGGTCGTCCGCGCCGGCGAGCGGGAAGAATCGCTTCGTCTGCCTGTCGTAGACCACCAGAATTCCCGCGACCGGAAAGAACCGCTGCGAATAGAACAGGTCGTCCACCGGGGCGAACACGGACCGGTCCTTGACCGTGCTGACGACGTACCGCCCATCGGGCGAGATCTGCGACAGCAGGCCGAAGGTCAATTCGTTGTCCTCCCGCCGATAGTCGCTCCACGAGATCACCATATCCTTTTCCAGGACCGTCTGCGGCCTGATCGGCGCGATGACGTAGGACCCCTTGTCGCTGCCGTAATCGACGTCCATCGCGAGGGTCCCCCCGTCCGCGGTGAAGGAGTGGCAGTTCCCGCAGACCTTCATGCCCGTCAACAGGGTCCGCGGCTCGTAGGAGGAAACCGACCCGAGTCGCCAGCGGATCGATTCGAGATTGGCGAGGACATGGCGAAACGGCAGCGGCACGTCGCGATAAAAGATGGGCGCGCCGACAGGGTCTTCACAGACGCTCAGACTGGCCCTGGCCTGCGACAGCGCCTGGTCCGGCGCTGTGGCGGCCATGCCGGTGATCGTGACGGACGCTTGCCGGCCGCGGAACCGCTGCGTGATCCGGTCCCAGTGGCTGGGCTCGGGCCGCCATCGATGGACGCGAATCGACGCGTCAGGCGGGTGGTACGCCGCTGCGGCCGCAGAGAGCGTCTGCGGGTCCCGATCCGGCGCCCGCGCCGGCGTCGCTCCCTGGGTCAGCGCATAGACGTGGTCGGACTCATAGGCCAGGTCGATCAGCCACAGGTCGGCTCCAGGCGTCGAGTCGCTCCAGACGAACGTCGGGGCCGCCATGTCCGGCGGCAAAACGGATTCGTCCGAAGGATGCTCGATGGTCGCGCGGGCCAGGCCCTCGGCCGTCGAAGCGGCCTTCACAGCCGCGATGAAAGCCTCGCGAACACGCGGCTCCGTGATCGAGGAGACGGGCCGTGAAGAAAAGTACACCACCGCGTTGGTCTCGCCGAGCAGCGGATGGCCGGCCGCGCGGGCTGCGCTCGCGGTCGTCAGCGCGACCAGAATGGTACGGATGGCGGTTCTCATAGGTCGACGGTCGGGCCCTCCCGATCCGCGACAGGCTGGATCTGTTTACGTCTTTTCCAGGGCCTCGACCCGCTTTTGCAGCGCGTCGACCCGCTTGGACTGAATGACGTTCCAGGCGATCAGGAGTGCCAGGACAACTATGCTCACCACAGAAAGCAACGTTTCCATCATTTTACTCCTTCACACGGATTTGTGGAATGCGCAGCGTGATTATCGGCAGGGCGAAGCCGTGGACTTGCGAAAAAACGGATCAGTTGCGGTCTTTTCGGTCGCCGTTGCGGGCGGCCGGCAGACGCACGAACGGGCCCGCCTGGTCCCTGAGGATTCGCCAGAACGTCGTCGTCTGCTCCTGCGTCAGCG
>CAZDTD010000367.1:0-3617 GCA_964507995.1 uncultured Pirellulales bacterium | reverse complement strand
TGCTCGCGTGCCCGACGGGCGCGACGGCAGCCGCCGTGTTCACGACGAACAAGATCACTTCGGCGGCCGTGCAGGTCAGTCGGGAACACATCCAGAGCCGAAAGACGTACGCCGTCGTGGTCAATTCGGGCAACGCCAACGCCTGCACAGGCAAACTCGGCCTGGCCAACGCACGCAAAATGTGCGTCCTGACCGCGAAACATTTGGGCGTCGAGTCCCAGGGAGTCCTCGTCGCGTCGACCGGGATCATCGGGCACCAGTTGCCGATGGAGAAGGTGACCGCCGGGATCGACCAGGCGGCCCCCCTGCTCTCGGGATCGTCCGAGGCCGGCCTGGCGTTCGCGCATGCCATCATGACGACCGACACGCGGTGCAAGCAGGCCTATCGCGAGGTCAAGCTCTCGCGGGCGACCGCGAGAATCGCAGGCACCGTCAAAGGCGCCGGCATGATCGGGCCCAACATGGCGACCACGCTGCTGTTCATCACGACCGACGTTGCCATCAGCAAGCCGCTGCTGGGCAAGGCCCTCGCCCAGGCCATCGGCGGCTCGCTCAACCGGCTCACCGTGGACGGCCACCAGAGCACGAACGACACGGGAATCCTTCTGGCCTCCGGCATGGCCGGTAACGAGCGGATTACCGGACCCGGAACGAGCTACCGCAAGTTCGCGACGGCTCTGACGGACCTGTGCACCGACCTGGTCCGCCAGATGGCGCTGGACGCCGAGGGGGCGACCCGGATGTTCAAAGTGGTCGTCAAGGGGGCCGCGACAGTAGCCGAGGCAACGAAGGCCGCCCGGGCGGTGGCCGATTACCCGCTTTTCAAGTGCGCCGTCAACGGCGGCGACCCAAACTGGGGTCGGATCATCTGCGCGGTCGGCTCCTCCGGCGTGAAGCTCAAGCCCGAGAAGCTCGCCTGCAAGCTCGACGACCTGTACGTCTTCCGAAACGGCGCCCCGACCGATTTCAACGCCAAGGAAGCGTCGCAGATCATTTCGCAGCGAGAGTTCATCATCACCGTGGACCTGGGCGTCGGCCGGAGCAGCGACTTCTACTACGGCTGCGACTTGAGCACCGAATACGTCCATATCAACGCGGACTATCACACGTAGAGTAAGCTCGGGGTCGGAACTTCAAACGATCTGCGCAGCTCACGCTGCGAATTCCGCGCAGATTGCATGGAAAACATTTGATAACCGGCCTTTTTTCTGTACACTGCTGGGATTCTGTACGGTTGTGTGAGCCGAAATAGGTCTATTCGAAAGGAGCATAGAAGTGAGTGTTTTGAAGAAGATTTTGGGGGTATCGGCGCCGGTCCTGGCCTTCAGTGCCGTGGCGAGCGCCGCGGAGGCCGCCGGGACTACCGAAACCACATCGGCTTTGGCGACCCCGTTGAGTTGGTGGATCGCACCGATCGCCGCGGTGTGTGCTCTGGGGTTCGCCATCTACTTCTATAAGAAAATGATGCAGGCTCCGGCGGGCACAGAGCGAATGATCGAAATCGCCCAGTATGTGCGTGAGGGCGCCTATGCGTACCTGTTCCGCCAATACAGCGTGGTCGCCATCGTCTTCGCGGTCCTCCTGGTGATCTTCGGCTTTTTGGCCTTCAAGGGCGTCCAGAATCCCTTCGTGCCCATCGCCTTCCTGACGGGCGGATTCTTCAGCGGCCTGTGCGGCTTCCTCGGCATGAAGACCGCAACAGCCGCTTCGTCGCGAACCGCGCAGGGCGCCAGCAAGAGCCTCAACAGCGGTCTGCAGGTCGCCTTCCGATCCGGCGCCGTTATGGGCTTGGTCGTGGTGGGTTTTGGTCTGTTCGATATCTCGCTGTGGTACATCATTCTGAACTGGTTCGTCTACAGCCCGGAGCACATGACCAACGGTCTGACGCTCTTCGGCCTGCAACTCGTGCCGGTCGGCATGGATCAGAGCCATAAACTTGTGGAAATCACGACCACAATGATCACGTTCGGCATGGGCGCCTCGACGCAGGCCCTGTTCGCCCGCGTCGGCGGCGGCATTTACACAAAGGCCGCAGACGTCGGCGCCGACTTGGTCGGCAAAGTCGAAGCCGGCATCCCCGAGGACGACCCCCGCAACCCGGCAACCATCGCAGACAACGTCGGCGACAACGTCGGCGACGTGGCCGGCATGGGCGCCGACCTCTACGAGAGCTACTGCGGCTCGATTCTGGCAACCGCCGCCCTCGGCGCCGCCCTGCCACAGGCCGCCATTGACGCCAGCGGCATGACCGCCATGAAGGCCGTCCTGGCCCCCATGCTCGTGGCAGGCCTCGGCATTTTCCTGTCAATCATCGGCATGTTCATGGTCCGCTGTAAAGAGGACGCCAGCCAGAAGAATCTGCTTCGCGCCCTGCTGTTCGGAACGCTGGGCAGCTCCGTCCTGATCCTCGTCGTGCTCGCCGGTCTGGCGAAGACCGACTGGATCAGTTGGGGCATCTTCGGTTCGGTGGTCTCGGGCCTGATCGCCGGCGTTTTGATTGGCCAGTTCACCGAATACTACACCTCGGATGAATATAAGCCGACCAAAGGCATCGCAAACCAAGCCCGAATGGGTCCGGCGACGGCCATCATCGACGGTTTCGCCAACGGCATGTACTCTTCCGGTCTGCCGGTCATCACGATCGTAATCGGCATTCTGGCCGCCTACGGCTTCGCCGGCGGCTTCTCCAACGTCGCAATGGGCCTCTACGGCATCGGCTTCGCCGCGGTCGGCATGCTCTCGACGCTCGGCATCACCCTGGCGACCGACGCCTACGGCCCGATCGCCGACAACGCCGGCGGCAACGCCGAGATGGCCGGCCTCGATCCGGAAGTTCGCAAGAGGACCGACGCCCTCGACTCCCTGGGCAACACCACGGCGGCGACCGGCAAAGGCTTCGCCATCGGTTCGGCCGCTCTGACGGCCATGGCGTTGCTGGCTGCGTACATCGAAGAGATTCGCATCTGGATTGGACGGCTGGCCCAGGAAAGCACCGACGGCATCTACTACGTGGGCAAGGTTGCATTCGCAGCCACCGACAGCGTGGCCGGCGCAATCAACGCCAGAACCGCCACGATGTCCGACTTCGTCAATGCCTACGATCTGACGATCATGAACCCCAAGCTGATTGGCGGCTTGTTCATCGGAGCGATGATGGCGTTCGTGTTCTGCGCCATGACGATGAAGGCTGTCGGTCGTGCCGCCGGCGCGATGGTGGAAGAGGTACGTCGGCAATTCAAGGCGATCCCGGGCATCATGGAAGGCAAAGGCAAGCCGGATTATGCCCGCTGTGTCTCGATTTCCACAAAGGGCGCCCAGCGGGAGATGATCCTGCCCTCTCTGTTGGCGATCATCG
Source organism: uncultured Pirellulales bacterium (assembly GCA_964507995.1). Lineage (GTDB taxonomy): Bacteria > Planctomycetota > Phycisphaerae > Sedimentisphaerales > Anaerobacaceae > PLanc-01. The sequence goes on along the minus strand of CAZDTD010000367.1, from coordinate 262 downwards.
TGCCGGTTGCAACCGGCCTGCTCCTCGGCGTCTCGGGCGTCATGGGCCTTTTGATGGGCGGTCTGACCACGGGTTTCGTGCTGGCCATCACGCTCAACAACGCCGGCGGCGCGTGGGACAACGCGAAGAAGTACATCGAGAAGGGCGCCCACGGCGGCAAGAAGCTGCCCGACGGCACCAAGAACCCGGTGCACCAGGCAGCCGTCATCGGCGACACGGTCGGCGATCCGTTCAAGGACACCTCCGGCCCCAGCCTGAACAT
>CAZDTD010000366.1:1897-3624 GCA_964507995.1 uncultured Pirellulales bacterium | reverse complement strand
CAGCGTGGGGGTTGCGGGTCGTCGGGTTGGGGGGTACACTTCACGCGTGGATTTGCGTTCGACGGGCACATTTCTGAATGTTGGCGTTACGGAGTGTACAGGATGCGATTCTTGAATCGTTCGGGTAGCGGGGCGTTGCATTTGTTGGTTCTGACTGGCCTGGTGTTGCTGGGCGGGTCGGTTTGCTTTGGGGATTTTCTGGCGGATTTGGCGAAGCCCCACGATGGGCGGAGCATGAGAGCGACCTCGACGCGTAAGATCGGGGCCGATGGGAAACCGGACCCGAATGGGACTCCCGATCCGAACAGCAATTCGGACAACAGCAGCGTCGCGCCGGGGCAGCGGAAGATCCTCATGGATGTCAAAGGTCCCGGCGTCATTACGCACATCTGGCTGACGTTCCTCGGTCCCGAGCCGCACCCGTGGGCGAAGAACGGGTCCGCCAACCACCAGGAGATGCTCCTGCGGATCTACTGGGATGGTCGTGACAAGCCCGGCGTGGAGGCTCCTGTGGGGGACTTCTTCGCCAACAGCTTTGGCAAGCGGAGCGAGGTCATCAGCCTGCCTGTGATCGTCGAGGACGCGGACTCGTACAACTGCTTCTGGCAGATGCCGTTCCGCAAGTCGGCCCGGGTCGAGATCGTCAACCAGAGCGAAAAGCCGATCAGCCTGCTGTACTACAACATCGACTGGATCAAGAAGGACAAGATCGCGAAGGACACGCCGTACTTCTACGCCCAGTACCGCCAGGAGTACCCCGCCGAGAAGGGCAAGGACTATGTCGTCCTCGACACGAAGGGCAAGGGACACTACGTCGGCACGGTCCTGAGCGTGCGGACCCGCAGTCCGTCCTGGTTTGGCGAGGGCGACGAGAAGGTCTACATCGACGGCGAGCCGAAGGCCTCCATCTGGGGCACCGGCACCGAGGACTACTTCCTCTCTGCCTGGGGCCTCCAGACGACGAGCACGCCGTACTTCGGCGTCCCGTACTTCGATCAATGGGGCATCGTGGGCGGCCACACCTCCGCCTACCGCTGGCACATCAACGACCCGTTCGTCTTCGAGAAGGGGATCAAGGTGACGTTCGAGCATTTCGGCTGGATGTCGCTCGACGAGAATCCCGAGTTCAAGACCCACAGTTGGAACGAGCGCCAGGACGATTATTCGAGCGTGGCGTTCTGGTACCAGACTGGCGAGCCCACGTTCGAGGCCCGCGCCCTGCACGCTCGCGAGCGGACGTTGCCGAGCCTGGAACGCAAGACGATTCTCGCCAAGGACTTCACCGCCGAGCAATACCACGGGCCGGGCGAGGCCCTTGCGCAGGACCTCGACCTGTATTCCCAGGGTCACCTGCTCTACAAACCCCAGCAGCAGGAAAACGCCTGGATCGAGATCCCGTTCGAAGTCGAGAAGAAAGAGCCGTTGCGGCTTCTCGTGGTCCTGACCCGCGCAAACGATTACGGGCAGTATCAGGCCTCTCTCAACGGCGTGAAGCTCGGCGGCGTGATCGACTTGTACAGCGCCGATCTGTCCACGGTCGAGCATCACCTGCTGGACTTCTGGCCGGAGCCGGGCAAGTATACGCTGCGTCTGGAGTGTGTGGGCAAGAACCCCATCTCCAGCGGATACTACTTAGGCGTCGAGTCCGTCCGCCTGCGGGAGCGCCGCCCGAGGGTCAGCGAGTACCGCCACGAAGCGGACAAGGACTGGCGCCAGAACCCCACGCT
>CAZDTD010000366.1:0-1797 GCA_964507995.1 uncultured Pirellulales bacterium | reverse complement strand
CGCCAGCGGCTCAAGCAGCAGCAGGACGATCTGGCCCAGCGCCAACGCGAACTCCAAAAGCAGATCGAGTCGGTGGATGACCAGGTAAAGGCGAAGCTGGCCCAGGAGCGTCCCACGCTCGAAAAGATGATTCGCGAGCGGACCCGGGCCGAGCAGGATCTGGAACTGAAGGACAAGGCCGCCGCGATTGCGGAATTGCAGGCCAAGGTGCAACTTGCCAATCAGAAGGAACTCGCCTTCCTGAAGAAGGAACGCGAGCTCCAGGACCGGGTTGAGGCTGTCGAATTGGAGGTGACCCGGCGGACCCACGAGCAGTTGCAGAAGGTGCGGGAGCAGGCCCTCAAGGAATCGGGCGAGCAGAACCGGTTCAAACTCATGGAGTACGAGCAGAAGGTCCAGATGCTCGTACGACAAATGGAGGACATGAAACGTAAGGCCGAGCAGGGCTCGCAGCAGGCACAGGGCGAGGTCCTGGAGGTCGCGCTGGAGGAGTTGCTCAAGGGCCTGTTCCCGACGGATTCCATCGAGCCGGTGCCCAAGGGGGTCCGCGGGGCCGACGTGATTCAGCGGGTCCTCGACGACAGCGGCATGGATTGCGGTCTGATCCTGTGGGAGTCCAAGCGGACGAGGCACTGGTCCAAGGACTGGCTGCCCAAGCTGCGAGACGACCTGCGGATGGTGGGCGCATCGCGATCCATCATCGTCAGCGAGCAACTGCCCGAGCACGTGCGTCACTTCGGCCAGGTGGACGGCGTCTGGGTCGCGAGCTGGGCCTGCGTTCATCCGGTCGCGGTCATGCTCCGCGAGGGACTGATCGGCGTCGCCAAGAGCCGGCGGGCCCTGGATGGCCAGCACAGCAAGATGGAGCTGGTCTACAATTACCTGATCGGCCAGGAGTTCTACAACCGCGTCTCCGGCGTCGTCGAAGCGTTCATGACGATGCGGCAGGAACTGGAGGCGGAGAAACGGGCCTTGAACACCTGCTGGAAAAAGCGGGAAAAACAGCTCGAACGCGTGCTCCTGAGCACCTCCGGCCTCTACGGCGACCTCCAGGGCATCATCGGCAGCACGCTGCCCGAGATCCGCGGCATGAGCCTGGCGGCCCTCGAAACCGACGGCAAGGCCCTGCCTGCTGCGGAGGAATCCGACACATAGCAGGGGGCCGGCTATCGACATGGAAATGAAACGCGAGTCACGCGACAAGAAAGAGCGGCCGGTACCGGGGAAGAAACCGTCGCTCTGGAAACGCCTGTTGGCGATGGCGCTGGGCCCGCTCGTGTTTTTTGTCCTGGCGGAACTCGTGCTTTCGCTGGCGGGTTATGGACTGCCCAGGGAGTTCTTCATCCCCTGGAAGGCTGCGGGACAGACGCTCGATCTGGTCAACGAACGCTATTGCGAACACTTCGTCCCCAAGTCGCTGTCCCGGACGCCGGAGTTCTGTGCATTGAGTCCAAAGGGGGAATCAACGATCCGGATTTGCGTTCTGGGCGGTTCCGCGGCATTTGGCGATCCGGAGCCGGCCTACGGGTTCTGCCGGCAGTTGGAGCTGCTGCTCAACGAGCACGCCGAGGGCAGGGCGTTCGAGGTGGTCAACGCCGCCGTGACCGCGATGAACTCCCACGTGGCCAGGCGAATCGCGAGGGACTGCGTCTCGCAGAAACCCGATCTGTTCATCCTGTTCATGGGCAACAACGAAGTCATCGGCCCATATGGGCCGCCCACGCTTCCGGCGTCGCTCTATTCCAGCCGGCGATTCATCAACGCCTGCATCACGGCCAAGAAGGAAACGCGGATCGG
>CAZDTD010000365.1:0-3627 GCA_964507995.1 uncultured Pirellulales bacterium | reverse complement strand
AGAGAGACCACCGGCCAGTATCGCGCGATCCTCGAATACGATCGTGACAGCGTCAACGGAAACCGGTTCGGCCTGTGGCTGGACGAAAACGGCTTCGTTCACTTTCGTGTGGGCCTGAACACATGGCAGTCGGTGAACGCCCTGAGGGCGAATCACTGGTATCATGTGGCCGGCACGTTCGAGGCGGGAACGAAGGCGATGCGGATCTACGTCGATGGCGTACTCGAAGCGACGGCCACGAATCAGAAGGGGTTTGTCGCGCCGACGCAAGCGACGTTGATCCTCGGCGCCCGCGGCTCGGCGGATGACGAGTACTTCAACGGCCTGCTCGACGACATCCGTGTCTTCGATTCTCTCCTGACCGGCGATGAGATATTGATCCTCGCCGGCGTGGGAAGGAACGAAGGCGCCGTGTACACGACGACGAGCAATACGAGCGTCGCCGTATCGTGGAGTCAGCTTCTTGATCCGACCGGCGAGATCGAAGACATGTCCTTCATGCTCTTCACCCAGCCGATGACGGTGTCTGTGAGCGTCGATGCAAAAGACGACACACGCGGCGATTCGAGCGAGTCGACGACCAAGGTCGAGGAGAAGAAGTAGCAGTTTCCGACCATTGGATTCAATCGTGTCCTTTCCAGGGCGTGGACAATCGGAAGTTGTCCACGCCCTTTCTTTATTTTCACGCGTCGCTTGTTGTACGGCACACGAACTGGCGGATATCATACGGAAGCGGGTACGCCGGACGCGAACGCACGACCTGGTGTGGATGCCCGATGCGCGAACGATGCCAGATAATCTTGACGACGAGGTGACACAATGCGGAATCGAGTGAGGATCGCGACGGTTGGCGTGGTATTCATGATGGCTCTGGCTTGTTCTCCGGTGTGCGGGGCCTTGACGTTCCTTCGCACCCAGGGTCAGGACATACTCGACGAGAGCGGCGGGAAAGTCCTCCTGCGAGGAGTCGGCCTGGGCAACTGGATGCTGCCCGAGGGGTACATGTGGAAGTTGGGCGAGCAGGGGGACCGGCCTCGCAAAATCGAGAAAATCGTCCGCGATCTGATCGGGCCTGAGAACGCAGCGCGTTTCTGGGCTGAGTTTCGAAAGGACTACATCGCCCAGGCGGATATCGCCCGGATCGCGGAACTCGGTTTCAACTCGGTGCGCCCCGCCCTGAACTCCCGCCTGTTCCTGACGGAGGGCGACGACGCGGTCTACGTCGACGAGGGTTTCCAGTTGCTGGACAATCTGGTGTCCTGGTGCCGCCAGCACGAGGTCTACGTCCTCATCGATATGCACGGCGCGCCGGGCGGCCAGACCGGCGCGAACATCGACGACAGTCCGGCCGACCAGCCGGGATTGTTCATGGAAGAAAGAAACCAGGATCGGCTCGTCGATTTGTGGGTCAAGATCGCTGCTCGCTACAAGGATGAGCCGACGGTTGCCGGGTATGACCTGTTGAACGAACCGCTGCCGCAGCGGACCGGCGCTGCGGAGAAGTACAAGGACCGGCTCGAGCCCCTCTACAAACGCATCACAGCCGCTATCCGTGAGGTGGACAAGCGGCACATGATCACGCTGGAAGGGGCTGACTGGGCCAACGACTGGTCCGTTTTCTCGACGCCGTTCGACGACAATCTGTTCTATCAGTTCCACTTCTACTGCTGGGACCGGCCGGACAAGCTCAACGACATCGGCCGGTTCATCGAGCGTCGGGAGGGATTGAATGCCCCCGTTTGGGTCGGCGAGACCGGGGAGAAGGACAACGCCATCTACTGGGCGACGACCCAGTACTTCGAGGCGAACAACATCGGGTGGTCGTTCTGGCCGTGGAAGAAGATGGATGCGACGAATGGACCGTGCTCGATCAAAACGCCGGAGGGATGGGACGCGATCCGGTCCTACTCCCGCGGCGGCGACAAACCCTCTGCGGAACTCGCCCAGAAGGCCTTCGACCAACTGCTCGTCAACATCCGGCTGGAGAATTGTGTGTTCTTTCCCGACGTGGTGAATGCGATGTTCCGCCGGGCGCCGGGCCGGATCGAGGCCGAGAACTACGGTCACGACGGCCCGAACCAGTCGTATTTTGTCAAGAACGCCGCGCGATTGTCGAAGTATTACCGCACGTCAGAGCCGGTGCCTGTCGAGCCGATCTCCGGCACCGATCGCTGGAGCTCGCAACAGGGCATCCGACTGATCGAGCAGGAGTGGACCGCCTACGCGGTCGAGAGCCTGACCGGCCGTGACTATTCAGTCGTTGTGCGAGCGAAGGCGGAAGCCGGTCCGGCGGTTTGCGAATTGACGATCAACGGCCGCACTCAGGAGTTGGCCGTCCCCCAGGGCGATTGGTGCGAGGTCTCCGGAAAGCCGGCGGCTCTCTCTCAGGGGACCAATCGAATCAAGCTCCTGGTCCGGAGCGGCGTCGTACACTTGGACTGGATCTCGGTGAACTGACAAATCCACATTGACCAGGCGCAAAAAAGAAGGTTCTTCGCGGAATTCTGGGGATCATTGGTGGGCCGACCTCGGCCGGCGAGATCGGCAAAGACGGCGCAGTCGGTGGCCTCCTCCGGGATTGGGATGCCGGGTACGCCCGAAGCGGTCGTGCGAGGGGAGTTAGGCCAATGCGATGCATCGCACCGGGGGGCCTTTTTGCCTTTCGGCCTCCGACGTGAATGTGAGCGAATTGTACAACATCTGGGCGCTGGGTGCCATGTCCACGCTTGCGTGGACATGTCTTGTCCGTTGCCTGAGGGACATGCTTACGCAAGCGTAAGCATGGCACCCGACACCTGGAGGGGGCTCTCTGGTATCCGCATCGCCGGTGACCCCAGCGCGTCAAACTTTCGCTGTCCTCGGTGCGAAGCGCTGCTACGCGTCGGGACGGCGGATTCTGGATTGGTCCGTTCCTTCCTCAATCAGACGCTTGGGGTGTAGCTGAAAGCCGCCTCAATCGCATCTCCCGCACTGGTGCAAAGCGGGAAACTGCCAGGGGGCCGGGGACGGCGTCTCCGGAATTCCGTGAAGAACCAAAAAGAAGCGGGGCCTGTGTCTTGTGACGCAGGCCCCGCTTGGGTGTTGCGAGGTTACCCATCCATCGGATTACTCGGTGGTGCTGCCGAAGCCGATATCGTCGATGAAGACGATGCCGGTCCCGCCGGCGGTGGTAGCGTTCTTGTCGCCGAGGGTGATCGTCAACTTCTTGACCTTCGCGAAGTTCACGCCCGCGAAGTCGTTCATCGGGATCGCCCATCGCGTCCAGTCGGCTGCGAGGGCAGCGGTGGCGCTGGTGGCCGTAGCGGTCTTGCCGGCGCTGTCTGCGATTGTCAGCGACATGTTCGCTACGGCGTTATACTGCGGGCTGTTAATCACGGCGCCCTGCCATGAACCTGTGACGGTGCCCGTCGACGCGATGCTGTCGAACTCGAAAGTCCGGTCCTCGCCGACCGCGTGCGACGTGACGCACAGACCGATACAGACCGGGTCGGTCATGGTGATGGGTGTCGTGCCGATCTGGCTCCAGGTCTTGCCATCGGCGGAAACATAGCCTGTGAAGGTATCGGCGATTCGCTCGATCTTCACCCAGTATGGAGGCGCGATGACCGTGCCGCTGTCCACATTGGC
>CAZDTD010000364.1:0-3640 GCA_964507995.1 uncultured Pirellulales bacterium | reverse complement strand
AAGGCACATCCAGCGACAAACTGCCCAGTTTCAGACCGACCTTGCTCACGTTCTTCCCGATGTCATGTTAAACCGACCGAGCCCCCGCCGGCAACTCTTCCCATTATCGCGAGGTATTATATCGGACCTGCCGTCGTCGTGCGGCAACCAGATGCCCCATCCGGCAGACCCTGCCCGTCTTCGCCATTCTGCCGACGGCGACCTGCTTCGTCAAGCGACTCGTCCCGTGGCAGGCTGCCGCGGGTGCATAACCGCTATTGCGCCTTCCGATGGACCGACGAGGCATGGGCGGGACACTGTCATTCCTGCGCCAAGCAGGAATCCACAAGCCATGGCATGTGGCGCATCCCCGGAACTGGATTCCCGCGTTCGCGGGAATGACAATCCAGGGTCTCCATGAACTCCTGTCGCATGCGCGCAAGTGCGGTCATGCATCCGGCTCCCGCCAGCTCCTATCCTTTCTTATCAGCCGGCGGATCTCCCTTCGCCTCGGCCTGCGCCTCCCCCGGCAGGTTCAGGTACGCGAACCGACCGTGGAACTCGATGGCCTTGCGATCCCGAGCACGCGCCGCATCGAGCTGCGTATCGAACAGGCCCAGTTCGTAGAGCTTGCCCTTGTGTCTGATCTTGGCCCCCCACTTGTCCCCGCACGGATAGACGCCCTTGAACGGGGCCCCCTTCGCCGGCCCGATGTTGAAACTGTTCTCCCCTGGCGTGCAGACGCGAAGGTTCTCCCGACGATTGTCCAGCCCGTGCCGGTTCTTGTGATCGACCACCATCCCCTTCGCCGGCTGCATGATCTGGCGGTGCATCATGACGATGTGGTTGCCCCGCCCCCGACGCGCGTAAAACGTCCGCCCGTGCTTCATCGCGGACCACTTGTACCGGCTCAGCAACGGGAAGTCCGCCGCATCGACGAGCGCGACCTTGTTCTTCGTCAGACCGATGTAACGGAACCTCGGGTCCCGCGGCTGTCGCGGCTCGACCCGCACCGGCGGGTCCACCCGCAGTCGCCAGTTGTCGCAGCGACCTGTCGGAGGCATCCCCATCGGCTCGCCCAGGATCTCCGGATTGTTCACGCACAGCAGCAGCCCCGGAAACCGCGAAAGACAGATCCGAAGCCACCGCCCCTTCGGCCGCATCGCATACGCACAGTTCCGACAGAAGTGATTCTTCATGCGCGTCTCCGCATCGAATTCCCGCGCCGGCGCCCGCAAGCCGCCGACGCAAACTCGGTCCCGTGGGTTCGCAACCCACACGGTAACTCCGGCGTAAAGCATTACGCCAAGTTGTATAGATGATAAACGAATCGCACTGCCCCGTCAACCAGAAAAACACAAAATCCTCCCGCCGTAACCCCCGCCGGTGCAAGGAATAACGACATGCAGCGAGAAAATAATGTCCCGCATGCCTATGATTCGACCGGTACACAGCAACTCCTGATGTGCTACAATCTCACGAAAGCTCGCGGAAGTGCTTCGTGGGCAGGCCTATGGTTGGAGAACTCCTGTGTGCACAGGAGAGTGGATTGAGCGGATGGAGCTTAACGAGGCAGACACAAGGGCAAAACTGATCGACCCCGCAATTCATAAGCGGGGTTGGACCGAAGAACTCGTTCGACGGGAAGAAACGGCAGGCGCCGTCGAAATCATCAATGGCAAGGCCCGCCGGCGTTCGCGCGGCAAGGCGGATTATGTCCTCCGCGTGAAGGTGAACGTGGAAACCCAGCCTGTCGCCTTGGCTATCATCGAGGCAAAGAAGGAGAGCCTGCCGCCCGGTCACGGTCTCACTCAGGCGAAAGGCTACGCACAGTGCCAGCGACTGAACGTCAAGTTCGTCTTCTCCTCCAACGGGCACATGTTCGTTGAGTACGACGCCTTCACCGGCCTGACCTCCGCACCCAGGCCCCTGACGGAATTCCCCACGCCGGCCGAACTCCGCGCCCGCTACGAACAGGGTATGGGTTTCACGCTGGAATCGCCTGTCGCTCGCCCACTCCTTCAGCCGTACTCCGGCGGCGAGGCAACTCGGCGATATTATCAGGATGCCGCCATCCGCGCCGTCATGGAGAAGATTGCCAAATGCGAGATCGCCAAGCAGCCCAAGCGAGCACTCCTGGCCTTGGCGACCGGCGCGGGCAAGACCTTCATCGCCGTCAACCTGCTCAAGCGGATCTCCGACGCCGGACAGCTTACCCGCGCCTTGTTCGTCTGCGACCGGGACGAGCTGCGCACCCAGGCGCTGAAAGCCTTCCAGGACGTTTTCGGCTCCGACGCCGCCGAGGTCTACCGCAAATCGGACGGCGCCAACAACGCCAAGAATGCACGCATCCATATCGCGACGTATCAGACGCTGGGCGTGGAGAACGAAAACAGCGACGCCAACTTCCTGACCACCTTCTATCCCGAGAACTACTTCACGCACGTCGTCATCGACGAGTGCCATCGCTCGGCGTGGGGCAAATGGTCCCAGGTCCTCACCCGGAATCGCAACGCAGCCCAGATCGGGCTTACCGCCACGCCGCGTGAACTCAAATGCAAGGAACAGACCGCCGAGGCCAAGCAGGACGCCGAAATCACCGCGAACAACATCGCCTACTTTGGAGAACCCGCCTACGAGTACGACATCGCCCAGGCCATCGAGGACGGCTACCTTGCCGCCTGCGAAATCCAGAAGGGCCGCGTCAATCTCGACGACACCGGGATCACCAAAGAGGAAATCATTGCCCGCAACCCTGTCGACGCCATCACCGGCCAGCCCATCACCGCCGAGCAGATCGACGACCTCTACCAGCGGACCCAATACGAGGACCGCATCCTGTTGCCCGACCGCGTGTTGGCCATGTGTCAGGATCTTTTCAACTATCTGCTGGAAACCGGCAAACCCGAACAAAAGACCATCATCTTCTGTGCCCGTGACCGCCATGCCGACGATGTGGCCGTCTGTCTGAACAACCTCTACGCCAAGTGGTGCACCGACAATGGCAGGCAGCGTCTGGACTACTACGCCTTCAAATGCACCGCCGCCAGCAGCGGCAACGACCAGCTTCCCGACCTCCGCGCCTCGTCCCGCAGCCACTTCATCGCCACCACGGTGGACCTGCTGACCACCGGCGTGGACGTGCCCTGCGTCCAGAACATCGTCTTTTTCAAGTACCTCAAGAGCCCCATCAGCTTCTACCAGATGGTCGGTCGCGGCACCCGCATCGATCTGGCGACGAACAAGCTGATGTTCCGCGTCTACGATTACACCAACGCCACGCGGCTCTTTGGCGAGGGTTTCCTCACGAAACCACCCCGCACCGACGGGGGAGACACAGAGCCGCCGCCCCCTCCACCGCCTGAGCCGACGATTAGCGTTGACGGCTTCGACGTGCATATCATCAACGATGGGTGCTTCGTCGTCGCTGGGGTTGACGGTCGGGCTATGCCCGTACGCCTGGAGGAATACAAGGCCCGGTTGGCCGCGAGGCTCGTGCAGGAAGTCCACACTCTCGACGATTTCCGCAATCGCTGGATTGATCCGCCGTCCCGCCAGGAACTGATTGACACGCTCGTGGCCGGCGGCTATTCTCCCAACGTGGTCCGCATGGTGGACGGCAAGACGGAATATGACCTCTACGATGTCCTGGCCGAATTAG
>CAZDTD010000363.1:0-3654 GCA_964507995.1 uncultured Pirellulales bacterium | reverse complement strand
CTTCGAATTCTTTCACAGCCTCGGAGCCCCAGGAACTATCGAAGTACGCTGAAACCGGATGAACCAAGTTTTTCACAGCCTCGCTGTCTCCGGTCATTGTACGGCGGGCCACACAAAAGTACGCGAAAACCGGATGAGCCAAAATTCGGATGTACCCGACCGCTTGGAGTTACGCACCGTTGTGGACGAAACGCGTATCCCAGGAAGTCAAAGCTGATCCGCGGATAGTCTTCGGGTCGGTTGACATCCTTGCAATAAACAGTTCAGCATAAGTGTCCGAATCAAGTTCAAATGCAAGAGGTTTTCAAAAGATAACAGTTGAAGTCGGGAATCCTGACAATTAGTCTGGGCGGCTTGGCCAGCGAATTTGTGACGGAATACAGTTGGCTGGGGTGCGACTCACGTCTATAATGCGGCCTTGACATTGGCAATCACCATGGCTGTCGGTCTGAACGCGATCGTGGGGTGTGTGCGGCATGGATGTTGTGGGGCTTGTCAAATCGATCGTGACGCTCGCTGGGGTGCCCAGGCTGTTGCAGGTGGGGATCTACAGCCTCGTCGGCATCGCTATCGGCGCGGCGATTCTGCTGGTTCGCATCGCCAATGCCACGTCCTATCTGTCCGACGATCCACTCACTTGCATCAACTGTCACGTCATGACGGACGCCTACGCGAGCTGGCAGCGGGGCAGTCACGGACGGGTCACGGTCTGCGTCGATTGCCATGTGCCACACAGCAACGTCGTGGCCAAGTACGCGTTCAAATCTCGCGATGGGATGCGGCATTCCTACGTATTTACCATGCGAACCGAACCGCAGGTGTTGAACCTTTCCGCTGGGGCCGCGCCGGTCGTACAGGCGAACTGCGTACGTTGCCACGGCCAGCAGTTCGCGATGATCCGTCTGGCCGACGCGACTGAACGGCGGTGCTGGGACTGCCATCAGAACATCCACGACGAGGTCCGCAGCCTGTCGGCTTCGCCTGCGACGCTTCGGCCCGGGCTGCCTGACGCGGGGTTGGAGTGGATGAAGACCGAAGAGTGATACTGTGTGGCCGTTCGGAGTGTGCCCGCGTAGGGTGAGCGTCCCCGCTCGCCCAAAGGGGTCGTGCGAGGACGCGCGACCTACGAAGAGAGTCTCTCAAACGCGATGTGTCGCATTTGGGAACTCAGGAACGCCTCATGGCCTCACAAGGAGCGACCGGAAAGGAGCTGCACGATGGCTGCTGAATCGAGCCCGAACGGAACCAAGGCGAACGGTGGAAGCACCTTGCGGTCTCTGCCTCTTTGGATGGGGGTCGGGATCGCCGGACTGCTCGTCGTGGTCGTTGTACTGCTCGGGTTGCTGGCGGTCTCGATCATGGAGCGAAGGTGGGAGGCCCAACGTCCGGCCATCGCAGTCCAGCCGGTTGGCGAGTGGGAGATGGATAGCGAGGTCTGGGGCCGCAATTACCCCAACGAGTACGAATCCTACCTGCGGACCCGCATCGCGGACACCGAGACCCAATACGGCGGATCGTATCCCCGCGACTACCTGAAGGCCGATCCGCGACAGGTGATTCTGTTCGCAGGCTACGGGTTCGGCAAGGACTATAAGCAGGCCCGAGGGCACTACTGGGCCGTGGAGGACGTGAGCAAGACCGCCCGCCTGGCGAGGCCTTTCCAGGCGGGAACGTGCTGGACGTGCAAGAGTCCCGATGTATCCCGGCTGATGAACAAGATGGGCGTCAAGGAGTTCTACGCCGCCAATTTCCACGACCTGACGCCCGAGATGAGGCATCCGATTGGTTGCCATGACTGCCACGACCCGCAGACGCTGAAACTGCGCATTACGCGGCCGGCCCTGAAGGAGGCATTTGCCGCGATGGGCAAGGATATCAATCAGGCGACCCACCAGGAGATGCGTTCGCTGGTGTGCGCCCAATGCCACGTAGAGTACTACTTCCGGACGGACCCGCAGGCGGAGATGAAGAATTATCTTGTCTTCCCGTGGGCGAAAGGCACGACGCTGGAGGATATCCTGGCCTATTACGACGATCTGAACTTCACGGACTACGTGCACGCGATCTCCGGCACGCCGATCATCAAGGCACAGCACCCGGACTACGAGCTGTACCTGACGGGGATTCACGCGTATCGGAACGTCTCGTGCGCCGACTGTCACATGCCGTATCGCAGCGAAGGCGGCGTGAAGTACACCGATCACCACGTGCAGAGCCCGCTGCTGAACATCGCCAATAGCTGCGCCGTGTGCCACCGATGGGGCGAGGCCGAGATCCGTACTCGGGTCGAAGGGATTCAGGCCAAAACTGAGAAGGCCAAGCTCGATGCGGAAGAGGCCCTGGTGAAGGCCCATTTCGATGTGGCGGCTGCGGTCCAGGCCGGGGCGACCGGCGAAGACCTCGCTGCACCGCGAAAGCTCCTTCGTCAGGGGCAATTCCGCTGGGACTTCATCTCCGCCAACAACGGAATGGGCTTCCACTCCGCGCAGGAATCCGTGCGGCTGCTGGGCGAAGCGGCCAATCTGGCCCAGCAGGCCCGAGTCGAGACGGCCCGCCTGCTGGCCCGACTGGGAAAAACGCACACGCCTATCTACCCGGACGTATCCACCCGCGAGAAAGCCTGGGAAGTGGCCCAGAGTTTCGTTCAGGGCCAGGGCGTCAAGCTCGTGCCGTAGAGGTTTGTGCCGGCGAATTGGCTGATTGCGACTTGTTTTTTTTGACTTCTGAGGTTTTTCCCTATTTTCGGCGAACCCGCCGAGCAGTAAGACTATATTAGTCTTATATTGGATGTACCGGAGTTCTGACGGTATTCACCTGGGCTGTTGGAGTTGAGTCGTGGATATCTTGAGACGCAATACGGATTATGCCCTGCGGCTGCTTCTCGGGCTGGCCCAGCGAGGCGACGGCGCCGCTGTGGCGACGCGGGCCCTGGCAAAAGAGCAGGGGGTTCCGTATCAGCTCGCCTGCAAGCTGATGCAGCAACTCCATGCGGCCGGTCTGGTGCGAAGCCGCATGGGACCCAAAGGGGGCTTTTGCCTCGGCGGCGATCCCGCCGATATCAGCCTGCTGGATGTTGTGCAGGTGACCCAGGGGCCGCTGAGCCTGAATCGCTGCCTCCTGAACGACGCCTGCTGTCCTCGTCAGGACACATGCCCCGTGCGGGCCAAAATGGGCGAGCTCCAGAGCCATATGGATGAGTACCTGGGCGGCATTACGCTGGCCGGGTTGCTTCGAACGAAAGAAGGGATTGTCGACAAGGCGGCTGAGCCCGCCGGGAGGATGAAATGACGGAAAAACAGACGAGGGCCGGCGTTCTGGAGGCGTGCGTCGCCCAGCCGCAGGGGCTGAATGGCCTGATTGACTACGCCGCGGACGCCGTCGTGAGCAAAACGATCCTCGACAAGCCCGCAGGCACGATCACGCTGTTTGCGTTCGACGCCGGCCAGAAGCTCAGCGAACACACCGCCCCCTACGATGCGGCGGTCCAGGTCCTCGACGGCCGCGGGCGGCTGACCATCGGGGGCAAGCCGGTGACGGTCTCGGCCGGTGAGGTCGTCATCATGCCGGGCAACGTGCCGCATTCCGTCGCGGCGGACGAGCGATTCAAAATGCTGTTGACCATGATCCGCGCGTAGCCGGATGGCGTCACAAAGG
>CAZDTD010000362.1:0-3660 GCA_964507995.1 uncultured Pirellulales bacterium | reverse complement strand
AGGTCGTGTCGTTGACCGCATCGACCCGCCAGTAATAGGTCTGGCCGTATTCGAACAGGCCTTCCGGATCGTATGCGACGTTCGTCTGACTCTGGCTGACGAGGACGCCCTTCGGGTCGGATACGCTGGCTGCGTCGACGTCGTCGAAGCTCGTTCCGAGGTAGACGTCGTGTGTTGCGGCGAACCGGCCGGGCTGCCAACCGAGGACCGCATCGCGGAGAACTTCCGTGGCGCCGTCCACCGGCTGCGGTCCCCAGTTCGACGTGAGAACGGTGGGGAGGTACCAGTTGTTGATCCACTCGCTGATGACCTCGCCGCGAGGATCGTTGTCCTGGCCGGAGGTCTGGAAAAAGACGCCGATGCGGCCGCCGGTCGTCGAGTTGCGAACGATGACGGGTTCCGCTCTGTTCCCATCGTCGGCCAGAGCCAGAATCAATTCCGGATACCAGTCGCCAGTGAGTGCGTCGAGGTGGATCGCGCGGTCCGTGGCGAAATGGACCAGCGAGGGGGTGTATTTCCGGCCGTCGTTCGTCACGGCGACAGGCGTATCGTCGTCCCACATCTCCATGCTGGGGATATCCATGACATTCGGCAATGCCGCGGTGCCGTTGGCGCCGGCGCCGTTGACCATGTAGAAGATCCAGTCGCCGGTGTTGACGACGCAGTTGCCGTCGTCCAGGAACAATTCGAGCAGCGAGCCGTCGGGCTGCGTGTTGCCCGACGGATAGATGGTGGCCGGGCACTGCCCACAGAGGATCAAGAGATCCGATTTGCCGTCTCCCGTGTGGGCTTTCACCCAATCGGCAAGGGCGGCGTGATCGGCCGCTGTGAATCGCTCGACGGGGACGGCTGTCACATTGTCCACAATCTCCTGCATTTCCCGGTCCGCTGCGTCTTGCGACCACCAGTTTGCCTGTGTGGAGATCGCGATGTCCACGGCGAACGCGTTCGTGCTCAATGCGCACGCGATGAGGAATGCCGACAGCAGCGTTTTCATACTCCTGTGTCCTCCAATTGGTGCGTCAACACGGCGCCTACTCGTCGGCAGGCTCGCCGGCCGATTTGCCGAAGGCGATGTCGTCGATGAAGACGATGCCGGAGCCGCCGGGGGTGGTCGCGGCCTTGTCGCCGATGGTGATGGCCATCTTCTTGACCTTGCTGAAATTGACGCCGGCAAAGTCGCTCATGGGAATTCTCCACTGCGTCCAGTCGGCCGAGTTCACCACGGCGGCATTGGCGACCGTGGCATTCTTGCCGGCGCTGTCCGCGATGGTCAGGGACATGTTCGCCGGATCGTTGTATTGCGGGCTGTCGATGAAGACGCCCTGCCAGGCGCCGGTGACGGTTCCCGTCGTGGTGATGCTGTCGAATTCGAAGGTCCGTTCCACGCCGGCCACGGTGGACACGGCGCACAAGCCGATCAGGACGGGGGCCTTCATCTCGATCGTGACGGAGCCCACCATGGCCCAGGACTTGCCGTCGGCGGAGGAGTAGCCGGTGAGCATGTTGTCGGTGCGGTCGATCTTGACCCAGTAGGGCGGCGCAACCACCTTGGCGCTGTCGGCGTTGCCCGAGGCGCCGTCGGTGGTTTCGCGGTACTGGAAGTTGGCGCCGTTGCCGCCGCCGCTGGTGATGACCATCATGGCATGGGAGGAGCCTCCGTTGATGCTGTCGCGGATCATGACGCCGCCCTTGGCCCACGTGCTGGCGCCGGCGCCGTTGCTGACGACGCGGGCGGTCATCGTGCCGTTGCCTTCGAGGGTCTTGAAGGCGTAGACGAATTCATCGGAGTTGCCCCAGATGTCCGCGCCGATTCCGACGAGGGTCATCTTGCCTCCGGTCTCGGCGACAGTCACCGGGGTGACCGCCGGATAGCCGCGGACCCAGAGGCTCACTTCGTCGGCGCCGTTGCGCGTCCAGTCCTGCACCGGGTCGAATTCCCGCTCGGCCTCGCTGTAGAACGGAATGCCCGTCTTCTCGAAGTCCGTGCCTTCGCGGAACGTGCCGTCGTTGTCGTAGGACAGGGGCATGGACTGCTTGCCGCCGTGGACGATGCTCGTTTCGGCAAACGGCGCGTTGTCGTATCCGACCTGCGAACCGCTTGTGCCGGTGGCCATGCCGTCGATCCAGGTGTCCCAGATCGTCGTCTTGGCGTCGGGGTCGTCCGTGTAGCTTTCGAAGTCGTCGATCATGGCGGATTCGAGCGTTGTGAAGTTCCACAGATCGCCTGCGTAGGTCCCGGTTTCGCCCACTTCATCGACCTTCCAGTAGTACGTGGTCCCGAAGTCCAGGGAGGGGGGCGTATAGCTGTGGTTTGTCACCGTCTCGGCCGCTACGGTCCCTTCGGCTACCGCATTGGCGTCGTCGCCGAGGTAGATCGTGTGCGACGTGGCCTCGCGGCCGGGCCGCCAGTTCAGCGTCGCGTCGAGATCGACTCCCGTGATTGCGACCGGCGGATCGGGCTCGAAGGCCTGTGTCGGAGTATAGAAGAACCGCACCTCGCTGAGGCTGACCATGGCCGAGGTGCCCCAGTTGTCGTTAATCGTCAGTCTGACGTGCCTGGCCATGACCTCGTTGAGATCGATGATGTTGTTGGCTGTGTAGGTCGGCGTAGCGGTCCCCTGTGCGAACGGGGGCACGTTCTCCACCTGGGTCCAGGTTTCGCCGTCGGCGGAGCAGTCGATCACGACGTCTTTGGCCCCGAATCCCATGAGCGGTTCGAGGTCCGAGTTGGCGTTCCAGACCCACAGTTCGTTGAGTTTGTACACTTTGTCGAAGGTGTATTGGATCGAAGCGGGCAGATCGGCGGGAGAAACCCACATGGTTTTCAGATCGGTGCCATGCTGGTCGAACTCGTCGAGTCCCGAGCCGTCGACGGTCCGGATCGCCGGCGAGATCGTCTGTTCGCTCGATGCGGAGGCCGTCACGTTGGTGATCGGATAGGCGTACGGTTCGGCGGTGAAGCTCCAGATGTCGCCTTTGAAGACGGTGTAATCGGGGGCTCCGTTGGCCTCATCGACCCGCCAGTAATAGGTCTGACCGTATTCGAGCGGGTCTTCCATGTCGTACGCGGTGTCCGTCTGGTCCTGGCTGACGAGGGCGCTCCTCGGATCGGATACGCTGGCGGCGTTGACGTCGTCGAAGCTCGTTCCGAAGTACACGGTGCGCGTCGCCGCGGATTCGCCCGGCGTCCAGTTCAGGACCACGTCGCGAGGCACGTCGGTAGCCTCATCGGCGGGCTGAGGCGCGGTCGCGTGGCGGATCGTGCTGTCCACCAGCGGGGGCTGCTCCCCCACGTGCACGCGATCCATCCACACCTTGGACGGGACGTCCGCGCCTTCCATCGACCACCACTGCCCCTTGAGCATGAGGTACATCGTCGCCTGCCAGGCCGGGTGGTCAGCCATGGAGTCATCATTGTGCGTGTACTCGTAGACATACGTCTGCGGTTCCGTGGTCAGAGCCACGCGCTGCATCACGATGTCGACCCAGGTGGGGACCTCGGGCTTGTACAACTGGATCAGGATGACCATTTCCCTTTCTTTGTCCGCTCTGACGGTCAGCCCGACCGGATATTTCTGGCCTTTCTCGAACGAGAGGCCTCCCTGCGCGATCCCGATGCTGAGTACGGAAGCAGAAGCATCGGTCACGTCGAGCAGT
>CAZDTD010000361.1:0-3681 GCA_964507995.1 uncultured Pirellulales bacterium | reverse complement strand
GCTGCATCGCGCGGGTCGTCGTCGAGCCGCGACTGCGGGGCATCGGCCTGGCCACCCGGCTCGTCCGCGAGACGATGCCTCTGATGAATGTCCCCCTCGTCGAGGCGCTGGGCGTCATGCCGACGGTGAATCCGTTCCTCGAACGGGCGGGGATGCAGGCGTTTGCGCCGCGAGTGCCCGTCGCACACGTCAAGTTGATCGAGGCGCTCGGCGTCGTACACGTCGAGGAGTCGGACCTGGTGTCTCCGGAGATCGTTCAGGCGAGACTCGACGACTTGACAGGCGCGCAACGGGCGTTCCTCGAACGCTACATCGCCGAGTTCCTCAAGAGCCATGGGACCCGTCGGACCATGCCGCCCGGCATCGAGCGGACCCGCTATCTCCTCGGCAAGCTGACGCATCGACCCGCGTATTACATCTGGTTCAATCCATCCATGACTTCGGAGGTCGCAACCCCATGATCGCTTCAATCCGAGACATCGCATTGGATCGGCTCGTGCCGCATCCCGACAATTCCAACCGCATGAGCCGGGCGAATTTCGCGAAGCTGGTTCGCAACATCGAGCGGATGGGCCGGTACGAGCCGCTCGTGGTCCGTCCCTGCCCGAACCGGCCGGGATTTTTTCAGATCATCAACGGCCATCACCGCTGCGAGGCGCTCCGCAAGCTGGGCTGCGCGACGGCGCAGGCCGTCGTCTGGAGGATCGACGACGAGCAGACCGACATCCTGCTGGCCACGCTCAACCGTCTCGGCGGACGGGACACGCTGGACAAGAAGCGGGCCCTCCTCCAACGGCTTCGCACACGGATTCCGACCCGCAAGCTGGCCAGGCTGCTGCCCCAGACCCTGGGCCAGATCGAACGCCTCACCGCGGGGGAAGCCAACACGACCGCCGTGCGAAAGAAGGCGGATTCCCTTGCGATCCCGATCGTCTTTTTCGTGGATGAAGGGCAGCAGCGGAAGATCGAAGACGCGCTCTCGGCGGCGACGTCACACGAAGGGCAGACCCGCGCCACCAAGCGGGCAGCGGCGCTGACCCACGTGGCCGAAGAGTTCCTGGCATCGGGCGGCCGCGACGACAAAGTCCCACGCGATTGATGGGAGATTGCCGGGACTGTTCCTTGAAAAGTCCATAACGAGCTTTTTTTACGCCATTCTGCGAATCATGGATCGTCCCTCTCGGGGGCGGGTTCGCATCCCGGCTCTTCGGCCAGGCCCATGGACAGGGCCCGTCGAATGAGATCCGCCAGACTGGTGGCCTGGACCTTGCGCATGATGTTCTTGCGATGGACGTCGATGGTCCGTTTCGAGCGGTGCAGATGCGTGGCGATATGCTGGCTGGTCTTCCCCGCAAGGATCAACTGCAGGATCTGAATCTCCATTTGGGTGAGCGCCCGGTGCGCGCGAGGCAAGGAGGCCACCCGTTCCAGCAGTTCTTCGAGCGCTTCGCTGAACTGATCCGCGGACAGAGGTTTCTCCAGGCATTCACACGCCCCGGCCTTGATTGCTTTCACCGCGGCGGCCACCGCGCCGTTCCCGACAACGGCCATGGTCGAGATCCACGGGGCCGTCTGGTGGGTCTGGGCGAGCAAATCCAGACCGTCCGCATCGGAGTCCCCCAGTTCCACGATCAGGACATCGCAGGGCTGCGTCAGGAGCCTTTCAAGGCAGTCCGAAGCCCGTGAAAAACAGGTGAGCGCCAGATCGCCGGAATCGAGCGCAGGCTCCAGCATGAGCCGAATCTGTGTCCCACGTCCGTAACAGTAAACCCGCTTTCGCGATCGGCGTTTCATTGATACGTCACCAACAGGGTCATCACAGGGCATCGTCCCGGACCGGGTCGGAGGCACAGACTGACCGCTCAGAAACCTTCCATCCATCCGAATACGAGTTGTTCCAACAGACATAAGGTAACTGGTCGGGTGGGGTTCTGCTATCCGTATAAGTAGGTATTTTTCGGCGAGCATCACAGTTTTTTTCTCTTTCTTGATGTCTCTGCATCCCACAGACCCCTTTCGCAAAGACGAGCGACGCCTTCATTTGCGTCTCTCCTCCCAGCGAGCCCCCATCAGTTGCATTGTCGGTCCGTTTCTGTAGTTACAACAGTAAGGGAATTCCTTACGATAACAGGCACAGGATTTGCCAACCCGGATGACCTCTGAACCGTTGATTCCTCTGCCTCGCAGATCCCGGGAAACCACGATTTCCTCATTCCTTCCAAGGAGACTTGTCATGATGAATCCGATAAACCCCTGCGCCAAGAACCAGGCGAATCCCGACGTCGCGAAGGCGACCCAGGTCTACGAAGCCCTGCGCCGGACCCGGCCCGCCACGAGGGCGGACCTGAGAAACTACGTGAAAGTCTTCCTCGACGTCGACGTCCCCGACCGGCGAATCTGTCCCAACCACAGCAGTCCGATGGACTACCTCTGGAACAGCTTCGCCATGGATTATGGATTATTGATGAAGGATGATTGGGCCACGCAGGGTTGTGCCGGGCTGCCGTCGAACAGTCCGTCCTCCACGCCCAATCATCAATCACCAATCATCCATCATCAATGTGCTGACTCTCTCGTCTGGGCCAACCGGGCCGGGGGCAAGACCGAGCTGGCCGCGGTCGCGACCCTGCTCGACGCGATCTTCAAGCCCAACTGCCAGATCCGCATCCTCGGCGGCTCCGGCGAGCAGTCCTCGCGGATGTACGAGTACCTGGTCGCCTTCCTGCGACGCGGGTTCGAGCCGTTCCTCGCGGGCCCGATGCTCAAGGGCAAGTCCCGCTTCGCCAATGGCTCAACCGTCGAGGTCCTCACGCAATCGCCCACCAGTGTGCGAGGCACCCACGTCCAGAAGCTCCGCTGCGACGAGGTCGAGTTGTTCGACGAGGACGTGTTCGCAGCCGCCAAGTTCACGACGCTCAGCACCGACGACTGCATCGGATCGATGGAGCTGATCAGCACGATGCACAAGCCCTATGGGATCATGCAGAGGGAGGTCGCCGCCGCGATGGAGACGCGAGTGCCGGTCTTCAAGTGGTGCCTGTGGGAGACCATCGAGCGTTGCGTCGGTCGCGAGTGCTCGCAGTGTCCCCTGTGGTGCGATTGCGGCGGCCGGGCCAAAGGAGCCTGCGGCTACCTCAAGATCGACGACTGCATCGCACAGATGCGCCGCAGCAGTCGGTCCGCGTGGGAGTCCGAGATGCTCTGCATCCGACCGTCGATGGAGAATGTCATCTTTTCCGAGTTCGACCCGGCCACTCACGTCCGGCCGGTCGATTACGACCCGAACCTGCCGCTCTATCGCACGCTCGACTTCGGGTTCGTCAATCCA
Source organism: uncultured Pirellulales bacterium (assembly GCA_964507995.1). GTDB lineage: Bacteria > Planctomycetota > Phycisphaerae > Sedimentisphaerales > Anaerobacaceae > PLanc-01. The sequence goes on along the minus strand of CAZDTD010000361.1, from coordinate 353 downwards.
TTCGTGTGCCTGTGGGTCCAGGTGGACCACGAGGGCGTCGTCCGCGTGATCGACGAGTACGTTCGAAGTCGGGCGACGATCGACGTCCACGCCAAGGAGCTGAAGGCCCGCACGCCGTGCGCCGAGGAGCAGGTGGCCGCCACGTTCTGCGACCCTGCCGGCGCAGGCGCCAGCGACATCACAGGCACGAGCGTCACGCGCGAGCTGCGAACCCTCGGGATCGTCACGAAGCATCGGGCCAGCGGAATCCTCGAAGGGATCGAGCTGATCCGACGGGCAATCCGCGCGGGCGACGGCTCGACCGCGCTGGTGATCTCGCCGCGATGCGTGCGTCTGATCGAGGCGATGCAGTG
>CAZDTD010000360.1:0-3701 GCA_964507995.1 uncultured Pirellulales bacterium | reverse complement strand
TTGATCGTGGCCAAGGCCAGGGCCGCGAAGGCGGCGGCCATGAGCCAGAAGCGGACGACCACCTGGGGCTCGCTCCAGCCGGCTAAGTGGAAGTGGTGGTGCAGCGGGGCGCAGCGGAAGAGGCGCTTGCCGTGTGTGTACTTGAAGTAGCCCACCTGCAAGACGACGCTCATCAGCTCGATGACGAAGACGCCCCCGATGATGAGCAGGAGGATCTCGTGGCGGGTGACGAGGGCGCCGTAGCCCATCGCGGCCCCGAGCGGCAGTGAGCCGCAGTCGCCCATGAACGTCTGGGCGGGGTAGCAGTTGAACCACAAGAAACCGAGGACCGCGCCGAGCACGGACGCGTAGAAGATGCTCAACTCGCCCGCCTCCGGGATGTGCGGCAGCAGCAGGTAGCTCGCCCACGTCACGGGCGTCGTGCGGGACATCATTTCCGCGGCGACGTAGCACAGGATCACCAGCACTAAACTGACCATTGCGACGCAGCCGCCCGCCAGGCCGTCCATGCCGTCGGCGAGGTTCACCGCGTTGCTCGTGGCGGAGATGTAGAAGATGGCGATGAAGATGAAGGCCCAGTTGCCCAGGGGCAGGCCGTGCTTGTAGAAAGGGACCCAAAGACGCTTGGCGTCGGCGATCTCCGCGAAGTCGAAGAACAGAAACGACGCGATGAGCACGGCCCCTGCGATCTGGAAGATGAGCTTCTCCCAGGCGAACAGGCCGTTGCGGCCGCGCTGGCGGGCGGCGGCGGTCAGCTTGAGCCAGTCGTCGATGCCGCCCAGGACGCCGAACCACAAGAGGACGAAGATCGCCTTCTGCACGAAGGGGTTGTTGAGCTTCGCCCAGAGCAGGGTGCTCGCGATGCTGGCCGAGAGGATGATGAGGCCGCCCATCGTGGGCGTGTTGGCCTTTTCCTTGGTCAGTTCGTTGAGCGCAGCGTGGTAGAACTCCGGCCGGTCGCCGATCTTCATCCGCATGAGCCAGCGGATGATCCGCGGACCGATCAACAGCGCGATAACCAGGCTCGTCAGGATCGCGATGACGGAACGGAACAGGACGTGCTGATACGCATAGAAGTGCAGCGTATCCGCAAAGAAGCCGCCGAAGTATTCCATTAAATGATAGAGCATCCTGTCTCCGATTGATCATTGATTAGGGATTATTGATGATTGGGTCGGGCCCATAAGAATCCATCATCCATAATCCTTAACCAATTGTTGGACCACGCGTTCCAGCCGGGCCGTCCTTGAGCCTTTGACCAGTATTATATCGTCTTCTCGGAGAAATTCCTGCACATGCTCGTACGTCGATTGCGTGTCGTCGAAGCAAATCGTCTGCAAATCGTGTCTCGCGGTCTGTCTCGCGACTCGGGCTGTGGTCTTCGGCTCCTCGCCGACCGCGACAAGCAGATCGACTCCGGCCTTGGCCGCCGCGACGCCCAGTTCTTTGTGCAGGGACTCCGTCTGCGAGCCCAGTTCCGCCATCCGGCCGCAGATGAAGACCAGCCTGCGATGACGGTTTGCACCCGAGGACGAGCGGAGATTGGCCAGCATGGCCAGGGCATTTCGCATCGACGCCGGGTTGGCGTTGTAACAGTCGTTCAGCACGGTCAGCGAGCCGATATGAAGGGTCTCGGCCCGCATGGAGACGGCGGGCAGATCCGCGACCGCCCGGGCGAAGTCGTCGGCTGTCAGGCCGAACTGGTCGCAGACGGCCCAGGCCGCCAAGGCGTTCTCCACGTTGCCCGGACCGGGCAGCGGCAAATGGACCCGAGTCCCGCGAATGACGAACGTGCTGCTCGTGCCCGAGCAGGCGATCTGCTCGACGCGGTAATCCGCATCGGGCGATCGGCCGAAGGTGCGGAAGGGTCGTCCCTTTGTGGCGAGGACATCTTGCCCTTGCTCTTTTCGTGCGGTCAAGCCCCGCGCGGCTGCCACGAGGGGTTCGATGTCGCCGTTGACGAGAAAGACGCCGGCGTCCGAAAGGCCTTCGGCGATCGAGAGTTTCTCCTTGATGATGGTCGCGAGGTCGCCGAAGCCCTCCAGGTGGGCCGGGTGGACGTTGGTCACGACCGCGATGTCCGGCTGGGCGATCCGCGTCAGAGGGGCGATCTCGCCCGGATGGTTGGCGCCGATCTCTGCGATGATCACCTCGCTGTCCGGCGGGGCGCCGATCAGAGTCAGCGGCAGGCCGATGTTGTTGTTGAAACTCTTCTGCGCCTGGTGGGTTCGGAACCGGCTGCTCAGGACGTGATGAACGATCTGACGGGTCGTGGTCTTGCCGACCGAGCCGGTGATGGCCACGACCTGGAACGGATTCATCCGTCGGTATGCGCGGGCGAGGTCGCCCAGCGCCTGAATCGTATCGCGAACCTTCAGGATCGGTCCCGTCCCGGCTTCCACATCCCGACTGACGACGGCGCAGGCGGCCCCCTTTGCGAGGACCTGCGGGACGTAGTCATGGCCATCGAAGTTCTCGCCGGGCAGGGCGAAGAAACAATCGCCTGGCTGGATCGTGCGGGAATCGGTGCTGACGCCGGTGACATGGGATGCCTGGGCTTCCGCCTCGGTCCGGCTCGGCCGACCCGTGACGGTCGCGCCGACGATCCGGGCCAGGGCCTCTATCGGGATGGGCTGCATTGTCTCTCTCTCAGGCACTGGCCGGCAATGTCTTTGTCGCTGAAGTCGAACTTCTTCGTGCCGACGATCTGGTAGGTCTCGTGCCCTTTGCCGGCCAGCAGAACGATATCGTCGGGTCGGGCGTTCTCGATGGCCAGCTTGATGGCCTTTCTCCGGTCCGGCTGCACTGTCACTCGCTCGGAACCGGGATTCTCGAAGCCGGCGATGATCTCGCCGATGATGGCCTCGGGGTCCTCGGTCCTCGGATTGTCACTGGTGACAATGATCGTGTCGGCCAGTCGCTCGGCCACGCGGGCCATCCTGGGACGCTTGGTGCGGTCCCGGTCGCCGCCGCAGCCGAAGAGGATCGTGAGCCGGCCTTTGCACAGCGGCCGCAGCGTCGTCAGGACGTTCTGCATCGCGTCGTCGGTGTGGGCGTAATCGACGAGGACGGTGAACCCGTCGCAAGCGACCCGTTCGAGCCGGCCGGGGACGCCTGGAAGAGAGGACAATCCCTTCGCAACGGTCTGGAGATCGAGCCCGACGGCCAGGCACAGCCCGGCGGCGGTCAGATGGTTCGACACGTTGTACCGGCCCAGCAGGGGCGTTCGGACCTGTTCTCTTTTACCCTGGAATTCCAGCGTGAAGACCGTTCCCTCGACGGTCATCGATTCAATATGGGCGGTCAGATCGGTGGGCTCGTCCACTGCGAACCAGCAGATGCGAGCCTTGGTTTCCTGAGCGATAAGCCGCGACTGCGGCGCCTGCTTGTTCAGCACGGCGGTCGCGTCGGGCGCCAGGCCGGTGAACAGACGCGTTTTGGCCGCAAGGTAGTTGTCCGTCGTCTGGTGATAGTCCAGGTGGTCGCCGGTCAGATTCGTGAAGGCGGCCGCGCGGAAGTCTACGCCTGCCAGGCGGTCCTGCGACAGGGCGTGGCTGCTGGCCTCGGTGACCATGTACGTGGAGCCGGCCTTCACCATCTGCTTTTGCATATCGGCGGTCGTCAGGCAATCGGGGGTCGTGAGCGTCGAGGCGGTCACGCCGGAACCGGTGTCGTAGACGACCGTTCCCATGAGGCCGCAC
>CAZDTD010000359.1:0-3701 GCA_964507995.1 uncultured Pirellulales bacterium | reverse complement strand
AGCAGGCGCAGTCGTCTGTGTCGTTCGGTCTGGCTCATAGATCTCCAGGTTCAAAGACGCTTATCGGGGGGCTCCTCCACGCAAAAGCACGCTGGGCGCCCCGTGTCAAAGGGGCCGAAACCCCGTGCATAGGTTCGACCCTGGAATGAAGGTGCTTTAATTCCGGCCCGCCTGGATTGTCGGTCCGTCCAGCCGCCCCATAAACAGTCCCCTATCATCGGTGACGCCCGCCTGAATCAAAAGCGGGGGGCAAAGGAAGTCACAGGAATCCTGATCGCGAAGTTTCACGCCGGATGTTTTCGGACGTATCGTGACGAAAGCACGTTTGTCCGGATAGAAGGCGGCGCTTCTGCGCGAGGGGAATGACGCGACTTTCGACATGGAACGGGTGGATGGTGACGTGACGGGGATGAGACTGATTCTTCAGCGGGTGTTGCCCGTGTGGCTGGCGGCGGTTTGGCCAAAGCAAGGTGTGGGGCGAAGGATTTCTCCTCGACCCCGCACCCTGCTTGCCACAGAGCTTTGGGCTTCCACCAGAACTCTGCCTGGGGCTGTCCGCGACCTTCCCTCCTGGGACAGGTTCGGTGCCCAGTATATGGATAGTTGAGCCAGGAAAACAATTGTGCTAACTACGTATTTTTCTGGTATTCGTGAAAAAAAACAGTCCCAATGCCTGTGGCGCCGCTGTGCAGGGTAGAACCGTCGTGGAAGGACTGTCGGTCGGTGACGCGCTATGCCGTGGGTAGCGTCACCGTAACGGTGGTGCCGTGGTCGGGCTGACTGACGAGCTCGATCGTGCCGTCGTTGAGCTGGATGAGCCGACTGGCGAAGGCCAGGCCCATGCCGCGTTTGCGGCCGGCGGGTTTGGCGGAGAAGAACGGGCTGGCTGCCTTCTTGCGAGTTGCGTCATCCATGCCACAGCCCAGATCGCTGATTTGGAGCCGCACGCCAGCATCCACCGGCTCGGCCGTGATTTTGACGGGTCCCATCGCGTCTGTGTACGACTCGACCGCATTGGCGATGATGTTCGCCAGAGCCGAAGCAATCTGGGCTGAGTCGACCGAAACGTGGGCAACCTCTTTGCTCACATGGACTTGCGTGTTGATGTGCTCAGCGCCGGTCTTCTGTCCAGCCAGCTCGATTGCCTCCTCGATGACTTGGCCGACGTCGATCAGGCTGACGCGCGGTTGCGGCGGCTCGGCGTAGGCCATGAGGTCATCAACGACGCTCGACGCCTCGCGGGCGTTTTCGACGATCCTCTCGAGGGCGTTGCGCTTCTGGCCGTCGGATTCCGCCTGTGCGATCAGTTGGGCCCGGCCGGTGATGACCGAGAGCGGATTGTTCAGCTCGTGAGCGACTCCGGCGGCCATTTCCGCCAAGGCTTCCACGGGCTTGGTGATCGGATGGACTTCCGACGACGCCGGCTTCGCGCGGCCGTTTTCGTGGGAGAGCCGCTCGGCGAGGCGTTCTTGGCGTTCGGTGGCGAGGGCCAGGCCGAGAATCGTGCCTGCCAGCGAGGCGGCCATCTGGAATTTCTCGGCGAACAGCTCGGCGTCGGCAGGGTAGTTCAGCTCGAACGCGACCAGGCCGATTGCCCGGCCGTCGGCGAGCAGAGGCAGCAGTTTTGTCTGGGTCCGGTCGAAATCGGCCTCCAACTGGTTCAGCAGCCATTCGGCGCGGTCCTGGGCGTCGAGCATGGCGAACCGACTCGTCAGCGGCTTGGGGATTGGGTCCTCGGCAGGGGCCTCGAGGACCGTCTTATGACTGTGGCCGAGGGCCTCGACAATAGCGGTATCGAGTGCATTCTCCCGCGAGCCGGCAGTCAGGCAGATGCAGACGGTGCCCGTCTGGAAGAACCGCTGCCACCGTTTGGCAAACTCCTCCGCCAGGTCGATGGCCGCAAGGCTGGAGCTTACGTCGTGCAGAAATTCCTGGGCAAAGGTCAGGTACCCTGAAGCGGCCTGGAGGGATCGACCCTCAATGGAGAGTTTTGTGTGCTGACGAGCCAGATCGACCGCCGTGCTCTGGATCAGATCGCAGTATTTGGCGGTGGCCCTGGGAATCTCGAACCCGAGCGACTCGGACCGGCGCTTCACCTCCTGCGGCAGCTCGTCGTGGATCTGCTGGAGGGTCTTGGCGGGAATGCCGAGCGATCCCGCGATCTCCTGCAATGGTTCCGGCGCGTCGAAGCTGCCCGACTGGCCGATACCCGCCTGGCGGGCGACCCCGTCGGCGGCCTTGACCAGCAGCGCAATTCGAGCCTCTGCGACGGATTCGAGCGCTGCGACGTCGCGATGGTGAAGCCAGATCGCCAGCATGATCGGCTCGGGCAGTCGCCATCGCTGGGCGAGCTGCTTGCCGAGCAGCGTGTGATTGGTCCCGAGGTGCTCGTGCTCGATCGCACAGAGGCCGGCGTTCGTCGCCTGCGCCTCGTGGGCAATGGCGGCCAGACTCTTGGGCATGACGTCCTGCAGGGCGAACTTGCCGAGGTCGTGCAGCAGTCCGGCCGACCAGGCGAGCTGGGGATCGACGCCGGAGGCGGCCTCCGCGATCCGCTTGGCGCAGCAGGCGACCGCCAGACTGTGCAGGATCAGGTCCTTGCGGGCGGGCGCATCGAGCTGCTGGTCGGCGAAGTCGATCTCGAAACCAGCGGTGACCTTGATTCGCAGCAGCGCATCGCGAACCTCGTCGGCGTCCAGGCGGTCCAGAACGAGGCGAACCGCATGACGTTGACGTACCGGTCCGGCGGCCTGACGCTGCGCCAGCGAAAGAATCGCCGCGGCGCAGGCAGGCTCGCATTCGAGCGTGTCTGCGACCGACGCCGGAGAGAAACGGCCCTGGGCGAGCTTCGCGAGATACTGCACGGCGACGCACGGCGGGACCGACAGCGATCCCAGCTCGTTGACGGCCAGCTCCACCTTGCGGGACGCCGTCGCATCGATGTACTTTTTCGCCATGCGGCTACCCTACACTATCTCCGCCCGAGGGAGTGGACCCGCCACCCATGGCGTCGTTCACCCTCTCTCCGGTTCTTCTGTCATCGCCGCGTCGCGGCGCCGCGTTCTCAAGCAACCAACTGCAACGTGGAATTCACCTTGTCGGTGAGCTCCGAGATGTCGAACGGTTTGCGAATGAACGCTTCGGCGCCCGACTTGAAAAGCTGGTCGATCTCTTCCTGTTTGATCACGCCGCTGACGATGATGATCCGGGTGTTCTGGAACTCCGGGTTACTGCGGATCGTCTGACAGACCACGTTGCCGTTGACATCCGGCAGCATGTAGTCGAGCAGAATCAAGTCCGGGTGGAATAATTGCGTCACCATCCCTGCCTCGTACCCGCTCGACGCCGTACGGATCTCGTAACGGCCGTCGCGAGTCAGAATATCCGTGATCAGCTCGACGATCTCCGCGTCGTCATCGACGACCAGCACCTTCTTGCGCCCCGAATCCAGGTTGTCCAGGGGGATGCTGTTGTCCCTCATGAACTTGATCAGATTCGCGCGGGGGATGCGTCGGAATTTTGAGCCCGGCACCCGGAAACCCCGGAGCCTGCCTGAATCGAAACAACGAATGATCGTCTGCTGACTGACCCGACAAATCTCTGCGGCTTCGCCGGTGGTAAATAGATCCTTCATCCTTACCCTTCCTTTTTCGCCAAATCCTTTTGACAGAAGGCCCACTCAGTTTGCCTTACCGTCCCAC
>CAZDTD010000358.1:0-3712 GCA_964507995.1 uncultured Pirellulales bacterium | reverse complement strand
TTCGGTACAACATCGAGACGACCAGCAACGGGGCCAGCCCGCCCGACGAGCACTATCGGACGAAGTTCAACGTCCCCGAAGGCAGCCGCGATTCTATCTACATGAAGAACCTCAACAAACGCCAGTCACTCGGCTGTTTCTTCAACAACCTCGGGAACGTCTACAGCGAGATCGGGGACATTGAGACAGCCATGCTGGCCCTGGAGCGGGCCGTAGCCATCAACCCGAGCCTGTCGGAATCCCGGGCCAACCTCGGCAACATGTACCTCCAGAAAAACCGTGTGAACGAAGCCATTCGGCAATACCGGGAGGCCCTCGCGCTGAATCCCGGCGATCCCAAGACGTACAACAACCTCGGCAATGCCTACATGGCGATCGATCAGCTCAACGCGGCGGCCACGGCCTACCGGCACGCCGTCGAGCTGGACCCCAATTTCGTCGACGCCTACCGGAACATGGCCCTGTTGCTGACGAGGCAGGAGCGATACCGCCACGCCATTGCGCAACTGAATCTGGCCCTCGCCATCGATAACGAAGATGCACAGATCTACAATCAGCTCGGCGAGTTGTACTACCGATTGCAGGAGTACGACAAGGGGTTATCGCAGTTTCGCAGAGCGGCGAATCTCAAGCCGGATTCCGCCGAGGCGCATTATGGTTTGGGTATCTGCTACGGCGGCCTCAAGCAGACGGATGCGGAGATCCAATCTTACACGCAGGCCCTCATCCTCAAGCCCACGATGCTTGCCGCCCTTGTCGATCTGGGGACGGCGTACTTCAACCAGGGCCAGTACGATCTCTCCATCCAGTACTACCGACAGGCCGTAGCGGCCAAGCCGGGCGATTCGAGGATCGTGTTCAACCTGGGCTCTGCCTATCTGAAGAAGGAGCAGTGGGATCTTGCGGTCGAGGCGTATCAACAGGTGATCCGGATGGATCCGAAGACAGGGGACGCCTACCACGCCTTGGCCTACGGTTTGTATATGCTCGGCCACTACGACCAGGCATGGAGCCACGCCAATACGGCCAAAAGGCTCGGGGTCAAGGTTCCCGAAGACTTGCTCAACGCCATTCAGAACCGCCTCAAGCAATCGTTCAAAGGTTGAACGCGAAGTCCTGCAAGGGCCTTGACAGGCCCAAGCGTCGCCGATAGAATAACAAGAACGGTGGGAGTCAGCAGCAAAGCTGTCTGAACGTGGTCCATTCCAGGAAAAAGCCTATTGTCGGGATTATCGGCGGAATCGCATCGGGCAAGAGTACTGTGGCCGCGGAGTTCGGGAAGTTGGGCTGCGGGGTGATCAGTGCGGACGCCATTGCTCATGAATTGCTCGATGAAGCCTCCGTTCGCGATCGGGTGTGTGAACTGTTCGGGCAAGAGATCCTTTTACCCTCAGGCCGGATCGATCGAAAGAAACTGGCGAGGATCGTATTTGCCGACAGGGAGAAGCTGACCGCACTAAACGACGTGATCCACCCTCGCGTGTTCAAGCGGATTGAGGATTTGATCGCCAGATACGATTCCGACGTCGATGTAAAAGCGATTGTACTGGATGTGCCGCTGCTGGTGGAAACGGGCTGGGCAAATCGCTGTGACAGGTTGGTCTTTGTCAAATGCGACCGGAACCGTCGCGAGGAGAGGCTCCGGCTGGGGGGACGCAGGGATGGGCAAGACGTCGATATTCGGGAAAATTTTCAGATTTCTGTAGACAAGAAGGCAGAGCTGGCCGATAATACTATAGACAACAATTCTGACTTCTTGACACTGGTCAGGCAAATCCAAGATATCTTCTCTGACATAGTTTGAAGCAGGTGGAGTAGCTTGCTCGGAAGTTGCGTCGCTGGCTGCCGTCTTGCTGCGGCCGTGATATGTCGTGGTTAGTCTGAGAACGCCCACCCCCGGAATTACCGGTGAGAAGATGCTTCACGTCGGCGGCTGGCGTGTTGCCCGAATCTGTTGCGGAGGCAGAGAGATACCCGCACAAGCAGCGGCTGGGGTGACAGTAGAGTTACGTTTCACAGGAAAAAGGAGTAGTTATGGCGAAGGCCAAGACAACGAGAAGAAAAGGCACCCGGAGGAAGGCTGCTGGGACCGAGACGCCGGAAGAACCGCTCGAACGAGCACAGTCGCAAGAGCAGCCGGCCGCCCCCACAGAGGAAGAAGCAGCCATCCCCCCCATGGCCGAAGCGGTGGAAACGCAGCCGGGAGATGCCGAGGTCGGCGAGGCCGTCGAGGGAACGGACGAGGAATCCACCCACGCCAAATACGAGCGAATCAAAAAGGGCAACCTGTACCTGACAGACCTCCAGCGACTCACAGTCGGCGAGCTGCACGAGATGGCCAAAAAGGAAGGCATCACCGAGTACAGCGCCCTGAAGAAGCAGGATCTGATCTTCCGAATCCTCAAGGAACGCATTCGCCAGAGCGGCCTGATGTACGGCGAGGGCGTCTTGGAGGTCCTTCCCGACGGATACGGATTCCTCCGCAATCCGGAGTACAATTACCTGTCCTCCTCGGACGATATCTACGTTTCCCCGTCGCAGATTCGGCGTTTCGGCCTGCGGACCGGCAACATCGTTTCCGGACAGATCCGGCCTCCAAAGGATTCGGAAAAATACTTCGCGCTGCTGCGGGTCGAAGCGATCAACTTCGAGAACCCGGAACTGCTCGCGGACAAGATCGTTTTCAGCGATCTGACCCCCCTGCACCCGGAACAACGGCTCATTCTCGAGACGAGCGGCGACGAGCTGAACATGCGAATCATCGACCTCGTGACTCCCGTCGGAAAGGGGCAGCGAGGCCTGATTGTCGCGCCGCCGAGGACCGGCAAGACGATCCTGCTGCAGAAGATGGCCAACGCCATCAGTACGAACCATCCTGAAGTGAAGCTGATCGTGCTGCTGATCGACGAGCGTCCCGAGGAAGTGACGGAAATGGAACGCAAGACCGCCGACGCCGTCGAGGTCATCAGCTCGACATTTGACGAGCCCGCCGCACGCCATTGCCAGGTGGCCGAGATCGTCATCGAGAAGGCCAAACGCATGGTCGAATACGGCCAGGACGTCGTCATCCTGCTCGACTCCATCACCCGTCTGGCCCGCGCCTACAACAATGAGACGCCCCACTCCGGCCGCATCCTGACCGGCGGCGTGGACGCCGGCGCGATGCAGATGCCCAAGAAGTTCTTCGGCGCCGCCCGAAAGGTCGAAGAAGGCGGCTCGCTGAGCATCTTCGCCACCGCGCTGATCGACACCGGGTCCAAGATGGACGAAGTGATCTTCGAGGAGTTCAAGGCGACCGGCAACATGGAATTGCACCTGGATCGTCGGCTCGTGGATCGACGCGTCTGGCCGGCCATCGAGATCACTCGTAGTGGAACGCGACGCGAGGAGCTGCTGCTCGACCCGAAGGAACTCGAACTGGTTTACCGCCTGCGCCGCGTCCTGAGCGATCTGAACCCCGTCGAGGCGGTTGAGCTGCTCAAGAGCCGGCTCGCCAAGACACGGAGCAACGCCGAGTTCCTGATGACCATGAATCTCGACTGAGGCCCCTGACGCAGGCCGCATTCGCAGAATCGCACAGGCTCTCTGTGAAATGCGATGATGGGCTCCACGGCAAAATCGAGCCCTTTACAGGGCCCGTTCAGGTGATTACCATGATTTCCGGCAGGCGTGTGTCTGCCGGATTTTTTTTGCACGTTCTCTACGTTGGATG
>CAZDTD010000357.1:0-3721 GCA_964507995.1 uncultured Pirellulales bacterium | reverse complement strand
GTCGTGGTGTTCACCGCCTTCCCGGCTTGGGCCGGCCAGAGCGGCAAGCCCAACGTCCTTGTCATCTTTGGCGATGACATTGGCTGGTCCAACATCAGCGCGTATAACATGGGGATGATGGGCTGTCGGACGCCGAACATCGACCGGATCGCAAAAGAGGGGGCGATCTTCACCGACTACTACGGGCAGCAGAGCTGCACGGCCGGCCGGGCCGCTTTCATCACGGGTCAGCATCCGTTCCGCATCGGACTGTTGAAGGTCGGTCTGCCGGGCGCGGAGCTCGGCTTGCAGCCGGAGGACCCGACCCTCGCCGATCTTCTCAAGGGGCAGGGCTATGTCACCGGTCAGTTCGGCAAGAACCACCTTGGCGACCGCAACAAGTTCCTGCCCACGGTGCACGGATTCGACGAATTCTTCGGTAACCTCTATCACCTCAACGCGGAAGAGGAGCCGGAGGACCCACAGTATCCCAAAGCGCCGGAATTCAAGCAGCGTTTCGGCCCGCGGGGCGCGTTGTTGTGCAAAGCAACGGACAAGGACGATGCGACCGAGGACCCTCGCTTCGGCAGGGTCGGCAAGCAGACGATCAAGGACACCGGGCCGATCACGCGGAAACGCATGGAGACCGTGGAAGAGGAATTCCTCGCGGGCTCGCTGGATTTCATGGAGCGCGCGGTCAAGGCCAACAAACCGTTCTTCATCTGGCACAACTCGACCCGGATGCACGTTTGGACGCGACTTTCGCCCAGGTACCAGGACAAAACGGGTTATGGAACCTATGCCGATGGAATGCAGGAACTCGACGACGTCGTGGGCGCCCTGCTGAAGAAGATTGATGACCTCGGCATCGCCGACAACACGATCGTGATCTTTACCACGGACAACGGCGCGGAGAAGTTCACCTGGCCGGACGGGGGGGCCACGCCTTTCAAGGGAGAGAAGGGAGGCACCTGGGAAGGCGGCATGCGTGTGCCATGCGTCGTCCGCTGGCCGGGTGTGGTCAAACCCGGCGCCGTCATCAATGGGATCATGTCCCATGAGGATTGGACGCCGACTCTGCTGGCGGCGGCCGGTGAGCCCGACGTCAAGGAGAAGCTTCTGAAGGGGCATGTCGCCAACGGCAGGATGTTCAAAGTCCACCTGGACGGCTACGACCAGCGCGAGTTGCTCGCAGGCGATGGACCCGGCAAGCGACAGGAGATCTTCTACTTCGACGACAACGGGAACCTCAACGCAGTGCGGGTTCGGGACTGGAAGGCCCACTTCTCGCTCCCCGGCGACTGGTTCCAGGCCGGCGAGCCGATACCCCAGAGTTTTCCCAAGATTGTGAACCTGCGCATGGACCCGTTCGAGGACCATGTGCTCTTCAACGAGTCGCCTATGGCCATGCGGTGGATGGCGGACAAGTTCTGGGCCTTCGTGCCGATGCAGGCGGTCGTTGGGCAGTTCCTGCTAACCTTTAAGGAGTTCCCGCAGCGGCAGAAGTCGGCCAGCTTTAATATCGAGCAAGTTCTGCAACAATTGGAGCAGGGCACCGGGGCGGGCAAGTAAGTCGCTGTCGAAAATCTGAATCCTTACGAAAGGGGAGATCATGAAACGAATGACAAGAATTATCCGTTCACCGGACTGCGGACTTGTACTGGGAATCCTCGCTGTGACGCTCGCGATGGTCCCCGTTTGTGCAGGACAAGGCAAGAAGCCCAACATCCTCGTCATTTTCGGCGATGACATTGGGCAGGCCAACATCAGCGTCTTCACGAAGGGTCTGATGGGCTACCGCACGCCCAACATCGACCGGATCGCGAAAGAAGGCATGCTCTTCACCGACTATTACGCCGAACAGAGCTGCACCGCCGGGCGGTCGTCGTTCATCACCGGCCAATGCGTCTTTCGCACGGGTCTGAGCAAAGTTGGATTGCCGGCGGCCCCGGTGGGCCTGCACAAGGAAGACCCGACGATTGCCGAGATGCTCAAGCCGCTCGGCTACGCCACCGGCCAGTTCGGCAAGAACCACCTCGGCGACCTCAACCAGTACCTGCCGACCGTTCACGGCTTCGACGAGTTCTTCGGCAACCTCTACCACCTCAATGCGGAAGAGGAACCGGAACTCTTCAACTACCCGCAAGATCCGAAGTTCCGACAGATGTTCGGTCCCCGCGGCGTGATGCGCTGCAAGGCCACGGACAAGGACGATCCGACCGTGGACCCGCGATGGGGCAAGGTCGGCAAGCAGACCGTCGAAGACACCGGCCCGCTGACCCGCAAACGGATGGAGACGATCGACGACGAGACCTCGGCCGCGGCGATCGATTTCATTCAGCGCCAGGTCAAGGCTGGCAAGCCCTTCTTCTGCTGGTACAACAGCACCCGGATGCACTGTCGTACCCACGTGCGGCCGGAGCACCGCAGCCCGAAGGGGGTGAGCGCTCCCACCGAATATGCCGACGGGATGGTGGAGCACGACGCCACGGTGGGTTCCCTGCTCAAAGCGCTCGACGACCTCGGGATCGCGGACAACACGATTGTCGTCTATACGACCGACAACGGTCCCCATGCCAACTCCTGGCCCGATGCTGCGACGACGCCGTTCCGCAGCGAGAAGGACACCAACTGGGAAGGCGCGTTCCGCGCGCCCGCGTTCATCCGCTGGCCGGGACACATCAGGCCCGATTCGATATCGAACGAGACCGTCAGTGGGCTCGACTGGCTGCCGACCTTGCTCGCCGCCGCGGGAGATCCCGACGTGAAGCAGAAGCTGCTCAAGGGCTATACCGTGGGCGACACGACCTACAAGGTTCACCTCGACGGCTACAACCTCGTGCCGTACCTCACCGGCCAGGAAGCCAAGAGTCCCCGTCGGGAGTTCATCTATTTCAATGATGACTGCGACCTGGTCGCCCTGCGCTATGAGAACTACAAGTTCGTCTTCATGGAACAGCGTGCGCCGGGCACCCTGGCCACCTGGACCGAGCCGTTCACGCGTCTGCGCGGGGGCAAGATGTTCGATCTGCGGGCCGATCCCTATGAGCGTGCGGACATCACCTCCAACACGTATTATGACTGGACCATAGACCACCTGTTCCTCGTGGTCCCGTCCCAGGTCTACATTGTGAAGTTCATCGAGACGTTCAAGGAGTTCCCGCCGCGGCAGAAGCCCGCGAGCTTCGGCATCGACCAGGCGCTGGAGACTCTGCAACAGACGGCCGGAGGACGTTAGTATTGGGACCATCTTAAAACAGTGAGTTGTCGGAACAGAACATTGGCCTCGGGTGGCACGGGCAAACGAGTTTGTCCGTGCCACCCGACTCACCAGATTAAGATGGTCGGAGTACTATGAGACTATCTCAAAACGATGAATGTCATTGCGAGGAGTGCCGCGACGAAGCAATCTCAACCTCCCGAGCGGGAGATTGCTTCGCTGCGCTCGCAATGACATATCCGAGTGCTGTTTTGAGATAGTCTCTATGCGGGATCCTGCCGGATTCTGCGTGAAAGGGCAAGCCCATGAAGCGGTCGAATGGAATTGTGTTGGCGGTCCTGACAGGACTGCTGGCGGCATCGACGATGTATGCCGCCGATCCTTTGCCCTCGTGGAATGACGGTTCGACCAAGACGGCCGTCGTTCAGTTTGTCGCCCGGACGACGCGGGAAGGCTCGCCGGATTTTGTGCCGCCGGCGGAACGGATCGCGGTCTTCGACAACGACGGCACGCTCTGGGCGG
>CAZDTD010000356.1:0-3725 GCA_964507995.1 uncultured Pirellulales bacterium | reverse complement strand
CTTCTCGCACCATCGGAGCGATTCGAAAGGCCGGTCCGAGGCCAGCATCACGCCGAGATTGTACGCCGCAGCAGCCGAGTTCGGATCGATCTGAAGCGTCCTGCGAAAGACCCCTTCTGCTTCCGCCGGACGGTTCATCTCGCCCAAGAGCATCCCGAGATTCAGATGGACGGCTGCATTGTTCGGGTCCAGAGCGATGGCCTGGCGAAACGAGGCTTCCGCCTTTTCGTTCTCGCCGGCGGCGTTGTACGCGAACGCGAGGTTGACATGGACCGGGACGAAGTCCGGTCGCAACCGGATGGAATTCCGATACGAAGCGAGGGCCTTGTCACGATCCCCCCGCTGCAGGTAGAAGTTGCCGAGGTTGTACTGGGATGCGTAGTCGTCGGGCCGCGTGTTGAACATCTCCAGCAGTTCCGCGGTGGCGTATGCGACCGCCGCCTGATGCTCGGGCGGCAACCGATCCGCCGGGATGGCCGCCAGCACGGCTGCGGCGCGCACGCGCACCAGGCGATACTCGTCGCTGGCCGCCTGGGCCAATGCGCTGAGGGCTTCGGCTGTGGCCCATCCATCCAGCGTCTGGGCCGCTGCCGCACGCACCAGCGGCGAGGGGTCCTCCCGAAGGGCCCTGATGACAACCGGCCATTTGGCCCTGGACTCGCAGCGATACAGCAGATGCGCCAACGAGGCGGCGACAATCTCATCGCGATCCTGGGAACCAATGTACGCCAAAACGGCGTCCAGCCGCCGCCAATCGCCCCGCCTCGCGGCATCCACAAGGGCCGCCTGCTCCAAGATGGATTTTTGGTAGTCGTCGTTGTGCCACTGTCGAACCTGCTGATCCGCCCACGCCGGGTTTTTGTCGGTGTGGCAGATGTTGCACGCGTTGGGGGATTTGAACTGGATTGTAGCGGCCGGAGCCGGCGGCCGCATCGAATGATCGCTTCGGGTCATGCGGGCAAAGTCCGTCGTCGGCATGTGGCAGGCGATGCACCGGTTGCCTGCGCCGTCGGCCTTGTGACGCGTGTGCGCCGCGGCGTTCTCCACCCGTTCCCGATGACACGGCAAGCATGAGGCGTTGGGATTCTCCGCGTCCTTGAATCGATATCGCCCGCTGGAAGTGTGGCAGTGCGTGCAGTCCAGCTTGCCGCTCTTGACGCACGGGCTCATGCGCCAGGTCGTCATCGTGTAGTTCTCGCCGAGGTCGCGGCCATCCGGGTAGAAATCCGAGTGATCGAGAGTGGTCAGGTCGAAGTGGTCGAAGTAGCGGTCGCCCGGTTTGAAGGACGCGGTCACAGGGCTCAGCTTGGCGTGACACGATCCGCACATCGAGTTCGTCTGCTCGGTCGTGAAGGGCTTGGTGCTGATGATCTTGAGATCCCGCGGCGTCTGCCCCTTGGACGCCGCCCGGCAGACCTGGACGTGCTCCTGGGCCGGACCGTGGCAGGCCTCGCAGTTGATGCCCGGCTCGGCCCACGTCGTGCGATAGGAATCGGTCTTGGGATCGTAGTTCGTCGACAACTGGCTGACGTGGCAACCATGACACGAGGTGTTGAAAGTGTACATCGGGTCCGTCCAGTGCACGGGCGCATCGGGCGGTGCATGGGGAAAATGTCGCACGCCGCTGGCAGCGGTATCGAACCATTCCCTGGCCCGTACGTCATAGGCGACGGGCAGCGTCTGCAGGCGTCCGCGTTCCATCGGCGTCAGGAAATAGTAGACGTTCCTGCCGCCCATCACGTGCATAATCGGGAATTGCCTGGCGCCCTGTGGCCCGCGTTCGAGGACCCAGCCCTCCTGACGGCCGATGCACGCGAGATACTCGCAGTCGCCGATCTGGATCGGGTCCTGGGGAGCCGTGAGATTCGCCTCGGCAAATTCGGGCGTATAGGACTGCATCGCCCTGCCATGGTGCGACGGCGCCCACAGTTGATAGAACGACTCGTGGCACTGGCGGCAACTGGCCGAGCCGGCCAGGGGTTCCTGGGCAGAAGACTGGCGATTGGCCTCCACGGCGCCGACGACCGCAGTCACGCCCATAATGACGAGAAAGACGAGAAGCTTCTTCATGAGCACTCTTATCGCAGGAGTGGAAACGTCCCTTGCAGGCGCGTCTTTTCATTTAGAACATGACGCTGACGCCAACAAGGAATCCCTGGAACGCGGCGTCGAACGTATTGCCGTGGTCGCCTTCCACGTCATAATGCACCCGGCGATATCCTGCGCGGACCGCCAGATTGTCGTTGATCTGATACTGAATGGCCGGCTGCACCTGCCAGGTCAGATCCGAGTCGCCGGCGCCGATGTCGAAAGTCGAGTTGATGGACCACTTGTCGGTCAGATGGAACGTGTGACGCACGACAAAGACGCCGTCGACGATATCGAGACTGTCCTCGCCGCTGTCTCCGCCGGTGATGTCGAAGTCATTCTTGACCCACGCGTACCGGACGCCGCCCAGCAGGTCAATCGTCGATCGCGCAAACGGTCGGAACTGAAAGCCGGCAGCCACTTCGCTGAGAAAAGAATCCGTTTGAATCGAACCGCCGGCGGGGGCAGGATCCAGTTCGTCCGAGTCCATGCCGACGTAATCGAACTGCCCGAAGACCACGAAGACGCCCGACCGAGCCACAGTCATCAGGCCCCCTCCGGCGTCCACCGCGTCGAAGAGGTCGTCGAAATCCATATCGACGTCGTACTTCGTGCCATCGTTGGCCGTCACATCCCCCTCGATGCCCGCGGCCCAGAAATAGGGCGTGACCTCGAAGTTCCACCCCTCGTCCTGCGCCGCGACCACTGATGCCCCCGCCAACAGAATGCCCACCACGACTAAGGCCTTCGCTCCTGTCTTCATAAAATTCTCCATACCGCCCCAATGCAAAATGTGTGCGTGCTCAACGTTGTGTTTCAACTGGATAAATGGATTTCCAATCGCTCTTCATGCTGACGACAGTCCAGCCTTTGGTTTTCGCCTCGTCGAGGCCTTTGTCCAAGCGGCCGATCAGGGACGCGCGGTCATACGCCCATTCCCGCTCGGCGTCGGTGTGCTGAATGTAGAGGCACAGCCGTGGGCCGCTGCCGGCGGCGGTCCACTGCAGCATCTGAAGGTCGCCGTCGGAGTTGCCGAACGCCGCGATGGGCCGGCGACCGATGTGCATCTGGATGCCGACAGGCTTGCCCGGGCCATCATCCACGAAGTTTACCTCGGGCAGGCGGACAAGCACCGGTTTGCCGTCGCGCATCTCGAATTTCGTCTTGATGCTGCTGCCGACGACCTGCTCGGGCGGGATGCCGTACACCGCTTCCGTCCACGGGCGCATGAACTCGACGCCGCCGCCGGAGACGATGAAGGTCTTGAAACCATTCGCGCGGAGGTAGGCAAGCAATTCGAGCATGGGTTGATAGACCATCGCAGTGTAGGGCCGCTTAGTCACGGGATGCCGCGCCGTGGCGATCCAGTCCCTGACGCGTTTTTCGAACTCCTCGGTGGTCGTGCCGGCGTGGGTGGCCATCATGATTTCCATCAGCGCACGCTCGCCGCCCGCCAGGGCATTCTTCGCATCGCCCTTGAGCAAAGAGGCAAAGGGCTCCTTGTCCTTCCACTCGGGATGCTGAGACGCGAGGGCCTTCACCTGGTCCAGTGCGAAGAGAAACTGGAAGTACATCGGCTGTTCCGCCCAGAGCGTGCCGTCGTTGTCGAAGACCGCGATCCGTTCCGCCGGCGGCAC
>CAZDTD010000355.1:0-3726 GCA_964507995.1 uncultured Pirellulales bacterium | reverse complement strand
TCACGCCCAACCTGAACCGGCTCGCGGGTCGCTCGATCCTCTACACGAACGCCTACGCGACGGCCCCGGTCTGCTCGCCCTCGCGGTCGTGCCTGATCACAGGCGTCTACGCGACCTCGCTCGGGACGCAGCACCTGCGTTCGGAGGTCGCAATCCCGAGGCGGATCGAGCCGTTCCCGAAGCTGCTGCGGGCCGCCGGCTACTACTGCTCGAACAACTTGAAGGAAGACTACAACTTCAAGGACCCGTCGATCTGGAACGATTCGAGTCCGACCGCCCATTGGCGGAATCGCCCGGCGGGCCAGCCGTTCTTCAGCGTCTTCAACCTCACGACGACGCACCAGAGCCAGATCAACGGCTCCGACGAGGAGTTCGAGGCCCGTTGCGTCTCGAAGCTCTCGCCGGCGGAACGTCACGACCCGAGGAAGATGCTCCTGCCGCCGTACTACCCCGACACGCCGACGATCCGCAAGATGTGGGCCCGCTATTACGACCTCATCACACTCCTGGACAAGCAGGTGGGCGAGATCCTCGACCAGCTCGAGGCCGACGGGCTGGCCGAGAGTACGGTCGTCTTCTTCTTCTCCGATCACGGCCTGGGCGTGCCGCGGTTCAAGAGGACGCTCTACGATTCCGGCCTTCGCGTTCCGCTGCTGCTCCGGATTCCTGCGCCATATCAGCACTTGGCGGCCTATGCGGCCGGCGGGCGGACGGACCAGCTCGTCAGTTTCGTGGACTTCGCGCCGACCGTGCTGCTGCTGGCGGGCGCTCCGATCCCGTCGAACCTGGAGGGCCAGCCCTTCCTGGGCAAGTTGGCCTCGTCGCCTCGCGAGTACGTGTTCGGCGCGACTGGCCGGGTCGATGAAGCGTATGAAACATCCCGCTGCGTTCGGGACAAGCGGTTCAAGTACATTCGGAACTTCCTGCCGCACCTGCCTTACGCGCAGCCGAGCGACTACTGCGACAAGGCTGAGATCATGCAGGAGTTGCGAAGCGTGGCCGCCTCAGGCGGACTGGCCGGGATGGAGAAACTGTTCTGGGAGCCGACCAAGCCGATGGAGGAGTTGTACGACACGCTGCTCGATCCGCACGAGGTCCGGAACCTGGCCGATTCGGTCGAGCATCGGGCGACGCTCGACCGGATGCGGACGCGCCTGCGGGACTGGATGCTGGGAATGAAGGACGTTGTGATGCTGCCGGAGGCCGAGATGCACATCCGCGCCGTGGGGTCCACGCCATACGACATGGCTCACGATCCCGCCAAGTTCCGGCTGGCGAACATCCTCGATGCGGCCGATCTGGTGGGCCGGGATGCGAGCATCCTGCCGGCGATGGCGGAACTGCTGGCCGACGCCGACGGCGCCGTGCGCTACTGGGCGGTCATGTACTTCGCGTCGCTCGGCGCCGAGGCCGCTCCGGCGACGGACGCCCTGAAGAAGATGCTGGACGACTCCAGTCCCGATGTGCGACTCACCGCGGCCGGCGTGCTGTGCGGGCTCGGCTCCTGCGACGAGGCGCTGCCTGTCCTGGCGACGGGACTGCTCGATTCCCGCGGGCCCGTCGCGCTGCGTGCGGCCAGGACCGTGGAAGAGATCGGCGACAAGGCCGCTCCTCTCGTCGACCAGATGGAGCTGGCCCGCCAGAAGTGCAAAGGTCTCGACGGCAACTACCTGAACGACAACTACGCCATGTTCATCGACTGGTCGCTGCATCACGCAATCGAAAACTGCAAACAGTAACCACAGGGGAACGGATCGACGATGAGCCCAAGTTCGGAACTCGCAGATCGCGGCGTCGGCAGTACGACCTATGTCTTTATGGTGACTCTCGTCGCGGCGCTGGGCGGCCTGCTGTTTGGCTACGACACCGGCGTCATCAACGGCGCGATCGGGCCGTTGAAGGCGCATTTCCAGCTCGACGACGTGCGCGAAGGCTGGGCGATGGGCTGCGCGTTGCTGGGTTGCGCGCTGGGGGCCGCCGGCGCCGGGCCGATGTGCGACCGCTTCGGCCGCAAGAAGGCCCTGGTCGTCTCGGCGATTCTGTTCTTCATCTCGGCCGTCGGAACCGCGGTCCCTCGCACGCTCACGACCTTCATCCTCTACCGCATCCTGGGCGGCCTGGGCGTGGGAGCGGCCTCGATCATCTCGCCCATGTACATCGCGGAGATCAGTCCGGCCCGCATTCGCGGGCGGATGGTGTCCATCAACCAGTTCGCCATCGTCAGCGGCTTTCTGGTCGTGTACTTCGTCAACTATTTCATCGCGTTGCAGGGCGACGAGGCCTGGAACGAGCGGCTCGGCTGGCGGTGGATGTTCGGGTCGGAGACGCTGCCGGCCCTGGGATTGATGATCCTGTCGTTCATCGTGCCCGAGAGCCCGCGGTGGCTGATGAAGCAGGGACGCGCCGACGAGGCCCTGCACATCCTCACGCGGGTGGACGGCGCCGCCTACGCCCAGGCGGAGTTGGTCGAGATTCGGGAGGCCCTCACCCACGAGGGTGGCTCCCTTCGGCAGCTCTTCTCGCCGGGCATGAGAATCGTCCTGGTCATCGGGATTGTCCTGGCCGTCCTGCAACAAGTCACCGGGATCAACGTGTTCCTCTACTTCGGCACGGAGATCTTCAAGAAGATGGGCTCTGCGACGAACGCGGCTCTCTTGCAGACCATCGTGGTCGGAGTGGTGAACCTCACCTTTACGGTCGTCGCGATTCGGATGGTGGACCGGATCGGCCGCAAACCCCTGATGATGATCGGCTCCGCGGGCATGGGGATCTCGCTGGCGGGGATGGGTCTGGCCGCGTACCTGCAATCGACCGGCCTGTGGATGCTCCTGTTCATCCTCGGCTATATCGCGTGCTTCGCGCTGTCCGTCGGGCCGGTGACGTGGGTGATCCTCTCCGAGATCTTCCCGACGCGGATTCGCGGCCGGGCCATGGCGGTCGCGACGGTCTGCCTGTGGATCGCCAACTACCTTGTGTCACAGACCTTCCCCATGATGGATCAGAATCCCTGGTTGGTCGAGACGTTCCACCGGGGTTTCCCCTTCTGGCTCTACGGAGCGTTCTGCGTCGTCCTGCTGTTGTGCGTCTGGCGGCTTGTCCCCGAGACCAAAGGCAAGAGCCTCGAACAGATCGAACGGCACTGGCTGCCATAGCGGCATGGCAACGAACGCAATCCTCGCGGGATATCCCTGCAATCCAGGGGTGTTTCGGGCTTCGGAGGTAGAAGACTACTGAAGTATATAAAGAAGCCCCTGCGCGGCGGAGGGAGAGGAAAAGCGAGATAACACGCAGGGGCTTGAGGGCTATACCTGCATCTTCATCTTCAATATACCGATCCCTCGCCAATGCGTAAAGAGAATTTCTTCGCATTTTGTGGGAAAATTGTGAAAGATTTCGATCCGGTTCACAACCCTTGCGTCCGACGGGAGATATGGTATCCTTGTGACGGATGGATATGAGTTTTCCCGAACGAATGACAATTCAGAGTTACACGATACCGGTGGTTCCACGGTACGCGGAGACCGACAAGGGCGGCGTGATTCACCACAGCGTCTATCCCGTCTGGTTCGAGATGGGACGAACGGAACTGCTCCGCGCAAACGGCGTCGCCTACAAAGACCTGGAAGCTGAAGGGATTTTCTTCGTGGTCGCTGAACTTCGGATCAAGTACCGCCGGCCGGCCTTCTACGACGAAGAACTGCTCCTGGAGACGACCTGCTCGAACGT
>CAZDTD010000354.1:0-3727 GCA_964507995.1 uncultured Pirellulales bacterium | reverse complement strand
ATTGCGGAGGCCTCGTCGATCTGCTATCCTTGTGTCCGACTGAACAGACAATGGATCGCAGAATTTCGTAGTCCGGAGGTGTTTTTCATGTCGATGCTGCATCGTAAGAACGTGTTCTGTCTCTGGATACTCGTCGTCTCGCTGGCGTCGGTTGCGTGGCCGGTATCCTTCACGAAATGGACAATCGACGAGACGTTCCGGTCGGAGGGCGTGGGGGTTGCGGACATCAACCGCGACGGCAAGCTCGACATCCTCGCGGGCGAGGTGTGGTACGCGGCACCCGATTGGCAGATGCACGAGATTCTGCCGCCGGGTCAATATGACGGCTCGACCGGCTACAGCAAGACCTTCGCAAACTATACGTGCGACGTCAATCGCGACGGCTGGGTCGATTCGGTCATCACGACGATGATGGGCGAGCCGTCGCTGTGGTACGAGAATCCCCAGAACAAGCCGGGCTACTGGAAGGTGTACAAAGGGACACGCAGCGCGTGCAACGAGACACCGCTGTTCGCGGACCTCCAGGGCAACGGCAAGCCGGTGGCGGTCTGGGGCGTCCAGCCGGAAGGGTACATCGCGTGGTTCAGCATCCCCGACGATCCCTACAAGGAATGGGTCATGCACACGATCGCCGGCCCGAAGGCCCCCGGCAGCGAGCGGTACGACCACGGCCTGGGTGTCGGGGATATCAACAGCGACGGGCGTAACGATGTGCTGGTGCCCAAGGGTTGGTGGGAGGCGCCGCAGGACCGGACGCAGGAGCAGTGGAAGTTCCATCCTGTCGATTTCGGCCCGCCGTGCGCGGATATGGTCGTGTACGACATCAACGGCGACGGCCTGAACGACGTGATTACCAGTTCCGCCCACGACTACGGCGTGTGGTGGTTCGAGCAACTGCCCGACGGCAACGGCGAGAGGTTCCACATGCAGGCGATCTGCAAGACGTTCTCGCAGGCCCACGCCATTCGCCTGGCGGACATGAACAACGACGGCATCATGGACTTTGTGACCGGCAAGCGATACTTCGCCCATTGCGGGAACGACCCAGGCGCCCGCGAACCTGCCTTGGTGGTGTGGTTCGAGATTCAGCGGTCGGAAACAGGGGAGGTCCGTTTCATACAGCACGTGATCGATGACGACTCCGGTATCGGCACCCAGTTTGAGGTCGTCGACATGAACGCCGACGGCCGGATGGATGTGGTCAGCGCCAACAAGAAGGGCGTCCATCTGTTTCTGCAACAGGGCCCCTCAGCGATCAACTCGCTCTTTGACGGCAAGACCTTCATCGGCTGGGAGGGCAATCTCGACTGGTTCCGCATCGAGGACGGCGCGATCGTCGCGGGCAATCTGAAGAAGGCAGCGCCTCGTAACGAGTTTCTGTGCACGACGAAAGCCTATACGGACTTCGAATTGCGGCTGAAGGTCAAGCTGAGTGGCGACGTGAGTCAGGCGAACGCCGGGATTCAGATCCGCAGCCGGCGGATTCCGAACCACAATGAGGTCTCCGGCTACCAGGCCGACATGGGCCAGCAGTACTGGGGCTGCCTCTATGACGAGTCCCGTCGGAACAAGGTCCTCGCGCAACCCGATGCCCAGTTGCTGCAAAAGGCCCTCAAACGCGGCGATTGGAACGAGTATGTGATCCGGTGCGAGGGCCGACGTATCCAGTTGTGGCTCAACGGTTTCCAGACCGTGGACTACACAGAAGCCGATCTGGCCATCGAGCAGGCCGGACTGATCGGCCTACAGATTCACGGCGGACCGCCCGCCGAGGCGTGGTACAAAGAAATCCAGATCACTGAAACCCGCTGAACGCGTACTACAGGTGCGTCTGCAACCAGCGCAGCGTCTCCTGCCACATCTCTCGCGTGTAGGCGTGTTCGACGCCGGGGTAGACGACGCCCCGGAAACTCTCGGGCCGACCGTAGCATCGATAGAGGTGTTCTTGAAATGCGTTGATCTTTCGCACGCCGTCGGCAGGGGAGCCCTCGTCCCGGTCCCCGGTCAAGGTAAGCAGCGGACGCGGTGTGACCAGGCCGACCACGGATTCCGAATCGATCCCTTCCTTGAGCATGTTCGGGACGAAATAGTAGATTCCGTGGGCATTCACCGAGCCGTGTGCGATCAGGTCCTGGTATCGCGTCAGGCAGGCGACGCAGACGGCCGTTTTGACCCGGTCATCCAACGCGGCCAGCCACCATGTTCGCGTGGATCCCATGCTCACGCCCAGTGCCGCGATCCGGCCGGGATCGACCTCGGGCCGCGACGCGAGATGGTTCAACGCAAGGATGTCGTCGCGAACCATCATTCCCCAGAGCGTTCGACCTTCCCAAAGGAAGGTCTTGAACAGGGAAGCCTCCACGGCGGCTCCCTGTTCTCTCCGGCCGGCGGGTCCCTGGAACCGCCGCTCGCCGAAACCATAGGCGTCGACGCATTGGACGACGTACCCTTCTCGTACGAGTTGTTCGCCTGTCGCGAAGCCCAAGTCCGGGTGCACTCGCGTCAGGATTTCATCCTTGCCCAACTCATACTGTTCGGCATGCCAGTGATGGTAGAGGACGGCCGGACCGGGCTTCTTTTGACCGGACGGGATGAGCGCAAGACCGTGTACAATGTCGCCGACGCCATTCTCGAAGGTGAACCGCTCGACGACGTATCCGGATTGCTCGCGTCTGTCCAGGACGCTCGCCTGCGGCGTGAACAAAGGCGGCAGATCGCCCAGAAGTCGCCAAATCGTTCGGCGAAGTCTTGCCTTTTCCCCTTCCCACGACTCCACGTTGTCGGGTCGTGCGGTCTCGAATGCAGGAAATCGGCCTTTGAGAATATGTGGTCCGTCGAGCATGAGCGACTCCAACCTTTGTGCCGATGACTTCGTGGGAACATATGTCCCATTGGGCTATAATAGCCTCCGACACGACAGGAAGCCATCGTGCGGCGTCGATCCGCAGAACATCGTGGAACCGATCAAAGGTGACTGAAGTGATATCCGCCGTTCAAGACGCGGTCGATGGCGGGTAGGAGCATCTCTCCGGCGTGTTGCTTGGCGACGTACCCTGAGGCGCCGGCGCGGGCTGCGCGGACGCCGTACTGGGCTTCATCATGCATCGAGAGAATCAGGACGATCAACTTGGGGTTTTCGGATTTGAGTTTTCCCGTCAACTCGATCCCATCGACCTCTCCAAGTGAAATATCGACGATGGCCAGATCGAAAGACTTTTGTCGGGAGACTTCCAGCGCCTCCTGCGCGTTGGTCACCGCTGCACCCACAGCGAGACCCGGTCGCTGATTCAGCAGTTCGCACAGACCTCTCCGCATGACATAGTGATCGTCCACGATCAGGACCTTCGTTCTGACCGAGGCGTTTGTATCGTTGTCTGCACCCATCGTGTCCCCTGGTGTGGGCATCAAGATACGAACTCAATGCTGTCCGCCCACACACACATATGATAGTGCATTTGGAGCGACCGCAGAATCGGGGCCGCGTCTGTTTTTGGCATAGTCCGACAGGCGTCCTGACCATCGGGGTTTTCCCTATGTCCGTGTACTGGCAGACGTGCTATCGTTGCAGTTCCGTGTTTACCCACTGAATGGCCGAACGCAGCAGTTCGCTGGCGTCTTGGAGGGCGAGCTTGTCTTTGATGTGCGCGCGATAGGTCTCGATTGTCTTGACGCTCAAGTGCAGCTTTTCCGCCATCTCACGCGTGTTGTAGCCCTCGCCGAGCATGCG
>CAZDTD010000353.1:0-3731 GCA_964507995.1 uncultured Pirellulales bacterium | reverse complement strand
CTCACGATTTCCGCGAGCGTGATATAGCCTAAGCAACTGTATCGAAACTCCTCGCCCGGCGCGGATTTGGCGTCGAAACTGCATATCTTCTCGATTACCCGCTCGGGGCATGGGCTGCCGTAGAGTTCCTTCAAGGCATTGGCATCGGTATAGGCCGGCAGGCCGGAGGTGTGGGTCAGGAGGTGCCGGACTCGGGCGTCCTCCTTGCCGCCGCAGGCGAAGGCGGGAAGGTACTCGCGGACATAATCGTTCGGGTCGAGCTTGCCGCGATCCACGAGGACCATGACGGACGCAGCAGTCGCCAGCGGCTTGGTCATCGAGGCCAGGTCGAAAATGGTGTCCTTCTGCATCGGCTCCTGCGCCGGTTCGGCAATCGCGAGTCCGAACGCCTTGTGATAGAGCACCTTCCTGCCCTTGCCGACGAGCACGACCGCACCAGGGAAGTTCCCAGCCCGAATCTCCCCCTGAACCACCGCGTCGATCCGGTCGAGATGCAGATCGCGGGCACGATCCTGGTGACAGGATGACGACAAACACAAGAGCATGAGAATACCCAGGGCAAAATTCGAAATCCGAAACTCGAAATCCGAAACAAATTCAAAGGGCCAAAATCCAAATGACCGAAACGGTATTGCCCGCCGGACGGTCCGTTTTGAACTTTGGATTTCGATCATTCGTGCTTGTTTCGGATTTCGAATTTCGAATTTCGTGCTTCTAATCATAGTGTCTTCTCCGCACCAGACCGTATCCGCTCGATCGCCATCGCCACCGGCGACGGGACCTCTTCCCCTCGTTTGGCCCGTTCGGCCAGCTCTTCTATCGACTCGTGAAGCACCTCGCAGGCATGCTCGTAGGCGCAGCCGGTCTGGTTCACGATCAATCGACAGCCGCGGTCGATGAGTTTCTTGTTGCTGGGCGAGACCCAGACCATCGCGTTGCCGATCACCCGGCCCATGCGGACCATCGTCGCGGTCGAAATCGTGTTCAAAATCAGCTTGATCGCCAGGTGCTCCCACAGCCGCAGCGACGAAGCCGGAATATCACACGGGACATGGATGCGCTCATCCACATCGAGCGGCTTGGCCGCGGGGCCGAACGTAATCGCCGCAGTACGCTTGAATCGAGGATGGAAGATCAATGGAGGATGAGGGGACAGGTCCCCCACCTCTACAAGGATCGAGTCTGGGGCACTCGTGCGCGAGCGATCGGGTTCGTTGCCGATACGAAACTTGTAGATCACCGCGTTGTCGAGTTTCAGCGGATTGGCCTGGATGTGCGCCGGGGCGTTCAACTCTTGGAAGACCGCCGGACCCCACGTCAAGCCGCGAGGGTCGCGTTGGAGCATCTGGTGCCAGGCCTGCTCGGTCGGATGATGCGGGTCTTTCACGAAGGCCCACGAAACAGGCGATTGGAAACCGTCCACTCTGCGAAACGGCGGGATCATAAACGTCGGCGAACGCTCGGTCGTATCCGTCAGGACATCGAGCATCAGGGAATCCACGAGATAGGTCACCAAACCGTGTTTGCGATAGACACCCTCTTCCAACTCCACGGCCCGGGCAATCGCCGCGACAGCTTGCGAACTCGACAACTGCGTCAGGAGATTCTCAAAGATCCACCGGTAGGTAGAAGCGATGGGCACGGCATCCCCACAGTGCTTCGCCAGAGCCATTTCCATCGCAGCGCCAACGACGAGCAGCTCCGCTGTGGTCGCCTGCATCCGGGTCGATCCGGCGATGGCCATGGGCCCGGTCGCAAGGTCGAGCTTCTGGATGCGGGGTTCTTCGATCACCTCGCGGGAACGCTGCACATGTTTGCACAGCAACTCGCTGGGATTGTTGTAGACGAAGAACACATGGGCACCCACGTCGAGGCCCTGCCAGGCGGTCCCGATGACGAAGGGGGTCTCGCCGCCCTCGGTGATCGCGACGACGACGTCGTCCTTCTGCACACCCGCTTCCTTGATCTGCCGGCGGCCGAAGTCGGGGAAATCCTCGAATCCTTCGACCGCCTTGATCAGGGCAAAATCCCCGCCCGCCATGACGCTGATACACAGGTCTTGCATCTGGGGATCGTCCGGTTGCGTCCGTCGCCAGAACTCCCGCCAGGCCGCCTCCAGGAGGATACTCAGCCGGCCGGTGGAGCCGCAACCGGTGAAATAGATCCGATGCCCGGTCCGCACCGCCTCGTGGAACGCATCGACCAATCGCGGGAATGACGCCTGTGCGAAGATCCGCTCCAAGGCGGCCGAGATATCGTCGTCCACCGATTGCAGCATCCGCACGCCCGCCTGGACATCCGCCTGGATGGTCTGCGAAAGCGAGAGGGTCTTTGGATGCATCGACTCCGTTAGCAGCTCGCCTAAGCGAAACGCCTTCTCCTGTTCCAGAAACGCTTTTGCCTTTGCCCTGGCGTCTGACATCATCGATTCTCCACAGCCTCCCCAGCATCGTTCGGTTCAACGGCTACCACGATCAGACTATTGGCGACGGCTCGCTCGCGACCGTCTGACGGCGAGTTCATGACGCATCCATCCAGCCAGAGCGTGGATGATCCGCCGCCATCGAGATTTACGGCGTATTCGCAGCCCAGCCGCTTCATCAGCGAGGCAAGCTCCGGATAGGTCATCCCCGCCGACAGATCCCTCTGACGGCCATCGACTACCACAAGGAAGTACTGCTCGTCATTCCATCCCAGGACAGTCCGCGGATGCCTCGGCTGCGGTCCCGACCACTCGGGCGATTTGCCCGCGTCCAGAAGGATCGGCCCGCCGCCGACGGCCACCGTGGCGCCCGTCAGATCGGGCGAGGTCGTCAGTTCCAACGAAATGACATCGCCTAACGTCGGTGCGGCCAGCTTCTGCGCCAAAGCAGGCCCAATCGACAAGACCATCGTCGCCGACGTCAACTCGGCATTGCCCTGCTCTACGAGAGCCGTCACCCTCGCGAGATACGAGCCGCCCGGATGAAGCGGCAGCCAGTCGCCTCCGCCGGATTTCTCCAGGATCAGATCAAGCCCGCCGGAAGTCCGTGTCGAGGCGCCGACCGTCGGCGTATAGAGCACGGCCACATCGTCGCCCCGCTCCTGATTGAGACCGAACGCAAGGTCCAGGCCATTCGGGCCGGTGGCTCGGAACCTGGCGGCGACCTCGCCGATATGAGGACGACCGCCTCTGTCGATCCAGAAACCGACCCCCGTCGGCGAACTGACCAGTTCGCCTCGGACGATGTGCAGGCCCAGCGGGTCGCCTTGATAGAATCCCGGACGAATCACGAAGAAATCGCCGTTGACCGCCGCGATGGGCCGAACCCGAGTGTCCTGGAGCGTCGCAACCTGTTCGCGGACGGAAGCCAGTCCATATACACGGTCCTGGGCCAGCGTGGAGACGAACTGGAATCGCGAAACGGACCGGTCCACCTTGACCACGTGGATCGACCACGGTCCGGCGCCGACGCGGTGGTGAAGGTACTCGATTCCAGGCTCCACTCGCGGCAGACCCTGGGCGAATCCGTCAGCCGAGAACCCCAACAACACCAGGAGGAAGACGCCGGCAGGCCAGGTCTTGCGAAGCGATATCCTGCCGCTGTGGATCTTCATGCCCATCATGCACTCAACGTCAAATGTCGGATTGTTCCCGCCCGATTGGCGGACCCGCCTATTGATATCATTCCTCCACGCCTGTGTAAATGCCATTCGTCGCCGGTTGTCACTGCACTGAAGGCGACATATAA
>CAZDTD010000352.1:0-3750 GCA_964507995.1 uncultured Pirellulales bacterium | reverse complement strand
TTTACGATACGACGTTACGCGATGGCATGCAGGCCGAAGGGGTGAGTTTTTCGCTGGAGGACAAGCTGGCCATCGCAAAATGGTTGGACGGCCTCGGCATGGAGTACATCGAAGGGGGGTATGCCGCCTCCAACCCCAAAGAAATGCAGTTCTTTCTGGAGGTGGCTCAGCTCGGCCTGACGCACTCGAAGATCGCCGCATTCGGCAGCACCCGGCGGGCCGATTGCACCGTGGCCGACGACCTGTCGCTCAATTCCATCGTCGCCTGCAAGTCGCCGGCCGCCACGATCGTCGGCAAGACTTGGGACCTGCACGTCAAGACCGTCCTCGGCTGTTCCCTCGACGAAAACCTGGCGATCTGCTCGGAATCGGTGCGATACCTCAAGGGAAAAGGGATTGAGACGATCTTCGATGCCGAACATTTCTTCGACGGCTACAAGGAGAATCCGGCGTACACGATGAAGGTGCTCCAGGCAGCCGCGGAGGGCGGCGCCGACGCCCTCGTGCTCTGCGACACCAACGGCGGATCGCTGCCGGAGCAGATTTTCGATATCACGCAACAGGTCTGCCGGACCTTCGGGTCGCTGGTCATCGGCATTCACACACATAACGACGCCGACTGTGCGACGGCCAATTCGCTCGCAGCGGTTCGCGCCGGCGCCAGGCAGGTTCAGGGCACGATCAACGGCATGGGTGAGCGGTGCGGCAACGCCGACCTGTGCGCCGTCATCCCCGGCCTGGCCCTCAAGATGGGCTTTGAAGTCCTCAGTCCGGAGAAGATGAAGTTGCTGACGAAGACCTCGCGGTTCATCTACGAGATCGGCAACCTCGCCCCCGTGATGAATCTGCCCTACGTGGGCAGCAGCGCGTTCGCCCACAAGGCCGGTCTGCACGTCGATGCCCTGCGAAAGAACAAGAAGACCTACGAGCATATCGATCCCCAGCTCGTCGGCAACGAACGGCGGTTCCTGATCTCCGAACTCAGCGGCAAATCGAACGTCCTGGCGGAGATGGAGAAGGCCAAGGTTTCACAGGACCCGAAGCTGGCCCGCAAGATCCTTGCCCGGGTGCAGGAACTCGAGAACGCCGGCTACCAGTTCGAAGCGGCCAACGCAAGCTTCGACCTGCTGGCCAAGAAGGTCGTCGGAACGTTCAAACCGTCGTTCGATCTGATCGAGTACCACGTCGAGGTGGAAAAACGCAAGTCCGGCGAGATGCTCACGGAATCCACCGTCAAGCTCCAGATCGGCGACAAGGTCGAGCACGTGGTCGCCGAGGGCGACGGCCCGGTCAACGCGCTGGACGCAGCCCTGCGAAAGTCGCTGGAGAACTGCTATCCGTGCATTCGCGAGATGCACCTGATCGATTACAAGGTCCGGGTCGTCAACGGCAAAGCTGGAACGGCGGCCAAGGTCCGCGTCGTGATCGAATCCCGGGACAAGCAGTGCATCTGGGGCACGGTCGGAGTCTCGGAGAACATCGTCGAAGCGAGCTGGCTGGCGCTCGTCGACAGCGTCGAGTACAAGATCCACCGGTCGATGGAACAGGCCGACTGACGGCGAAAAAACACGGGTTCCCAAGACGTGCGAGGTCTCCTGATGGACTGACGGAGGCGGCTCGATGCGAGCCCGGATGTCTGATTGTCGAATCGATGTGCGGCGTTTGGATTGTCAAGGGGGTTTGGATGCGGAAGTCGTTGGGTGTTGCGTGTCTTGCATGGGTCTGGCTGGTGATGGCAGGGGAAAACTCGACGGCGGTCCAACCGGTGCAGTCGGCGAAGGCCTATTACGTCGATGCGAACCAGGGGAGCGATTCTGCGGATGGCTTGACGCCGGAGACGGCGTGGCAGTCTATAGAGAAGGTCAACGCCGCATCGGTTCAGCCGGGCGACAGCGTTCTTTTCCGTCGTGGCGGCTTCTGGCGCGGAACGCTCAAGCCGCACAGCGGCGCCGCTGAAGCACAGGTGACGTACGGCGCGTTTGGGGAGGGGGCCAAGCCAGCGTTGCTGGGATCGGTGGCGGCGAATTCGCCGGCGGATTGGGTGAACGCAGGCAAGAACGTCTGGGCTACGGCCGGCAGGATCGATCTGCCTGTGGACGTCGGCAACATCATTTTCGATGATGGAGCGAACACCGGCGTGAAGAAGTGGAGCGAGGCGGACCTGCGCGAGGCGGGCGACTTCTTCTACGATGGGAACGCCAGACAGGTGAAGCTCTGGTCGAATGGCAATCCCGCCAACGCCCACCGCAGCATCGAGCTGGCGCTTCGCAAGCACATCATTGACCAGAGCGGCGCGAGCCACGTCGTCTATGAGAACCTCTCGCTGCGGTACGGCGCCGCCCACGGCATTGGCGGTTCGGGAGTCCGGGACATTGTCGTTCGCGACTGCGACCTGTCCTACATCGGCGGCGGGCACCAGTTCACCACGGACGACGGCCGGCCCGTGCGGTTCGGCAATGGGATCGAGTTCTGGGCCAATGCCCGCGATTGTCTCGTGGAGGGGTGCCGGTTGTGGGAGATCTACGATGCCGCGCTGACCAACCAGGGCAGCGGGACGAACGTCCAGGAGAACATCGTCTATCGCCGCAACGTGATCTGGAACTGCGAGTACTCGTTCGAGTACTGGAACCGCGACGAGAGCAGTCGGACGAGCAACATCCGCTTCGAGCACAACACCTGCGTGGACGCCGGTTTCGGCTGGGGGCACCGCCAGCGGCCCGACCGCAACGGCCGGCACCTGATGTTCTACGACAACAGCGCCGTGACTGCCAACGTTGTCGTGCGGTACAACATCTTCAGCAATGCGACCGACAGTCTCCTGTGGCTCCACGGTCGCGACTGGACGAGCGCTCTGACGATGGATTACAACTGCTGGCGTCAGCCGGCGGGGCCGGTCCTGCTCTGGGGACGACAGCCCGTCGGGGCCGGTGAGTTCCGCGATCATCAACAGCCTTTGGGATTGGACGCCCATTCGATCCTGGCGGACCCGAAATTCATCGACGCTGGCGGGCGGGATTACCGCGTGACAAGCGACAGCCCCGTCCGAATGCTTCTGGACGACGGTTTGCCGGCCGGCGCGCTGCCATGATGACGGATTGAATCACCGCTTGTCGAAAGGACTGATGTATGAACGGACGGTGGATCGTGTTGGCCGCGTTCGCGTCGGTCGCGTTCTGCGGGACGACTCCTGCGGAGGGTCTGAAGACCGTTGAGTTCACGCCGTTCTATGGCTTCACGTTCAGCGGCGGGATCGAGGATGCCGGCACCGGCGAGGAGTTCGAGATCGACGACTCCGCCTCCTGGGGCGGAATCCTCGACATCCGCTTGAGCGAGGGGACCCAACTGGAGTTCTTTTTCAGCCGCCAGGAAACCGAGCTGGAATCCGAGGACGGTTTGTTCTCCGAGGATACGCTCTTCGATCTCGACATCGACTACTATCACCTCGGCGGGACATACATCCTCATCGACGGCCAATGGCAGCCGTTCGTCGTGGGCACGCTCGGCGCCACGCACTTCGCCCCCGACGCCTCCGGCTTCGACTCCCTCACGCGGTTTTCGCTCGGCCTGGGCGGCGGCGTGCGGTTCTTCCCCACGGAGCACTTCGGCCTGTACTTCGCCGGCCGTGGCTTGTTCACGTTCGTGGGGACCGATACGTTCATTGAGAGCGAGTCCGGCTCTCTCACCATCGAGATCGACGGCGGCGGCCTCTGGCAGTTCCTGCTCCAGGCCGGCGTAATCTTCGCGTTCTAA
>CAZDTD010000351.1:0-3761 GCA_964507995.1 uncultured Pirellulales bacterium | reverse complement strand
ACGTACATCTTTCCCAACGACGTGATCCGTCAGCCCGCCAATCCACCGGACTTTCCGACGTCGTGGGCCGGAGCGACAGCCGACTACGAGATGGACTCGGACGTGGTGAACGACCCGGCCTATCGCGATGAGATTCTCCCCGCGCTGCGGAGCATCCGCACGATGTCCCTCGTCATGTCGTCCGAAGATCTCTTCGGCAATGAACGAGGGATCTACTCGAACGCCGTGAATCGCGGCGACGAGTGGGAGCGTCCCACGTCCATCGAGATCCTCAACACGGACGGCACGACCGCCTACGCCAGTTCCTGCGGCATACGCATCCACAGCTACTCCTGGCGCACCCACGAGCGGACGAAGAAACACTCGTTCCGTCTGGAGTTTCGCAAGGAGTACGGCCCGACGAAGATGGAATACAAGCTGTTTCCCGATGCCCCGGTGGACCGGTTCGACAGCATCGTCCTGCGGGCCCAGCACGGGCGGTCCTGGGCGGGCCAGCAGTACCCGGACCAGGCGCAGTACCTCCGCGATGCGTTCGCACGCGACACGGCGCGGGACATGGGCAAGATCGACGGACACGCTGCATTCGTGCATCTCTACCTCAACGGCCTGTACTGGGGCCTGTACCACGCTGTGGAGCGGCCCGATGCGCAGATGGCCGAGGAATACTTCGGCGGCGCCGACGAGGACTACGACGCGCTGAACCGTCGAACCAGCACGAACGAGGCCATCGACGGCGACCTGAACCGCTACTACGAAATGCTCGCGCTCGCCGACCGCGGGCTCACCACTCCCGAGGCCTATGCCCGGATGCAGCGGTACGTGGATCTGGACAACCTGATCGATTTCTTCCTGATCCATCAGTACACGACCAACCGGGACGGCCCGGAGACCTTCGAGTCGAACAACCAGCGGGCCATCGGTAGCCGGATCGGCGACCCGATGTTGCGATTCTTCGTGTGGGACATGGAATACAGCATCTGGAACGCGACGGACTTCCTGAACGTCGAGGTGGATGTCCCCACGAGCGCATCGCACGTCTATACGAAACTGCGTGAAAACCCCGAGTTTCGCCTGCGTTACGCGGACCGCGTGCATAAGCACCTGTTCCACGGCGGGGCCCTGACGCCCGAGGCAACCACCGCCCGATGGGAGACGCGGGTCCAGGAGATCTACGGCGCAATCGTGTGCGAATCTGCCCGCTGGGGCGATGCCCAGAGGGCGCAGCCCTACACGCGCGACGTCGAGTGGATGGCCGAGCGGATGCGGCTGCTCACGACGTACTTCCCCCAGCGAACACAGATCCTGTTAGGCCAGTTGAAGACGGCACATCTGTACCCCGCGGTCGAAGCCCCCGCATTCCAGGTCAATGGCGTCGATCGGCACGGCGGGCAGATCTCGTCGGGCGACGAGCTTTCCCTGTATGTGGCGAGCGGGACCATCTATTACACGCTCGACGGCTCCGATCCCCGCACGCCGCAGATGGCCGCCGTGGCGGACGCCAACGTCCTCGTAGCGGCGAATGCGTCTAAACGGGCGCTCGTGCCCGGCCGGCCCCTCGATGAGACGTGGCGCACCAGTCTGCGATACAACGATTCCTACTGGCTCGCCGGCAGCGGCGGCGTGGGATACGAACTCGATTCAGGATATGAATCGCTGATCGGCATCGACGTGGGCGACGCCATGTACGGCGTGAATACGACGTGCTGCATTCGAATCCCGTTCGACCTCGAAGGCGATCCCTGCGACCGCGACACGATGACGTTGAGATTGCGGTGCGACGACGGCTTTGTCGCCTACCTCAACGGCGTGGAGGTGGCGCGGGCCGGGTTTACCGGGACGCCGCAGTGGAATTCGCATGCCGACAGCGGCATGGAGGCCCAGGACGTCGAATCGTTCGATCTTTCCTCGTGCATCAGCCTGTTGCAGTCGGGCAGGAATCTCCTGGCGATCCAGGGTCTGAACGCATCGAGCACGAGTTCCGATTTCCTCATCTGGGTCGAGCTGGTCACCGACGAGCAGACCGCCGCAGCGGCAGACGTTTCGCCTGCGACTTGCCGATATGATGGGCCAATCCCCTTGTCGGCCAGCGCGTGCGTGAAGGCCCGTGCCTGGGCCGCAGGGGAATGGAGCGCCCTGAACGAGGCGGTCTTCGCGGCCGGCCCGGTGGCCGAGAGCCTGCGAATCAGCGAGATCATGTACCATCCAGCCGACACGGGCGACCCCAATGACCCGAACACCGAGTTCATCGAGTTGACCAACGTAGGGACGAACCCCGTCAACCTGAACCTGGTCCGTCTCGCGGAAGGAATCGAATTCACCTTCCCCCCTGTCGAGTTGCTCCCCGGCGAGTACCTGCTGGTCGTTAAGGACCTCGCGGCGTTCGAAGCGAGATACGGCGTCCCCCTTCCGGTCGTCGGCCAATACAAAGGCAGTCTGAGCAACGCGGGCGAACGCATTCGATTGCAGGACGCATCGCGCCGGACCATTCATGATTTCCGGTTCCAGGATGGCTGGTACGACAGCACAGACGGCTCGGGCCATTCGCTCGTAGTTCACGCCCCAGCGACAACCGATCCCACGACGCTCGACGACAAAGCCGCCTGGCGGCCTAGCGCCCAGGTGGGCGGCTCGCCGGGAGCGGCGGACGCATCCTCGCAATGAACCTGTGGCATCGACCTTCACGATGGGCACGTTCTACGTGCCGAGGTCAACTTACGCACTGCCGACAACACAGATGCACATTGCCTGATGCCCCTTGACGCAGCACATCGGGATCTTCCTCAAGGGAGAGGCAGAGGTCGGCCGTAACCGATATCGTCGATGTAGACGATGCCGGTCCCGGCGGCGGTCTTGTTGCCCACGCCGATCGCCATCGCCTTGACGGCGGTCGCCTTCACGCCGGCCGCGGTGAACTCGCTCAGCGGGATCTTCCACTGCTGCCACTCCGCGACCGCGGTGGCTGCCGCATTCGAATGCGTAACCGTCGCGGACTGGGAGCCGTCCTGGATCGTCACGTACAGGGATTCCGATGAATTCGTCGCAACGCCCTGGAAGTACAGGCACAGCGTGTCCGCGCCGTGGGCGGTCCAGTCCTGGGCCGAATCGAAGGTTCGCTCCGCCTCGGAATAGTACGGCGATTTCGTGTTGTCATACGAAATGGGCATGGACTGCCGCCCGCCATGCACAATGCCGGTTTCGCCAAACGTGCGGTTCTTGGAGTTCTCGTAGCCGACGTAGGAGCCGGTGCCGTTCGTGACGCCGTCGATCCAGGTCTGGTAGATCGCGGTCCCGGCCTCGATGTCGTCGTCGTAGCTCTCAAAGTCCTCCACCACAGCGAACTCTTCCGTCATGAAGCTCCAGACGTTACCTGTGTATGTGCCGGCTTCGCCGGCTTCATCGACCCGCCAGAAATACTGGGTCGCGAAATTCAGCGAGTCAGGCGTGTAGTCGTGCTCGGTCACGATGTGGCCCGCCGCGGTCCCACCGGCGACGGCGGCCTCGTCAACATCGATATAGACGGTGTGCGAGGTCATCCCGCGACCGGGCCGCCAGTTCAGTTCGGCCTCGACGTTCACATCCGCGGCGTCATCCACCGGATCGGGCCCGAAGGCCTGCGTCGGGACATAGAAGAACCGCACCTCGCTGAGAGCGACGACCCCCGTGACGCCATAGGCGGTGTCGACGGTCAATTTCACGGACTTCGCGATGACTCCGCCGAAACTGACGACGGTGTTCGCCGTATACGTGGTCATGCCGGTTCC
>CAZDTD010000350.1:0-3789 GCA_964507995.1 uncultured Pirellulales bacterium | reverse complement strand
TTGTGAAACCTTCACAGAGTCCAGTAGATACGATTGCCCCGGTGGCGTCAAGATTCGACTCGTCCGGAGAATCTTCCTTCGCGGTGTTTTAAGCCGGCCTGGGTGGCGTTATCATGGTGCGGTTTCCCGCGAGGGCGGGAGCGCGTTTGTGGGTCGTTGCCGAGGGTTGGGATGAGTCGCAGGGAACAGATCGAATCCGACGTTGTCCGAGTAGCCCTTCTCATGGGGCTCTGTGCGACCCTCGGCGTGTACCTGATCCTTACGACCGCGGTCATTACGAAGGACGGCGTCTTCTACATCGAGCAGGCGAGACGGGTCGGCCAGGACCCAGCCGGCGTCTGCCGACGGTACCCGCCGGGATACCCCTTTCTGCTGTGGGCAGCCCACCGGGCCGTGAGCCTGTTTGTCACGGAGGACTCGCCCATGCTGTGGGTGTATTCGGCGCAAGGCGTCACGCTGCTGTGCCGGGTACTGGCGATGCTGCCTTTGTATTTTCTCGGCAAACGTCTCGTGGGGGCGGTCGACAGTTTCTGGGCTCTCTTCGTGCTGATTCTTCTGCCGTACCCGGCCTTTTACGGGAGCGATGTGCTGCGCGAATGGCCCTACTTGCTGTTGTTGAGCACGGGGATGCTCCTGTTGCATGGGTCGCTGACTGCCGGACAATGGTGGGCGTTCGCGTCGGTCGGTCTGATCGGCGGGCTCGGGTATCTCATCCGGCCGGAAGCCGCTCAGTTGCTCCTCTACGCACTGCTGGGGCTGTTCGTCGCGAGTCGCGTTTCCGGTAATCCGCGAAGCTCTTTCGCGATCGACTCCCGGCGGACGCTGCCGGCATGCCTGTTGCTGGTCGCAAGTTTCGCCCTGGCGGTCACGCCCTATGTGCGGGCGAGCGGCGGCCTGCTCCCCCATCAGTTGCGGCCGTCGATGTGCAACCGGCCGCCCGGCATCAGCGCAATCGGAACCCGGTCGGGCGCCAATGTCGTATTGGAGTTCGACGCTCGCGAAGGCAAGCTGCTGGAACTGCCCATTCGGGCGGACGACCCGGATGGCGACACGCTGTCGATGATACTGGCAGGCGTGCCCGGCGAGTCGTGGCCCGTCTACGAGCTGCGGTCGACGACCATCGGGGCGGGTTTCTGGACGATCTCACGGCAGGAAAGGGACCTGCTGTTGACCCGTTATCCTGAAGTGTGGGAGTGCAGAAGCATCGCCTGGTACGCCTACACCGGGCCCGAGGCCCACCCGGCCTTACAGCCTGTCCATCGGTTCTGGTCGCCCACGCAGCAACAGCACTTCTTCACAACGAGCGACTCGGAGAAGCAGGCTCTCCTGGCGGAATCGACCGCCAAGCGATGGGATTATGAGGGGACGGCGTTCTACGGGTTCGACGAGAAGACCCGTCCAGCGGATGCCGTGGCGGTATATCGGGTCGGACACCAGGAACATGGATACTCCTGGACGACGAAGCCGCCATCGGAACCCAGTCCGCAGAACGTCGCTGTCGCGTGGTACGTCCATCCGGCGGCGGCTCCGCCGGCCGGCGCGAGGATCGAAGACGGCGTCTTGCGATGGCAACCGAATCCCGACCAACGGGGCAAACATCGAATGAACATCATCGTCTCGGATGGCAAACAGTCGTGCTGCCAGTTGGTAACGATCCGCGTCATAGATCCCGACTCGGCCCAACTGGAGCCGACGACGCGAGGACGACAGACCCGGCGCACACAAGCGGGCATCGTGTCCCATGGCGGGACAGGTCGGCTCGGTCCGGGCAACGCTCTCCTGCAATCTATCCCCCTCCGCAAGCTGGCGCGGGCGGCAAACGACGTCGTCGCCGGGATCGGCGAGGACCTCATGGTCCTGCTCGTCTTGCCCTGGGTCCTCGGCCTCTATCGTCGCCTCAGGAATCGAACGGGCGACATCGAACGGACCTTGATTCCAGCCGTTCTGATCGTCAACCTGGGCTTCATGCTGACCCGGAACATCTGGCTCGGGCCCGGTTCGGACCGCCGATACGGCATGGCCGCGATTGCCCTGACGATCTTCTATCTGCCGATGGGACTCGACGTCATCGCACAGGCAATCCGCGGTGTCCGCGCGTTCCGTCCCGCTCCAGCCCAGGCGACGGCGGAACCGCGTTCGCAATGGTTCTACCTGCTCATGGCGGTCGCCGTGATCCTGTGCGCGCCCAAACTCCTCCGTGCCCCCCTGCGGGCGCAGAAGATCGGCTTTCGTACCGCCGCCGAATGGTTGCGACAAAACTCTGACGCGGGCGCGCTGGTCGCCGCACCGGATAGACGCATCGCTTTCTATGCGGGACGTCAGGACATCCCGTACAGGCGGTACCCCGACACGCGGAAGGCGGATTATGTCGTCGAGATCGCACATGGCGATCCGGCCCTGATGCTCGATGGCTGGACGCATGTGTACTCGACAGCTCTCGGCCCGAGGGATGACAAAACGGTGATCGTCTATCGCGTGACTCCCGCGAAGGAATAGATTCAGCGGCGCGTGATACGCGCCCTGCGAAGTACGAGGCGCAGCATGTCGATAGGAGTTTTCACTTGACCTGTTTGGGTTATCGGATGTAGCCTGATTGGTGCGTTGACGATACCATAAGTCCACTAGTAAAGGAGCCTGCAATGAAGTCTGCAAAGCGAGGCATTGTGTTCTGTCTTTTGGCCGTTTCTCTCTTGATCGTCGTCGGGTGCAAGAAGGAGCCCGGGGAGGAAAAAACGCCCGCCGGGAAGACGCCGGCTGCACAGACGCCGGCTGCAACCCCGGCGCCGACCGCTCCTGCCGCCGTGGATACGGAAAAACCCGTGGCGGAGATCCAGGCGCAGGCCGAGACCATGAGCGTTGAAAGCCTGAAAGCCACCGCGCTCAAGTACAAAGAGGCGATCCTCGCCAAGCAGGCCGACATCTCGGCGCTGGCCGCCAAGGTCAAGGAGATCCCTATCACCCAGGCGCTGGGAGAAGAGGCAAAAACGCTGAAGACTGACCTGGGGAACTTGGAAACCTCGTTGAAGGCGTTAAAAGACCGCTTCCAGGTGTACTACGATACCCTGAAGAAAAAGGGCGCCGATCTGACCGGGCTGGAAGTGTAGGCGAACAGGCGTTTGGAACCCCGAGGAAGGCCCTCGGGGTTCGACGGGGGATACCCGACCTGTCGCTTGTTCCACACCGGCAAGCGAGCGTTTCGCTCGCGTTGAAGCCGGTGGCCGCAACGCGCAAAACTCCCCTCGCACGACCGCTTCGGGCGTACCTGGCATTCCAATGCCGTGAGGACGGGTACGGCGTCAGGCGATCGCTGGTCTTGGGCATTTGCGGACTCGTTCTGTGGACAAGCAACCTGCCCCAGGCATGAGCCCACGTTGCGGAAGGACAGCGACCCCGTGGCATGGCGACGCCGCTCACAGGGGGCGTCGTTCTCTTGCCCAAATCATGCTATTGGCTCAAGAGAAGATTGCCGCGCTTCGCTCGCAATGACATGAGCGGAAAATCTCCCCTGCACGACCGTTTCGGGCGTGCTCGGATCACGAATGTACGCTAAATCCAGATGAGCCCAATTTAAAGGACCCCAAACCCAAATGACCGAAACACTATCGCCCGCCGGAAGGGTCGTTTGGAATTTGAGATTTCGGCCATTTGTGCTTGTTTCGGATTTCGAGTTTCGAATTTCGTGCTTCTCTTCTTCCACATCCCCGCCAAACCCCGGTATAATCCGGGGTCGGATTCCGCCGCGGCGGGAAAAGGGCAGGTCGGGCCTATATTCTTCAACGAAATCTCCGG
>CAZDTD010000349.1:0-3792 GCA_964507995.1 uncultured Pirellulales bacterium | reverse complement strand
ACCACTACCAGAGGGGATTGGAACTGGCCTCGGCGGGCCGGCACCAGGAAGGGCTCAATTGCATACGCGAACACCTTCGGATCGCGCCGAACGACGCCCAGGCTCTCAACGACGCCGGCGCCATTCTGCATTGCCTGGGCCGCAGCGGGGAAGCCGTCGGCTATCTGACGAAGGCGAGGAGCCTCAAGAACGAAAGTGCGGAGATCGTCTGGAACCTGATCGAGGTGTACCTGGCGAGTGGACGAGCGGTCGAGGCCTGCTCGCTGTTCGACACCATGGAACGCATGAAGATACTGAACGTCGAGGTGCTCAACAGAACGGCCACCCTGTTGCTGGATCAAGGCAGGAAGGGCCAGGCCATCGAGGTGCTCCTTCGCTCGTGTCGGCTGTGGCCCGAGCAGGAAGTGCTCAAGCCCATGCTTGACGTGGTCCGCAGTAGACGTCCGAAGGTGGCCTTCTTCCGCGATCTCATCGCGCAGGGCAGCGGCGAGGACGGGGTCTTTGCCGAGGCATGCGAGTTCATCCAGCAGCGGTTTCAGACGGAGTTCTACTCCCGGCCCGATGGCGTGCTGTCCAGCGAGCCCCTTGACGGCGCACGCGGATCCGAACGCGGGACCGCGAAAGTCGCGAATCTCGTTCGATGGAGCGACATCGCCTGGTTCGATGGCGGTGGCGAAATGGCTGTGGAAGCCTCCCGTTTGGGGGACGACTCCCGAATGGTCGTGAGCCTGCGACGCTCGGATCTGCGAGGTCGCTGGGCGAAGGACGTTCGATGGGAAAACGTGAGTATCCTTGTTCAAATCGGCGGCCCCGCGACGCCGTTGTCCATCGGCTCGCCTGTAGAGGACATGCTTCTCGAACAGGTGCCCGATATCCGCAATCGCACCCGGCTGGTCGTCGTGCCCAACGGGATCGACCTTGGCCGCTACACGCTTCGTCGGCGGGAACGGGGCAAGCACCTCGCCTGCATCGGCTGCCTGACGACGGAGGCCAATCCGGCCCTGCTCGTCCAGTGCATGCAGAAGCTGCATTACATCGACTCCGGATACAGGTTGTCGTTTGCCGGGAACTTCGAGAACCCGCTGCTCGAGCAGTATCTGCGTCACATGGTCCGAACTCTGAACCTGGAGGATGTCGTCACCTTCGAGCCACCGTGCGGGGAACTGAACCACTGGCTGAGCGACAAGCATTTCATCGTTGCCGCCGGGATCAGCGAGAACCAGGTCGAGGCCCTGCTGGCCGGCATGGCCTGCGGACTCAAGCCTGTTATTCACAATTTCCCGGGGGCCGATAAGCTGTTCCCGCAGCGGCACCTGTTCAACATTGCCGAACAGTTCTGTGAACTGGTGCTCGCCCGCGATTACGAGCCCGAGCAATACCGCAAGTTCGTAGAACGGCATTATCGCATCGAGGAGCAGTTGGGTCGGATCAATGGGATTCTCCAGCAACTGGAGGCGGAGATCGAATCCCATGCGGCGGCCCAGGCCGAGCCTTGCGGCTTCTCCAATCCGGGAGGCTCGGCGAGGCGATAGCCTGCGGCGGTGCGTATGATGGAACACCCTCTTGGAGTTACGACCGGTCAGTTGCGCTCGAACGGGGCGGCAAGCCAGGGCCCGCTGGTAAGCGTGCTGTTGCCGACCTACAACCGGCGACGCTACTTGCCGGCGGCTCTCGCCAGCGCGCTGACGCAAACGCACCGCGAACTGGAGATCTTCGTCATTCGCGACGGCGGACAGGAGGTGGCCGACGTGGTTGGGTCGTTCCGCGATCCGCGAGTGGTCCTGATCGACAGAAAGGACAATCGAGGCAAACCCTATTCGCTGAACGAAGCGCTCCAGCGGGCCCAGGGCAAATACGTCGCCTACCTGGACGACGACGACGCCTGGTACCCCCATCACGTCGAGACCCTGGTTCGGACTCTCGAGACGCAGACCGACTGCCAGGCGGCCTACAGCGACTTGTACCGGGTCTATTGCGAGATCCAGCCGGGCGGCGAACGGCTTGTCCGCAGTAAATATGTCGAAATCAGCCGGGATTTCGACCGGTTTCTGATGCTGTACTTCAACCACGTCCTGCACGTGTCGCTGATGCACCGCCGGGACCTGCTCGACAAAACGGGACCCTACACCGAGAACCTGAACATTCTGATCGACTGGGACATCACGCGGCGGATGGCCTTCTTCTCCGATTTCCATCACGTGCTGACGATCACCGGAGAATTCTACTGCCCGTTGAACCAATCGGATCGGATCTCGGATGTTCGGCGGAGGGACTCGGAAGATTATCTCCGCAACATATTGACGATTCGGACGAATCTGCCACCTAAGCCCTGGCCCAAGATGGACGAGCTGTCCATCATTGTCGCGATGGACCGGCTGGACCCGGATGTCGGACAGATGCTGATGCGACTGTGGCGACATACGTTTTATCCGTATCGTTTGTACATTCCCCTTCCACCGGCGGATCTGTCACGCCTGAACATCGCGATGCCGAATGTCGTGCTTGTGCCTGTCGAGCCCCAGAGTTCCGTGGAGGAGCGGGTGGACGTGGCGATGTTGCAGGCCGAAGGCAAGTACGTGGCTGTGGTGCCGTCGGGAACGCAGCCTCACGACCTCTGGATCGAAGATCCGGTGCATGCGCTCATCCAGAACGGAACGAATCGAGAGGCGTTTCTGATCGTGGGAAAGGACGGCACGCGAGGCGGGATCGTCGTCAGACGGTCCGATCTGTTGCGGGCGAGACGGGCTTTCACGCACCTCTCGGTTGAGGCTTCGCTGACGGCCAGTGGCATTCGGGTCCGGCCTCCGCGCGAGGAAGAGCTTCCGTTCCAGTTCGACGAGGCCCTGCGTTACGGCAAACTGGCGGAGACGGATGGGGACTGGGACGCCGCCGCTCGCATGTTCGAGCGGACGGGGCAGCGGTATCGCAACGAGTTGTGGATGAAAACGATGGCGGCCCGCGCCCATTTCGAGGCGGGGAACCGCGAACGGGCCGGCCGGCTGAGCCGGGAAGTGAATCGTGTCCGTCCGACGATTGACACCCTGTTGCTCGAGGCGAAGGTGTGCCGCTGGGAACGGGATTTCCCCGGGGCGATCCGGCTTCTCAACAGGGCAGCGCAAGGACTTGCAGGGTGTATGGACCCCGAGGCCCATCGCCGGGAAACGGGCGTTCGATGTGAGCAGACGCTGGGGGGAGTTTAGGACTGCAACCGCTATGGACATCTTGAATACCAATGAGATCGAGAAGTACAAACTGGCGCAGCACTACGAGGTGTTGCGCGAGTTGGGCGACTGCTACACCTCGGTCGGCGACTATGGCCAGGCCCAGCGATGCTATGAGAAGGCGGCTTTGTTGGGGCCGGACGAGCCGGGACCGTACGTGGGCCTGGGGGTCGCCGCACTTCAGACGGGCAAACTGGACGACGC
Organism: uncultured Pirellulales bacterium; assembly: GCA_964507995.1. Classification (GTDB taxonomy): domain Bacteria; phylum Planctomycetota; class Phycisphaerae; order Sedimentisphaerales; family Anaerobacaceae; genus PLanc-01. Next base: position 367 of record CAZDTD010000349.1, on the reverse strand, counting down.
GGAGATCGCGTTTCGCGTCGCCTGCCGGTTGGATGCGAAGTGCGCCAAGGCCCATGCCGGCCTGGCGATGGTGGCTCAGCAACGCCGCGATTATCCGCGATCCTTCGATCTCTACATGAAGTCGCTCGAGCTGGACAGCGACAACATCACGGCGCTCCTGGGACTGTTCCAGGTCTCGTGCGAGATGGGCTCTTTCGCGAAGGTGATCTACTATCTCCAGGTGTATCTCGACATGCATCCGGGCGACGTGTCCGTGATGTTCGCCCTGTCGGCGCTGTATCTCAAGGACGGTCAGACCGAACAGGCGAGAGGCATGCTGCGCAACCTGCTGGCGCTGGAGCCGGGGAATCAGGACGCCGTGAACCTG
>CAZDTD010000348.1:0-3793 GCA_964507995.1 uncultured Pirellulales bacterium | reverse complement strand
ACTACGAGGGCAACCCACTGTGGTCGCGAAACATCGAGAAGGAATATGGCAATCTGGCCCTGCAATTCGGCTACAGCAACAGCCCGCTGCTCTACGACGGCAAGTTGTTCGTCACCGTGATCCGGCGCGACAAACCCTATCGCGACCCGCCGGCGAGTGGACCCTTGGATTCGTTCGTGCTGGCCGTCGATCCCAAGACGGGACAGGACCTGTGGAAGCACGTCCGCAAGACAAACGCCTTCGACGAAGGGATGGAGACCTATTCCACGCCGGTGCCCTTTGTTCGAGCCGGCAAAACTGAGCTGCTCTTTACCGGCGGCGACTTCGTGACCGCCCACAACCCCGTTACCGGGGAGGAACTCTGGCGGTTCGAGTATTGGCAGGAGAAGGTCCGCGATTCGCGGATCATCCCGTCGTTGACGACGGGGGAGGGGCTGATTTTTGGCACGCGGCACAAGCACAACGGGGTCTTTGCGATGGAGCCGCCCGCCGGAGAGGGCGACGCAGGGAGAATCCTCTGGGAATTCGATGAGGCGGCGCCGGACTGCAGCACGCCGCTGTACTACGACGGCAGGCTCTACGTCTTCGACGGTCTGCGGCGAAAGACCATCACCTGTCTCGATCCAAAGACAGGCAAGACGTTCTGGCACGGCAGGATTGGCGGACGCGCTCCGTGGTGGTCGTCGCCAACGGCCGCCGGCGGGAAGCTCTACCTCATCAGCGAGGTGGGAGAGATCGTCGTCCTCCAGGCCGGCGGCGACGAATTCAAGGTCCTGTTTGAAACGCAGATTGCCGAACCGGACATTCAGTCGTCGATTGCCATTTCCGGCGGTCGCTTGTTCATACGGACTGCGCAGAAGCTCTACTGCATCGGCCAGTGACCGGGTCTTACGATCTCATCTGAAGCAGGCGAGCCACGCGTTCGGCTGTCGGCGGGTGGGTACTGAAGAGCTTGGCGAACCCACCGCCCGTCAGCGGCTGGACAATGAACAGGCTGCTCTGCGTCTCAGGCACCGGCAGCGGAATGCGGCGGTTGGCCGCTTCCAACTTCTGAAGCGATCGCGCCAGAGCCTCGGGGTCTTGCGCCAGTTCAGCGCCGGAACGGTCGGCTTCGTACTCCCGCGAGCGGCTGATTGCCATCTGAATGATCAGAGCCGCGATCGGTGCAAGGACCATCAGAAGAATCGCAATCAGGGGATTGCCACGGCGGTCGTCGTCGCCACCGGTGAAGAACATGAATCGCGTCAACATGGTGATGGCGCCGGCCATGATGGCCGCAATCGTGCCGATCAGGATGTCGCGGTTTTTGACATGCGCCAACTCGTGACCCAGGACGCCTCGCAGTTCTCTGTCGCAGAGCATCTGACGCAAGCCGGTCGTCACGCACACCGCGCTATGGCGAGGACTGCGACCGGTGGCAAATGCGTTGGGAGCCGCCGCCGGCGAGATATACACGCGGGGCATCGGCAGGCCCGCCCGCTGAGAGAGCTGCTCGACGATCCTCCACAAGGCAGGATCGTCGTCCGGCCCGATCTGCCGAGCACGCACCGTCGCCAGGGCGATCTTGTCGCTGAAGAAGAAGGCGATGACGTTCATCAGACCACCGAGGATGAAGGCGTAAACCATTGCGTTGACGCCACCAATCAGGTAGCCCACCGCCAGGCACAAGCCCATCAGCGAGCCCATCAGCAGAGTTGTCTTGAGGTCATTCACGAGTCGATACATGGCATACCTCCTTGAAGGCCCTACGCCGGAGTCTTCTCATTTGTTCCAGTCCATGATAATAGAGCAAGACGTGTGCCGGAGTTGAGCGAGAATCGTAAGCTCTTATTACGCAAGATGATACAGGAGTCATTCTTCCGATTGGAACGGATGAACCTGTCGTTTTGACAGGAACAGGTCTCGCTCGCCGGGCCATCGCGTTGTATAATACCGCGGCTTTGGAGGCCCAAGGAGACCACAGAAGTTGACAGAACAACTCACGACAGCGTTGGAAAAGTACTGGGGGTACCGGGAGTTTCGCCCTTTGCAGAAGGAGGCCATGGACTGCCTCTGCACGGGCCGGGACGTCGTGGTCGTTCTGCCCACCGGTGGCGGCAAGTCCCTCTGTTTCCAGGCGCCTGCGGTTCTGTCGTCCGGCGTGGCGGTGGTCGTCTCTCCGCTGATTTCGCTGATGAAGGACCAGGTGGACGCCTTGACCGAGTGCGGCGTGCCCGCGGCTCGGATCGACAGCTCGTTGAGTCCCGAGGAACGCGACATTGCCCTGGACCTGGTTCGCACGAGGCAACTCAAGCTGCTCTACATCTCACCGGAGCGGCTGGTGTCCGAGTCGTTCAGCAAGTTCCTGCAGAGACTCGATCTGTCATTTATCGCCATCGACGAAGCCCACTGCATCAGCATGTGGGGACACGACTTCCGGCCTGAGTATCGCCAACTGGGTTCGCTCCGCAAGATTTTCCCCAACGTGACAATCGGCGCCTATACGGCCACCGCGACCGAGCAGGTGCGCCGCGACATCGCCGAGCAATTGTCGTTGAAGGACCCCGCCATGCTGGTCGGCTCGTTCGACCGGCCCAACCTGATCTACAAGGTCCGGCCGCGAAGCCGGATTGTCAAGCAGGTCTGCGAGGTCATGGACCAGCATCGCGACGAGTCCGGCATCGTCTACTGCATCCGGCGTCGTGATGTCGAGGAAATGGCCGCGGCTTTGACACAGAAGGGGTTCCGGGTCGCGCCGTACCATGCCGGGATGAGCGACGAGGCCCGCAGGAAGAACCAGGACGATTTCGTGAACGAGAAGGTCGATACGATCGTCGCGACCATCGCCTTCGGCATGGGGATCGACAAGTCGAATGTCCGGTACGTGATCCACGCCGGCATGCCCAAGTCGCTGGAGCACTACCAGCAGGAGAGTGGCCGGTCGGGTCGGGACGGGTTGGAGGCCGAATGTTGCCTGTTCTATTCCCCCGGCGATTACGGCACGTGGAAAAGCCTGATGCGAGAGATGGAGCCACAGGCCAAGGAGGTCGCTTTGGCCAAGCTGAGCCGGATGTACAGTTACTGCACGGAAGGCGTCTGCCGGCGCAAGGCGATTCTCGAATACTTCGGCCAGTCGCTCGGTAAGAGCGACTGCGGAGCGTGTGACATCTGCCTGGGCGACGTGGACTCGATTGACGACGCGTTGACTGTGGCCCAGAAGATCCTCTCGTGCGTCTTGCGCCTTGGCCAGCGTTTCGGCGGGGCTTATACGGCCTTGGTCCTGACCGGCTCCCGCGACCAGCGTATCCTCGACAATGGTCACAATACCCTCAGCACCTACGGTCTGCTCGCGGAGCATGATGCAAGAGCTGTGCATGATTGGATTGAACAGTTAACCGGTCAAGGTTTTCTTGAAAAGACGGGCGAGTATAATGTGCTGGCCGTCACAATAGAAGGGCGGCGGGTCCTCAAGGGTGAGGTGATTCCACGGCTACTACGTCCTGCCCGGAAGCTCGAACGCAAGGCCAAGGTAGTCACAACCACATGGCAGGGCGTTGACAAAGGCCTGTTCGATGCCTTGCGCATGGCCCGCACAATGTTGGCCCGCGAGCGAGGCGTCCCGCCGTTCGTCGTATTTGGCGACGCAGCCTTGCGGGACATGGCCCGCCGACGGCCGTCGACCTTGGAGCAGTTCATGGAGGTCAAGGGCGTTGGTCAGACGAAATGCAGGCAATATGGCCGGGTCCTGGTCGAGCGAATCCGTGCCTACTGCATCGAGCACGCCATCGATATGGACCTGACGGTCGTAGATTGA
>CAZDTD010000347.1:0-3811 GCA_964507995.1 uncultured Pirellulales bacterium | reverse complement strand
TTCACGGAGGACCTGGGCGCCGAGAGCGTGCAGTCCATCGAGCTGGTGGCGATGTTCGAGGAGGAGTTCGGCATCGAGATGGACGAAGACGCGGCCCTCTCCGTATCGACCGTCGGCGGGGCCGTGGACTTCATCACGAACGTCTGCAAAGAGCAAGGCGTGGAAGTAGAAGAGTAGCTGCACGCGAGATTTGCCGTTGATGGGCTTACGCCATGCGGAAGTCCAAGTCATAAATCGTAAATCATAAATCGCGAGGATCCGATATGGCTAAGACCCGAAGACATCACAACCTTCCGGACGTGACGCGGCCGAACCTGCTCGAGGACATCTTTCCGCACGAACTGCCCCCGCGGATTCGGTTCGATGGTCCCGCTGTGGAGTACATCGACGGCCAGCCCGTTCCGTTCGATTTCGCTTCGGTGAAGGATCGGGACATCGTCATCACGGACACGACGTTCCGCGATGGGCAGCAGTCGCTGCCGCCCTATACGGTCGATCAGATGGTGCACATCTACGACCTGCTCTCCCGTCTGGGCGGTCCGAACGGCGTCATCCGCCAGACGGAGTTCTTCCTCTACACGAAGAACGACCGCCAGACTTTGGACAAATGCCGCGAGCTGGGACACAAATACCCCGAGTGCACCGGCTGGATCCGGGCGGTCAAAGGCGACTTCCGTCTCGTCAAGGAAGCGGGACTCAAGGAGAGCGGGCTGCTCACGAGTTGTTCCGATTATCACATTTTCCACAAGCTTAAGTTCCGCAGCCACAAGGAATGCATGGATTCCTATTGCGAGGTGGTCCAAGCCGCCTTTGACGCAGGGATCCGTCCGCGATGCCACCTGGAGGATGTGACGCGATCCGATATCGACCGCTTCGTCCTGCCCTTCGTGGACCGGCTCATGGAGATGAGCGACAAGGTCCCGGAGGAACTCTCCGTCAAGATCCGCCTGTGCGACACGATGGGCTTCGGCGTCAGCTACCCCGGCGCGGAGTTGCCGCGGAGTATCCCGAAGCTGATCTACAAGCTGAACAAGGAGATCGGGGTCCCGAGCGACCGGCTCGAGTGGCACGGGCACAACGATTTCCACAAAGTCCACGTCAACGGCGCGACTGCTTGGCTCTACGGCTGCGATGCGCTGAACTCCACGCTCTTCGGTTTCGGCGAGCGGACAGGCAACCCGCCGCTGGAGGGCGCGATCATGGAGTACATCGCGCTCAAAGGCGACCTGTGCGGGATCGACACGCTGGCCATCACGGAGCTGGCCGACTACATGCGGTCAATCGGCCTGCCGATTCCGGCCAACTATCCGTTCGCGGGCCACGCCTTCAACGTGACCCGGGCCGGCATCCATGCCGGGGGCCTGCGCCAGGACGAACGGATCTACAATATCTTCGACACGGAGAAGTTGCTCGGCCGGCCGCCCCGCGTGGCGATCACCGACAAGAGCGGCGCCGACGGCGTCGTCCACTGGATCAACGAATTCTTCGGGCTCAAAGACGAAGATCGCATCAACAAGATCAAGGTGCACAAGCTCGCCCGATGGGTGATCGACCAGTACGACGTGGAGGGTCGCCTGACCGCCATCAGCGACCAGGAACTGGCCGCCAAGGCGAAGGAGTTCTACCCGGACTACTGGGCCAAGTACAAGGCGAATGCTTGATTGATGAAGGATGATGGATTATTGATGATTCAATCCCGGGCGCCGCGTCTGCAACCGACAGACGCGGCGCCCGGTGCTTTGACCGGAAGCACGCCGGCTGGTACATGACGGCGAATAGCAGCCTTCGGCGGCAACCCAAGTGTATGATGGAGGAACGGACGGATCGCTCTGGAATCCGCCCCCCGACGCGCAGCGGCGCTTCGCACCGAGGGCGGCGGGAAAAGGGCAGGTCGGGCCTATATTCTTCAACGAAATCTTTTAGTTCGATTTCGTTGAAGAATGGAAGTGACCAGGTCCTCGACGCGCGACCGGGGTTTGAGGAGGAAAAATCGGGCCAAGAGATTTTTCCCCCTCAAAGCAGGCCCGACCTGCCCTTTTCCCTCCGCGGCGGGAGTTTTACGCTTTGGGGCCACCAGCGATCAAGGGGACCTGCGCCAAGCCATGTAGGGTGCGTACCACGCACCAACTCTTGCGTTTGGGAGGGGGGCAATGGTGCGTGGTACGCACCCTACGCCTGGGCCAAATCCGCAAGCGAGCGGTTCGCTCGCGTATACGCCGGAGGCCGCAATGCGAGAAACTCCCCTTGCACGACCGCTTCGGGCGTGCCGTCATCCAGGGGAGTTGATGTCCCGAATTAACCATAATCCGCATGATTCCGCGCTGGACTCCACAGTGTTCAAAGAGCCGGACAAATGGTGAGAAATGGGCAAAACACCAGCTTGAAATCAGAGGCAGCGCTGTGTTAGACTGAGTGTCCTCGTACACAAGACCGGATTGAATGCACGCAAACAACGGAGCATATGGATGATTACCGATTTGAAAAAGCTGGAACTGTGGTTTGTCACGGGAAGCCAACACCTCTACGGTCCCGAGACCCTCAAGCGGGTGGATGAAGACTCCAAGCAGATCGCCCAGGGGCTTTCCCGTTCCAAACAGGTCCCGGTCAAAGTTGTCTTCAAACCGGTCGTGACCACGCCGGCGGCTATTACCGACATCTGCCTGAAGGCCAACACCGCCCCCAACTGCATCGGCGTGATCGCCTGGATGCACACGTTCTCGCCGGCCAAGATGTGGATCGCCGGACTGACCGCCTTGAACAAGCCCTTCGTGCACCTGCACACGCAGTTCAATCGGGACATCCCGTGGGCCAACATCGACATGGACTTCATGAACCTCAACCAGAGCGCCCACGGCGACCGCGAGTTCGGGTTCATCTGCTCGCGCCTGCGACGCAATCGCAAGATCATCGTCGGGCACTGGCAGGAAGATCGCGTGCAGGCGGAACTGGGTGTCTGGGCGAGGGCCGCGTGCGCCTGGCACGACGCCCAAGGCGGCAAAGTCGCCCGGTTCGGCGACAACATGCGTCAGGTGGCCGTCACCGAGGGCGACAAGGTCCAGGCCCAGATCCAACTCGGGTATTCCGTGGACGGCTTCGGCGTCGGCGATCTCGTCACCCGTGTCAACGCGGTCACCGACCGCCAGGTGGATGGTCTCGTGTCCGAATATGAATCGACGTACAAGCTCCTCAAGACTGGCTCGGACGCCAAGCAGCGAGAAGCCCTGCGCGAGCAGGCCCGCATCGAGCTGGGCATGAGGATGTTCCTGGATGAAGGCGGATTCAACGCCTTCACGACGACGTTCGAAGACCTGCACGGCCTGAAGCAACTGCCCGGCCTGGCGGTCCAGCGGCTCATGGCCGATGGTTACGGCTTCGGCGCCGAAGGCGACTGGAAGACCGCCGCTCTGGTCCGTGCGATGAAGGTCATGGCCTCCGGCCTGCCCGGCGGGACCAGTTTCATGGAGGATTACACCTACCACCTCGACCCGGCCGGTCCCAAGGTCCTCGGGGCGCACATGCTCGAAGTCTGTCCTTCCATCGCGGACGGCGCGCCGTCGCTCGAAGTCCATCCGCTCGGCATCGGCGGCAAGGACGACCCCTGCCGGCTGGTCTTCAACGTCGCCCGCGGTCCCGGCCTGAACGCCACGATCATCGACATGGGCAACCGGTTCCGCATGATCGTCAACGAGGTCGATGTCGTTGGCGCGGATGCCCCGCTGCCCAAGCTGCCGGTGGCCCGCGTCGTGTGGGTCCCGAAGCCCGATCTCAAGACGGGAGCGGCCGCCTGGATCCTCGCCGGCGGCGCGCACCA
>CAZDTD010000346.1:2264-3815 GCA_964507995.1 uncultured Pirellulales bacterium | reverse complement strand
CGCAAGATCATGGTCCTCGGCGGCGGGCCCAACCGCATCGGCCAGGGCATCGAATTCGACTACTGCTGCGTCCACGCGGCCTTCATGCTGCGCGACGAAGGCTTCGAGTCCATCATGGTCAACTGCAACCCGGAGACCGTCTCCACCGACTACGACACGTCGGACAAGCTGTACTTCGAGCCGTTGACCGTCGAGGACGTGTTGAGCATCTACGAGAAAGAGAAGCCCGAGGGCGTCATCGTCCAATTCGGCGGCCAGACCCCCCTGAACCTCGCCACCGAGCTGGCGGCAGCCGGCGTCAAGATCATCGGGACCTCGCCCGAGGCCATCGACCTGGCCGAGGACCGCGACCGATTCCGCGTCGCCATCAACAAGATGAAGATCCCGGAACCCGAGTCGGGCATGGCCGGCAGCCCGGAAGAGGCCATCAAGATCGCCAATCAGATCGGCTATCCGCTGATGGTTCGTCCCTCCTTCGTCCTGGGCGGCCGGGCGATGGAGGTCGTCCACGACGAGGAGATGCTCCGCCTCTATGTCGCCAAGGCAGTCGAGGTCTCGCCGGAGCGGCCCATCCTGATCGACAAGTTCCTGGAAAACGCCATCGAAACCGAGGCCGACGCCATTGCCGATGGAACCAACGCGTTCGTCCCCGCCGTCATGGAGCACATCGAGCTGGCCGGCATCCACTCGGGCGACTCCGCCTGCGTGATCCCGCCGGTGAGCATCCCGAAGAAGCACATCGACACGATCAACGAATACACCCGTCGGATCGCGGTCGAGCTGAACGTCGTCGGGCTGATGAACATCCAGTACGCGATCTGCAAGGACGTGGTCTACATCCTGGAGGCCAACCCGCGGGCCTCGCGGACGGTGCCGCTGGTCTCGAAGGTCTGCAACATCCAGATGGCCCGCCTGGCGGTCCAGTGCATGCTCGGCAAGAAGCTCTCGCAACTCGGCGTCAAGCAGCGCAAGCTCTCCCACTTCGGCGTCAAGGAAGCGGTCTTCCCGTTCAACATGTTCCCCGAGGTGGACCCGGTGCTCGGACCCGAGATGCGTTCGACCGGCGAGGTGCTCGGCATGGCCAACTCCTTCGGCCTGGCTTTCTTCAAATCCCAGGTGGCCGCCAAGTCCGAGCTACCCCTGCAAGGCACAGTGCTGATGACCGTGACCGACGCAGACAAAAAGGATGCCCTGAAGGCAGCCAAGGAATTCCAGAAGCTCGGCTTCCGCATCAAGGCGACGGAAGGCACGTGCAAGTTCCTGGCCGCCGGCGGGGTCCCGGCCGAACCCATCCTCAAGATGTACGAGGGCCGGCCCAATATCGCCGACGCCATCAAGAACGGCGAGATCCAGCTCGTTATCAACACCCCTGCTGGGAAGCTCAGCAAGACGGACGACTCCTACATCCGCAAGACTGCCATCAAGTACAAGGTCTCGTACATCACGACGACCGCGGCCGCAGCAGCAGCCGTCAAGGGAATCGCCGAGGCCAGGACCAACGTCGCCCCGGTCCGATCCCTCCAGAGCTACCACGCGGGAATCAAATAGTCG
>CAZDTD010000346.1:0-2164 GCA_964507995.1 uncultured Pirellulales bacterium | reverse complement strand
GGATCAAACCAGAGGCTCTCGGTCTCCGCGAAGCGGACGAATTGCAGGCCGATCAGCCCGGGCCGGTTCGGGTCTTCAGGTAGCAGCCGGACCTCCCGCTTGTACTGAGACGAGCCGGATTGGATCTCCAGATGGAGGTTGGGCCAGACCAGGGTCGTCAACGAGACTGTCAGTAACTCCGGCCAGCTCAACATGAACTGGTCGGTCGGATGCTCATGTCGGACCAGTTTGCCACCAAGGTCCCGCTGGAATCGGATCGTCTTTCGACCATCGAATAACATCCGCCGCTCGAGAGCATCCGCAGTCTCCATCGCCAGGACCTGCGGGATTGTCAGATCGGGCCATCGGTCTTTCACCTGAGGATACAGCGTCGCCGGCGCACGGGGATGGTCCTTGAAATCGAACGCGCAGTATTGATCGCTCCGTTTGAGATGCCCCTTCTGCCGCAGGACACCAATTGCAGCGGGGTCAAGCGAGCCATCGTCTCCAACCGAGGATCTCAGAATGACCGCAAGGTGATCCCCAAAGCCCCGCTCAAATCGCTCCTGGATCTTATCGACCAGCAGAAGCGCCGGGCCTTCGGGTCTCGTGTCGAAGACGATCGCGTCGGCCGGAACACCCAGGGCATAGACATCGCCCGGACCTGAATCGGGATAGCTGTAGCTTGTTGAAATGAGAACCTTCTCTGCACCCCGGAGGGTATTCTGCTCCATACGCAGCAGCAGGTTGGATTCGGTATCCCGAATCAGCGTGACGGATTCGCAACGCGGATTGCCCGTGAAGCGTAAGCGGATCAACTCCTGGTGGGGGCCGGATCCATCCACGTCTTCGCGCCAGACCGTTGCGCCGGCCTGTTGTGCGGACCGCACGATCTGCGAGACCGTCGCGAGCGGGCTGTCCCATCGATGGACCATGTAGTTGTCGGTCGTGAACCCGACGGTGATCTTGTGCGAGCGAGGATTGTAGCTGTAAGTGGCATTCTTCCCGTAGTCCTCGTACCGGACGAAACCGTCTGGCGTCTTCGCAACTCGGACGTGGGCGCCCGGGCACTCCCAATCCTCATAAACCCGCGTTCCATCGGCCGACTCCACTCGCGTCACGCTGGAAATCCAGGACCGTTCCTCCATGGCCTTCAGCGTCCCGGCCAGGCTGGGCGTGGACACACCAACCGGACCCAGCACGCGCATGAGCACACCAAGCCCCCCCAAAACCACGACAGCCGCAGCCGCCAAGCTCGCAATTCTGATGGCCATGTGAGAGAACGGAACCTTGGCGACTGGTTCACCCGCATATTGTTGGACAGATCGGACGGCTGCATCCTCCGCAGCCGCAGTCGCAGGTTGCATAGCCACAGTATATCGGGTCAGGAGTCCGTCGTCGTCCCGCAATGCCTCAAGACACCGGCGGCAGTCCGGACACTCATCAACGTGAAGCAGGACCTCATCGGTCCGCCGGGCCGGCAAGAACCCCGAGACCACGTCAGGCAACAGGGATCTGTATTCCTCGCATCGACCGTTCATGGGTCATCTCCTTCACTTTCGAGCATGCAGCGCAACTGTTTGCGGGCCCTGCTCAACCGCGTCTGAACGTTCGCCTGGCTGATCCCGAGTGTCTCGGCAATGCTCTGTGTGCTGCGCCCATCGAAATAGAACAGCAGCAGCGGCACACGATAGTCGGCGTTCAGCTTGCTCAACGCTTTCTCCAGCCGGCGGAAGTCGTCCGGATCACCTTCGCGCCGGCTGTCGTTGAGGATTGGCGAAACCCCCTCGTGCCTTCGCCTGCGAAGCAGATCGAGGCACAGATTCCTGGCGATCCGGGCAATCCACGACGCAAAGCGATCCGAGCTGCGGAGCGTCTGGATTTGCACGAAGCCCTTCAGCAGCGTCTGCTGGGCCATGTCCTCGGCGTCATGACGATTGCCAAGCATGGCCAGACAGATGGCAAAGACCGGACCCGAGTACGCCCGGACCAAGCCAGCATAGGCTGCCCTGTCACCCTGCCGAGACAGAGCCGTGAGTTCTCTCTCTTGTTCTGCGTTCAATCGGAGCTCCTGACCGCGATTTCTGCCAATAATGACGTATGGCCCTGGAAAACCTGACAAGGTTTTGGTTCATTTGGGCCGGAATCAGCTTTTCCACGTACATTCTCATGGTGTATGATCTGG
>CAZDTD010000345.1:0-3823 GCA_964507995.1 uncultured Pirellulales bacterium | reverse complement strand
TGCTCGGGGCCTGCGATCCGAAGACCGTCGCCGGCACGATTGCCGGCAGTGACACGCCCACCGCCGCTGCTGTGGCAGACTTCAGAAACTCGCGACGACTCCAGCGATCCTGTCGAACTTTCTGCTCTCGCTTCATGGTCATGTGCAATCCTCTCGATTTCAGTTGCCCAGTGTGACGATTTGAGGCCCCCGGCCCGCGGTCAGGGTGAACGTGCTGTGAGAAACGGATGCATTCGGTTCCTTCCATGTCACGGCGTAGTCGCCGTGGAAGCCCTGGAAGGCGAAAATGCCTGTGGAATCGGTGCTGCCCGAGACGTTCGTGGACCACTCGGCCATCAGCAACTCGAAGCGTTTGCCCGCTTCGTTCAAGGTCCAATCCCTTTTGGCCAGGCCGCCGTTGGGTCCGCGCCAGGAGTTGCCCGCCCAGAAGACCCACGCCATGATTCCCTCGACGGCCGGATGGCTGTAGGCGATGCGATAGACGAGTTCCAGTCTATCCGCATTGACCTTCTCGTTCGGATCGGCCGTATCAAACTCACTGATCCAGATCGGCAGACCCAGGGTCGCCACCTTGTCGAGACGCTGCTTGACGACCTGCGGATGGGCGAGGATGTCCTCGGACCAGATGTGGCCCTGGATGCCGACACCGTCGATCGGTGCCCCCTGCTCGATCAGTCGGCGGATGTCGGCGACGTACTCGTCGGTCTGGACTTCGGTGAAGTCCTTGTCCACCGACAGGATATTGAACTCGTTCACAAAGAGCTTCGCGTTCGGATTGAGTTCCCTCGCTCGCTTGTACATCCAGATGTGGATATCTTTGCCGAGCCGGTCCTTGAAGAATGAGCCGTGCAGCATTTCGTTGTCCACGTCCCAGTGGACGAAGGCGCCACGAAAATGATCGACCGCACTGGCCATGCGGTGCTCGACCGCAGCCTTCAGCGGATCGCCATCAAGCTGCGTGAGCCAGCGGGGCTGCCACTTCTGAGGTTCCCAAAAGATGCAGTGTCCGCGGATCGGAATACTGTTCTCGCGACACCACTGGACCATCGCATCGGCCGCGGCGTAGTCTTCGCGGCCGGGTCCTCTGCCATTGTAGTACCACTTCGATTCGTTCTCGAAGACCGCCCAGTTGAAATGGGACTTGAAGAAGTGGCGGTATTGGGCGTTCCGCACCAGGGCGCCGCTCACGGCGGCGCCGAAGGGGAAGGCCTTGCGAGTCTGACGGACCTCGACCGCTGCGCCCGCCAGGGGCTTGCCTTGATTGTCAACGACGCGGATCTGTACCGGACGCCGACGGATCTCCCCAATTCGAGCGTCTGCCTCCGCCCGCCAGGAAGTATCCTGGCCCTTCCCCACATAGTCGGCATAGCGACCGGCCAGTTCCTCGCGAGACGGCATCTCGCCCCGACCGATCCAGAATCGATGCCGCACCGTCAGGGTGTTGCCCTGCTCGACAGTGCTCCTGCCGAACGCCCCGAATCGCCCATAGTCGCGATAGGCGGACCAGACCGCCTCCTTCGGGTTGTCCAGATGGTTCATCTGCTGGACGAAATACCGCTTGTCGCCCAGGCCGTACGACATCGCCACCCAGGGCAGATCCTTGTCCTTGCGCGGATCGACGCCTTCGGCGTGGAACAAGTACATTGCCTTGCCCTCCGCGGGCCCGGTCGAGACGTCATTGTGCGCCCGGTAGTGGACGCCGGCATGCTCGGGATCGCCGTCGAGGACCACATCGCCCCGAACTGCCTTGAGTTCGCTCTCGAAGTCGATCAGGATCACGGTCCGACCATCCGGCCTCGATGCCACAACTCGCCGGCGCTCCACCAGGATCGGTTCGCCCGTGGGATCGTTCCAGTGTACGACGGAGACACATTGCGCCTTGTCGGCATCGGCCGTCATCTTCTCGAACCGCTGGTGAACCTGCGCCCCCTGAGGCATGTGCCACAGATCGTAGCGCTGCCCCTCGAACGTCACTTGATTCCAGCCGATGAAGATCCCCCGATGGTGCGGATAGAGGATCTGGTCGGCCACGTAAGGTTGCTCGCCGTCCGGACCGTTGGTCAGCCGCAGTTCGCCGTCGTAGACGTGGTAGAACGGCTTGTAGGTTTCGAAACGCCGCTGCGGCGAGCACGGATCCCACGCATACATGTAGCGCAGGACCGGGCTGCCGTCGAAGGACAGGTCCAGGTACTCGCCCGGCTTATCCCGGAAAGCAAACCCCTGCGCCCCTGCAACGGGAGCGAAGAAGGCAACTCCAATGCTCAGTGCGACGATCAGGGACATGGTCCTTCTCATATCCTGCTCCTTCCCCGCGATACGCAGGGATCCTCGTCGATCCCAGGGATTTCGTTCTTGTGGTTGCCAGCCGATGAAATCATCAGTTATCAATCATCGATCCTCAATCCAATGTCACCATCCAGAGGTTTCGGAAGCTGACCGCATTGCCGTGGTCCTGGAGCAGGATGGGGGCCGGGTTCGGGCCTTCCGGCTGGCCTGCGCCGGTCTTGTTCGGAACCTCGACGTCGTCGTGGATCAGCACGCCGTTCTGGAAGACCGTGATCCGCGCGTTCTGCACCTTGGCGGGTTTGCCGTCCTTCTCGCCGAAACGGGCGGCGTGGAAGAGAATGTCGTAGGTCTGCCACTCGCCCGGTTGCTTGCAGACGTTTCGGTCGGGGGCCTTGAACGTATAGATGCTGCCGCACTCGTTGTTCTTGGGTTCCAAGCCGAACGAGTCGAGGATCTGCAGCTCGTACCGCCGCTGGATATAGATGCCGCTGTTGCCGCGTCCCTGCCCTTTCACTTCCGTCGGCAGGACCGGGGTCTTGAACTCCGTGTGCAGCATGAAGTCCCTCACGTCGCGTTTCGTCATGATGCTGCCCGAGCCGGGCACAACCTGCATCTCGCCGTCGGCGATCTTCCAGCCTATCTCGCCGCCGCCCTGCTTTTGCCACTGGGAGAAGTCCCTGCCGTCGAACAGGCCGATCGCGTTCTCAGGCTTGTTGAACTCGACCTTCACCTGCGGCGGCTCTGCGTAGTCCCGCCAGATCCGCTCGATCTGCTCGACGTCGGGCTTGCCCTCATGGACGTAGATCCGATAGCGGAAGACGTGGTCCTCGCCCGGCTTCATCTCCCAGGGGCCCGCCAGGGACGGACAGAAGTTGAAAAAGATGTTGTCGTTCGGATTGGGCCACAGACGCATCGGCTCGGGGTGCTGGAAGTTCTTCGGATTGCTGAAGAAGGTCACGCCCTCCCATTGGCCGTCGATGCTGCCGGCGCTGTCGCACCAGCGGGCCCGCGTGCCGTGGCCATCGATGCGGGTCTTGCCCTCGCTGGTCAGATTGGCGGCGTTCTCGCCCTTCCACTGGCGGGCGGCGCGGAAACCGAGCCCGCCGTAGCGATACTCGTCCTGGATCAGCGGCTGATCCGCGACGCAGCGCTGCGTGGATTTGAAATCGATCAGCCAGTAGCCCTGCTCGGAGCCGCCCACGTTGTAGACGCGAACGTCCCAGACTTCCTTGAGGATCGTCTGCTCCCCCTTGGAGGTCTTGAGGGCGACGTGGTCCTGCTCCGACTGGAACCCGCCGTAGACGACGCCGGTCGTCTCGGACAGGAACTTCGAAAATCGAACGGTCCCTGTGCCGTCGCCGACGTTCCAGAAATCGACCATCTTGCCTTCGAACTTCGTGTGGGTCCAGGGCATCCAAATGCCGAGGTGGTGGATGTGGTCCGGCGGGTGGATGTCGGTCAACACGTTGCCTTTCGGCGACCACAGCGGATGAATGAACGCATTGTGGTAGTACAGGGGCCGACGCGACTCCGGAAC
>CAZDTD010000344.1:0-3830 GCA_964507995.1 uncultured Pirellulales bacterium | reverse complement strand
CGGCACGCCGGTGTCGTAGTTGATCTGTCCAACTCCGCGGACCACCTGCTGGCAGACAGCGTCGTAGTGGCCGGTCTGGCCGCGGATGACCGCGCCCAGGCAGAGGACCGCGACGAAGCGACCGCTCTCGGCGAGCTTCTTGGCGACGAGCGTGATCTCGCAGGCGCCGGGCACCCAGACGGCATAGACCTGCTCATCGGCGGCCCCGTGGCGGCGCAGACAGTCGATCGCGCCTTCCAGCAGCTTCGACGTGATGAAATCATTGAATCGGCTGACAACGATGGCGTATTTGCCCTTGCCGGCGGCAATCTGTCCGTTGACTTGCTCGATCATAGTACAGGCTCTCCAAACACACGATGCCGGACCCGCAGGGCCGTTGCGACCGCGTCTACGACTGCCGAGCGTCCATTATAAGACTCTCGACAAACGGCTTCCAGAAAAACCGTGGCCGCGACAGCGCCTGCTCAGCGTCGTCGCCGGCCGGAATGCATTAAACACAAGCATTATAAGAATTTACAGGCCCGTTCGCCAGAAGAATCCGGCCCCCCGCGCAAATCCCCCTTCGCAGCGGCAAAAGCGCTAAGCCCCCCCTCTCCAATGGGCGATAACGCTCTTGGACATGAGAGTTCTGCAGAATGGACGATGAACAAGGCAACACCACAGGAGGTTCGTTAGGCGTATGATGTTCGATGGCATGGATTCCGGTCCCTATGACAAGGCCGAGCGAAGCGCTCGCAAAGCCTACGAGCTGTACGAAGACGGAAGGATGGCCCAGGC
Source organism: uncultured Pirellulales bacterium (assembly GCA_964507995.1). GTDB lineage: Bacteria > Planctomycetota > Phycisphaerae > Sedimentisphaerales > Anaerobacaceae > PLanc-01. The sequence goes on along the minus strand of CAZDTD010000344.1, from coordinate 3,053 downwards.
CCTCGCCGCGCTGGAACGGGCCATCGAGGTCAACCCCACCAACAGCTCCTGGCACTTCAACAAGGGCCTGACTCTCGATGCCATCAGCCGGTTCAACGAGGCGATCGCGGAGTACGAAGTCGCCCTGCAATTGGCCCCGAACGACCTGGAGATGCTCAACGCCCTGGCGGTGGACTACACCCGGACGGGACTCTACGACCGCGCCCTGAACACGTTCGAATATATCCAGCAGCTCGACCCGTCGTTCGAACCCTGCTACTGCAACCGGATCATCACGTACGCGGAGATGGGCCAGCACGATCTGGCGGAGCAGATGTTCTACCTGGCCCAGCAGATCGACGAGGAATGCCCGCTGTGCTACTACAACATCGGCAACAGCCTCTTCGCCCGCGGGCAGTACAAGAAGGCGGTCCGCTGCTGGCTGCGAACCGCCGAGCTCGAGCCGACCCATCCCCAGATCAACTATCGCATCGCCCAGGCCTATTGGTCCGACGGCGACGCCGTCAGGGCCCGCGAGCACTTCCTGATCGAGCTGCGCGGCAACCCGGGGGACGTCGAGACGATCATGGACTTCGGCTTGTTCCTGCTCGAAGCAGGCGACCTGGACGACGCCAAGGAGAAGTTTCACCGCCTGCTCGAAATGGATTGCGACTTCGCGCCGGCCATCCTGTACCTTGGCGAAATCACGCTCGACCAGGGCGACCACGAACGGGCCGCCGAACTGTTCGAAGAGGCCATGAAGAAGGACCCGTCGCTGGCTGGACCGCACTTCCGTCTGGCGCAGTGCGCATTGATCGAGCGACGGAAAGACGAGGCCAGGAAACACTTGTTGGCCGAGTTGGAACATGAGATCGACAACGCCAATACCCTGGTCTCGATGGCCTCCATGTTCCTGACGACCGATGATCCCGACCACGCCTCGCAGTGCCTGTTGAGGGCGGTGGGCATGGATATGCGAAGCGCGGACGCCTATTACTATCTCGGCGTCAGCGCCGCGAACAAAAGGCAGTTCGCCGACGCGGAGCGGTTCTTCGCGCGAGCCCTGGAACTCAACCCGGACCATCTCACGGCCCTGCGGGATTCCGCATTCACCTATCTGGCGGCCGGGGAGGCGCCCAACGCAAAGGACCGGATCACCCGGGCCCGTGAGCTGTCGCCACAGGATTGCGAACTTCGAATGCTGGATTACAGCATCCGATTGATCCTGCTGGGGAACCGACTGACGCAGTACGTGGCCCGTCTGGACCCTCGCCCGGTGGCGCGTCGCCTCCGCGGGCGACTCACCCATCACTGAGACGTGGCAGCCCGTCGAAGGCACAGACTCTCTCGCCCCCGGCGCCGAGCTGCCGTCGGGTTTCGTTCCGGAGAGGGCCGAGCGCCTTGATCTGCACGATGAATGTGATACGCTATGGCAAATGACGCTTAGCGGCGTAGCTGGGCAGATTCACGTGGGGAATACCGGATCACATAGATCGTGATTTCGTCGCGGCGTTCATTCGGTATTCCGGCGCCGTCAGGGGGATAGACTATGAAAACGGCACTTCGAGCTTTGGCGATCCTTGTCCTGGCGGGCGGTTCATTGTCCTATAGTCAGACGAATGACGCACCGCCGGCGATCCCTTCGCAGGAGGAGCCGGAGGTGTTGAATCAGGGTCCCATTCATGAAGGCTATGCCCAACCGCTCGATCTGGCCCCGCAAGCGGGCATCGTGTCGCCGGCGGAGCCGCCCGCGAACATCGTCGAGAATCCGGCGGCGGAACGGCCCCAGGGCTCGCAATACGCCTGGATTCCCGGCTACTGGGCGTGGGACACGGAACGGACGGACTATGTCTGGGTCAGCGGATGTTGGCGCGTACCGCCGGCGGGGATGTCGTGGATACCGGGATACTGGAGTAAGGTTCCGCAGGGCTGGCAGTGGGTGGCGGGGTTCTGGATCGCCACGCCGCAGGCCAGGCAGATCCAGTATCTTCCGCAGCCGCCGCAGATCGTGGAAGTTGCGCCGCCCACAACGACCGTCGTCACGGGGCAGATCTGGGTGCCGCCGTGCTATTACTGGCGCAACAACGCCTACGTTCTCCGCGCCGGGTATTGGCTGACGCCTCAGGACAACTGGGTGTGGGTGCCGTCGCACTATGCCTGGACGCCGCAGGGGTATGTCTTCGTGCCGGGATACTGGGACTACGTGTTGACCACGCGAGGCGTGCTGTACGCGCCGGTATACTTCCCCCGGCGGTTCCACAGACCAGTCGGATACAGATATTCGCTTGGCGTCGTCGTGAATATCGGCAATCTGGAGTTCAGCCTGTTCAGCTCGCCCCGCTATCGTCATTACTACTTCGGCGATTATTACGGCGACTTCTACGTCGGCCTGGGGATCTACCCGTGGTTCGAATGCGAGACGCGACACAGTTGGTATGATCCGATCTATGTACATGGGCGCTGGTATCACCGGCGATCGATGCCGCAGTGGGACCAGCACATCCGTCACGAGTACGACCTGCGGCGGGCCGATCCGGGTCTTCGTCCGCCCAGGACGTATCGGGAGCTCGCGTCACGACCGGGCCCTGTGTCCCCTGGACAACGAAACGGCGTTCGTATGGTCGAGCCGATTCGAACCTACGCCCATCGCGAGACGACTCCCATCAAGTTCTCCCAGATGAGCGACAAGGAACGCCAGAGGATCGTCAGTCATACGAACGAAGTCAATGATTTCCGTCAGGAGCGAAGGCAACGGGAGTCCAGGTCGTCAGCTCCCTCGGCGGTTGGGCCGTCGAAAGGGCCCGGAGCCTCGGAGCGAATCACGCCGGGACGCAGTTCTCGCGTCGAAGGCTCCACGCAACAGACCCGACCTGCAGGACCCACGCAAACGGAAAGAGCCGGTGCGCAGGCGTCGCCCTCAGGGCCGGGAGCCGTGAGTCGCAGTTCCTCGGAGAGAATGAACTACCCCAGATCGCCGATTACCGGAAGAAACCCCGGCGGCCTGTTCGGGAGGAATACTCCGTCGCAATCGAGGCAGGAATCGCGAATCGGGCAGAAGTCCGGCGGGAGTGGCG
>CAZDTD010000343.1:2223-3836 GCA_964507995.1 uncultured Pirellulales bacterium | reverse complement strand
ACCGTGGCCCACGACTACAGCCCGAGCTATCCGGCTCAGCTCACCGACGTCTCGTATGGGCTCGCCCGGCACGAGGCCCGGTTCGTCAGACCGCAATCCACGGTATTCTATCACGTCCCCACGGAGGCTGACGCCGGTCTTGATTGGACCGCGTTGGGCTTCGACGATGAGAACTGGCCCACGGCCCAGGCGAGTCTCGGCCTGTCTCAGCCGTTGGAACTGGCCGGTCGGGATATCGGCAACACGTTGCTCGCCGGCGGCTATGCCCCCCAGTCGGCGAACGGCTACATGGTCTTCGCCAACGGAGCCGATATTGGCGGCACGTCCGACTCCTTCTATTTTGTCTACACGCCGTTCAAGGGCGACGGCGAGCTGACGGCCAAGGTCTTCGGGATGTTCGATACGGACCCGATGGCCAAGGCCGGCGTCATGATTCGCGAGAGCCTCGCGACGGGTTCCCGGTACGCCATGGAAGCGGTGACGCCGGGCAGCGGAATCCTCTTCCAGCGGCGAACCGCTGCGAACGGGACCTCCGCCGCCACGTCGGGAAACGCCTGGACGGTGCCGTATTGGGTCCGGATCGCCCGGCACGGCAATCAGTTCACCGGCTACCTTTCCGCCGACGGCGTCACCTGGACGCAGCAGGGCACGGCGACGATCTCCATGGCTCAGAGCGCCTACATGGGCCTGTGCGTGGCGTCGCGTGTGCCGGGGGCCATGTGTGCGGCGGTGTTCCAGGAGGTGAGTTTCGGAAGTCAGGCCAGCGGTCGTCTCACGGACGAGATGCTCGGTCGCAACGCCTCGCTCTGGACGCGGATCGAATTCGAGGCCGAAGAGACCGATTTCTTCGATTCCATGGCCTTGCAGATGCGTTATGAAGACGGCTTCGTCGCCTGGCTCAACGGTGTCGAGGTCGCCCGGGACAACGTCACAGGCGTGCCGCGGTGGAATTCCGTCGCAGCCGGCGACCGCGTCGATGCATCGATGAGCCAGGCTGTCGTCTTCGACCTGTCCTCCCGCACGGGTCTGCTGCGCGAAGGGCGAAACGTCCTGGCGATCCAGGCCCTCAATGACGATCCGGGCGATGAAATGCTGTTTGTCTCGCCGGAACTGGCGGCCTCGGGACAGGCCAGCGTGCGACAGTATTTCAGCCCGCCGACGCCGGGGAAGGCGAACACCTCCAACGCGGTCGAGGTCGTCGATAGTCCGCAGTTCAGCCACGAACGGGGCTTCTATACGACGTCGTTTGCACTGACGCTTTCCTGCGAGACCTCCGACGCCGTGATTCGCTATACGACCGACGGCAGCGCCCCCACCGAGACGAGCGGCCAGATCTACAGCGGGCCGATCCCCATCTCCCAGACGACATGCGTCCGCGCCGGGGCCTTCAAGATCGGTTGCCTGACGAGCAAAATCGCGACGTACACGTACATCATGATCGGCCAGGTTCCGGATCAGCCGGCGCAACCCGCCGGTTTCTCGACCCTGTGGTCCGGCGTGCAGGCGGATTACGAAATGGACCCGGACGTGACGAAGAACGCCACGTACAAGGGCCGGATGAAAGATGCGCTCTTGTCGCTGCCGACGATGTCCATCGTCACGGCCAGGGACGA
>CAZDTD010000343.1:0-2123 GCA_964507995.1 uncultured Pirellulales bacterium | reverse complement strand
TTCTTCAACTGGGACGCGGAAGGGGCGATTGTCATCTGGTCGAGTCTGAACGCCGATGTGACCAGCGTCAGCGACGGCGCCGCCATTCCCTATGCGGCGCTGCGTCAGAACCCCGAGTTCTGCCTTCGCTTTGCCGATCACGTGCAGAAGCACATGTTCAACGTAGGACCCGCGACGGTCGGACCTTCCTACGCCCGCTACAAAAAGCTGGCCGACGAGGTCGAACTGGCGATTATCGCGGAGTCGGCCCGCTGGGGAGATCAATCCAGCTCGACGCCGTACACGCTGAAGGATTGGGCCAACACGCGGGACTACATCCTGAATACCTATATGCCGCAGCGGCCGGCCATCGTCCTGGGCCAGTTGAAGAACGCGGGGCTCTATCCCACCACGGCGGCCCCCGTCTTCCAGGTCAACGGCGCCGCGCAGCAGGGGGGTGTCGTCCCCTCGAACAGCCTGTTGACCATGACCGGCTCCGGCGTCTGCTACACCACCGACGGCAGCGATCCTCGCCTTCCTGCGGCTGACTCGGCCGACAACAAGATGAAGACTCTGCTCCCGGAGAATGCGTCGAAACGGGTGCTCGTCCCGAGCGTCGCCAACGGCGGAAACCTGCTCGGCAATCTCTGGTACAAGAAATCCTTCGACGATTCCTCCTGGCGGCTCGGAACCGGCGGCGTCGGCTATGATACGGAAACCACCTATACGCCCTATTTCAAAATCGATGTCCGTGAGGAGATGCACAACGTCAACACGAGTTGCTACATCCGGATTCCCTTCACGGTAAGCGAGACCGGGTTCTCCGCCATGATGCTGAAGGTTCGGTACGACGACGGGTTCATCGCCTATCTCAACGGGATCGAGGTCGCCCGCCGGAATTTCACAGGCGCGCCGGCCTGGAACTCCATCGCGAGTGCAGGGAATTCCGACAGCGTCGCCGTGGGGCAGACGACCCTCAACATCTCCGACTATGTCGGCCTGCTTACGACGGGCACGAATCTGCTGGCCGTTCAGGCCCTGAATAATTCGACCGGTAGTTCCGACTTGTTGTTCTCGGTCGAGCTCGTGGCAGGGGAGATCAGCCAGGGGACGGTCTCGCCCACCGCCCAGGTGTACATGGGGCCGATCACGTTGACGGAGACCACGCACGTCAAGGCCCGCGCCTTCAGCGGCGAGTGGAGCGCACTGAGCGAAACGGTGTTTGCGGTGGGCCCGGTGGCCGAGAGCCTGCGGGTCAGCGAGATCATGTACCATCCCCCTGAGACAGGCGACCCTGCCGATCCCAACACCGAGTATATCGAGCTGACGAACGTCGGCTCGCAGGCCATCAACTTGAACCTGGTGCGGTTCACCAAGGGAATCGACTTCACGTTCCCGAGCTTCTCGTTGCCCGCCGGCGGCTACTGTCTGCTGGTCAAGGATGTCGCAGCCTTCGCGGCCCGGTATGGATTCAATCTGCCTGTGGTCGGACGATACGCCGGCAGCCTGAGCAACCGCGGCGAGCAGATCGAGTTCTGCGACGCGATGGGGAATGTCATCCAGAGCTTCGAGTACGGCGACGACTGGTTCGATCTGACCGACGGCCACGGATTCTCCCTGACGGTAAGAAATCCGCAGACGGCGGACTCGGATAGCCTCGCCGGCAAGAGTGCCTGGCGGCCGAGCGCCTATGCAGGCGGCTCTCCAGGTTCAGACGACGGCGGACTCGTCGCCGAGCCCGGCTCGGTTGTCATCAACGAACTGCTGGCCAACTCGGAGGGGACTGGGCCGGACTGGATCGAACTGCACAACACGACCGGTGCGAACATCGACCTGGGCGGCTGGTACCTCAGCGACGACAACGACGACTTCATGAAGTATTGTATCGCCGAGGGCACGGTGATTCCGGCCGGCGGCTACCTCGTGTTCTACGAGAGCCTGCACTTCGAGAATGAGGATGACCCTGGGTGCCGGACGCCGTTCGGGCTGAGCAAAGACGGCGAAACGGTCTACCTGCACTCCGGCTCGGAGGGCATTCTCACCGGTTACAGCGAGCAGCAGGAGTTCGGGGCCTCCGAGCCTGGCGTCTCGCTCGGCCGCTGGGAACGCAGCGACGGTTCCTGGGTCTTCGTGGCCCTGGCGGA
>CAZDTD010000342.1:0-3837 GCA_964507995.1 uncultured Pirellulales bacterium | reverse complement strand
CACAACCGCACGATGCCGTCGCGTGGCTCTCCTGCCATGCTATTGGCGCAAAGCGAAAAATCTCCCTTCCACGACCGCCTCGGGCGTGCCTGGATCACGAAAGTACGCTAAAACCGGATGAACCAAAATTCATGTCCACGCCCCTGAACACGGAGAAATGACGATCGCAGAATGTCACTGACGGCATTGACAGGGACACGCCGAAACGGTAGAATAAAAGTCCTTTTGGGATGGACTGGTTGGGCTGCTTGTGGGGGTGGCACACGAAGCGTGGGAGCCAACAGACTACCTTGATGGATTGCAGGTTCGCACGTGGCGTAGACGTGGATGGACTGTGCGCAATGTTTGTCATTCGGAGGAAAGAAAATGAAGGTCAATCGGCATTTGGTCGGCATGGCCGCTGTGTGCCTGTTGCTGGGCACAGCGGGGTCCGCTTCGGCGGGATTCGTCTTCTGGACGGAATGGACAGAGAAAACCCCAGGCTCCGTGGTCGGCTCCGCGAATGTCTCGGGCTTCGGGACTGTGGACGTAACCTATACGGGCGATTACAACTTCGCACGGGTGAACGACAGCGACACCCGCTACTGGACCTACCCAGGCACCTACTCGGACGGAACGATCCTGGACAACAACCCGTCGCGGGGCGACATCATTGCTCTGAGCACCGCGGGCACGACAGTCCATACGATCACGTTCTCCGAACCGGTTGAGAACCCGGTCATGGCAATCGTCAGCATGGGCCAGCCCTATCTTCCTGTGCAGTACGACTTCGACGCGCCGTTCGACATCATCACTGAGGGCCGAGGCTACTTCGGCGACGGCTCGCTCACTGAATTGTCGGGCGATATCCTCGAAGGGCGGGAAGGCCACGGCACGATCCAGTTCCAGGGCACGTTCTCCTCAATCAATTGGACCGTCTCGACCAACGAATACTGGCACGGCTTCACCATCGGCGTCCTGGGAGTCGCCGAGGAATCCGGCCCGACCGTCCCGGCGCCCGGGGCTCTGCTGCTCGCCAGTCTGGGCACAGGCGTAATCGGCTATCTGCGCCGACGCCGCTCGCTGTAAAAGCTCTCATCACCATCGTTCCCGAAGGGCCGCGACGAACGTTCGCGGCCCTTTTCATTTCCTGTTGTGCCGACCGAGTCCGTTGGTTTATCATAGCCCCGTATTGACAAGTTGATTGGCATACGGATTTGAGGTGACTCGATGATCCAGCGAACTGCGTCAACAACCGTTATCCGTTCTCCCCTGCATCTGGTCCGATCTCTCGCACTGGCGGTGGTCCTCTCGGCAGGCCTGGCCGGACCCGCGTGGGCGGTGGATTCCGTGAAGCTGCGGAATTCGTTCGCCGAGCCGCCGCGGCAGTTCGCTTCCTCGCCGCTATGGGTCTGGAACGACCTGCTGACCGAGCAACAAATCGTCGATACGCTCCGCGACCTGGCAGGGCAGAAGGTGCGCCAGGTGTTTGTCCATCCTCGTCCCGGCCTGATGACGCCGTATCTCTCGGAGGACTGGTTCAAGCTCTGGAAGATCGCGCTCCGCGAGGCCGAGCGGCTCGACATGAACATCTGGATCTACGATGAGAACTCCTATCCCTCCGGCTTCGCAGGCGGGTTCGTGCCGGACGCGATGCCGGAATCCCGCGGCATGGGCCTGGGCATCGACGAGCGGGACGCGCCGATCAAAGTCGACAACGACCTCGTCGCGGTCTTCAAGCCCACCGCGGACGGCTACGAGAACGTCACTGCACAGGCAAAAGCCGGCCAGGAATTGGCGCAGGGCAAGTACCTCGTCGCCTCGTTGCGATGGGCGGGGACGTCCGGCTGGTATGGCGACAAGTTTTACGTCAACCTCCTGACGAAGGGCGTCACCGAGAAGTTCCTGGCCGTCACGATGGACGCGTACACCCGCAACATTGGCGATCAATTCGGCCAGCGCGTGCCGGGCGTTTTCACCGATGAGCCGCACATTGCCCCTGCCGGCGGCCTGCCCTGGGCGTCGGACCTGCCTGAGGTCTTCCGCGCCCGATGGGGCTACGATCTGATCGACAACCTGCCCAGCTTAGTCCGCCCGGTGGGGGACTTCCAGCACATCCGGCACAACTACCTCCAGGTCCTGCTCGATCTGTTCATCGAGCGATGGGCCAAGCCGTACCACGATTACTGCGACAAGCACGGCATCGAATTCACCGGACATTACTGGGAGCACGAGTGGCCCAACGGCCTCATGGCGCCTGACAACATGGCCATGTACGCCTGGCACCAGCGGCCCGCGATCGACAACCTCATGAACCAGTACAACGAGGGCGTCCACGCCCAGTTCGGCAACGCTCGCACGGTCAAGGAGCTGGCCAGCGTCGCGAATCAGCTCGGACGCGAGCGGACTCTCTGCGAGGCCTACGGCGCCGGCGGCTGGGACCTGCGTTTCGAGGATATGAAGCGAATCGGCGACTGGCTCTTCGTCCTCGGCGTCAACACACTCGACGAGCACCTCTCCTACATCACGATCCGCGGCGCGAGAAAACGCGACCATCCGCAGTCGTTCTCCTACCACGAGCCCTGGTGGCGGGATTACCACGTGATGGCCGAGTACTTCACGAGGCTCTCGATGATCCTGTCCCAGGGCCGACAGGTGAACCGCGTGCTCGTTCTCGAGCCCACGACCACCGCGTGGATGTACCAGGGCGACGCCGCAGTCAATGAAATCGGCAACAGCTTCCAGCAGATGCTCGTGGCTTTGGACCGGGCGCAGGTTGAATACGATCTCGGCTGCGAGGACATCCTGGCCCACCACGGCGGCATCGACGGCTCGCGGCTGAAGGTCGGACAGTGCGCATACGACATCGTGGTCCTGCCGCCGCACATGGAGAACCTCAACCAGCAAACGATGGACCTGCTGGAAAAGTACCTCGACGCAGGCGGCAAGCTCCTCTGCTGCGACGACGCGCCCTCTCGCGTGGACGGCAGCGCCTCGGATCGCGGCGCAGCGGCTGCGAAGCTCGCCGGCTGGAAACGGATCGAAACGACACAGCTCCCCCAGACGCTCATTGCCGAAAACAACGACGGCTTCGCCATCGAGCGCAGCGAAGGCGACCAGGGCATCCTGCTGCACCACAGGCGCATCGTGGACGACGGCGAGTTTCTCTTCCTGGTCAATACGAGCCTGTCGGCTCCCTCGACCGGCACGATCCGGTCGAAGGCGCGAAGCGCCGCCCAGTGGGACCTGCACACCGCCAAAATCGCCAATTACCCATGCGAAAAGGCCGATGCCGGCATGACCGCGACGTTCGAGCTTCCCCCGTGCGGCAGCCTGCTGCTGTTCCTTTCCAGCAGACCCCGACCCGCCGAGCGACAACCCCAGCGCAAGACCACGGTGGTCGATGCGAAGGACGATCTGTTCATCGCGCCGCTGGAATCGAACGTCCTGACCCTGGACTACGTCGATGTCACCGCGGGCGGCGAAACGAAGAAGGGGATCTACTTCTACAAGGCCTCCCAGTTCGCGTTTGCCCAGAACGGCATGGACCGCAATCCTTGGGATAGCTGCGTCCAGTTCAAGGACTCGTTGATCACGAAGACGTTCCCGCAGGAAAGCGGGCTCGAAACCACCTATCGATTCACCATCGAGGACAGCGTCCCCGCGGATCTGGCGATCGTCATCGAGCGGCCCGACCTGTACGCGATCACCTGCAATGGCAAACCCGTCGCGGCTCGCGCAGGGAGCTGGTGGCTGGACAAATCGTTCGGAAAGATCGACCTGGCGGGTGTCGCACAGATCGGCGAGAACACAGTGACGATCAAGGCCTCGCCCTTCACGATCTTCCATGAGATCGAG
>CAZDTD010000341.1:0-3860 GCA_964507995.1 uncultured Pirellulales bacterium | reverse complement strand
GCCATCCGCCCGCATCAGGCAAGCACAACAAACCGCAACGAGAGTCGAACCGCAGGGGGGCCCGAGCCGGTCACCGTCGTCTCCAACCAGGTTGATTCGTCGTCGTCGATATCCCCGCTCTGGGCCGCGTCGTTGCCACGGAAGATCGACTCACACGAAGGCACGGAGCCACGAAGGACAGCCGGACCGCGATCCCCTCCGCCCTTTGTGCCTCTGCGGCTTTGTGTGAGGACTTCTTCGATCATCCATCATCCTTCATCAATCGTCAATTCCTACCGACATATTGCCCGGAACCGGTCGAATTGTCAAGAGAAAGCGACCGGTTCGCCGTGTCATAGGAGTACTCCAGCCAACGCCGTTGGCGCAATTCACGGCCGTTCGGCGGTTCTTACAAGAGCAAAAGTGAAATGGGTAGGTCTGACTCAGAATCCCCACGAGATTTCAGCCACAGATACACACCGATGCACACAGATGGAGTGCCCCGGGGCCGTCCCCTTCGAGGGACGCAGCAGGCCCCAGGCTGACGCCTGCCTTACCCGGGACGGGTAAGGGTGTGCCGCGTCGGGGAATTCCGGGGAGACCATACTTAATTATCCTCCTGTCACTTGGGCTTGGGGCCGCGTTTGGCCGGTCGCACGGGTCGCCCGAGGACGGCCCCGATCCGGTCGAGAAATGCGGCCTCGCTGAGCGGCCGGCCCGTTCGCTCGTGACGACGCCACCGCCACGGCACGCGACACAGCCTGGCACGGACCGGATTGAGTTCCACATACCGCACCGACCGCACCATTCCCCGAGCAACGCCAGGCAGGCACGGTAGTCGTCCTCCTCGAAGAAGGTCTGCTGCCGCCGATTCCCACGCTGCGTCACAGGGTGAGCGACACCCGCAACCACAACTCTCGCCAGTCGAGCCATGCCTCAAGATTACATCCGTCGCCTTCCCGCGTCAACGAAAACCCATCGAATTTAGTACGGTGTCCCCGTTATTCCCTGCGTCCTGTCCCCCGTTCCCCGTGTTGCGCTTCGTATGTTAATGCACGTCACTACTTCCCCTCCAACACCTCGACAACATCATCGTGGCCCCGCCTTGCTGCGTCATCAACAGGCGTACGTCCATCATTGTCCTTCGCCGTGACATCCGCTCCCTTGGCCAAAAGGAGTCTGACGATTTCTTTGTTACCTCGAAAGGCAGCATTGTGTAAGGGTGTGTCACCCACGTTGTTCTTGGCTTTCACCGACGCGCCGTGCGCCAGGAGGATTTCGGCCACATCCTCACGCGCACGCGCCGCATAGTGCAAGGCGGTGTCCCCTTTCCGGTCTGCAATGTCCGTTGTCGCACCATTGGTGAGCAGGAATTCCACCATGACTATCGGTTGCGCCATACAGGCCTCGTGAAGTGGCGTCCGACCCTCAGAGTCCTGGGCATTCACATCGGCCCCGTGAGCGACAAGCGATGCGGCCAGCTCAGGATCATTCCAGCCAGCGACGACATGTAAGGCGGACCGTCCGTCCTGATCGCACAGATTCACGTTGGCTCCATGGGCAATCAGTAACTCTGCTACATCTCTATGCTTGTATTTCAACGCCCCGAGAAGCGGAATGAAAGAGGACTTCTTTCCCACTGCAGCATCAATATCGACATCTCCGCGGGCGAGCACGCTCTCCGCTATGTCCCTCAGACCAAAACGGACCGCAAACTGGAGCAGCAGCCTGTTCCCGCCAGCCTCCGGGTTGACGACCGCCCCGTGGGCTAATAGCTGTTCTGCTATCGCTTGATATGGAATAAGTCCCGTCTCGTCTTTCGGCGGCGACTGCAAGGCCAAGTAGGCGTTCTCCGCAAGCGGTGTGTACCCAAGGCTTCCCTTCACGTTGACTTCTGCCCCCTCCGTTAGGAGAAGTTCGACTACTCCTTCGTGCCCGTACCATACGCCAAGATGCAAAGGTGTATCGCCATCGCTGGTACGTGCGTTCAGGTTCGCGCCGGCAGCAATTAGAACTGCTGATACTTCCCTGTGCCCATGTCTCGCTGCCTCATGCAAAGGTGTTGCGTCGTATTTGCCTCTGGCGTCCACATCGGCGCCGTGCGACAACAAGAGCGTGGCGACTGATGTCCAGCCGGCAGTCGCCGCCCAGTGCAGAGGCGTGTTCCCATCCAGATCCTTCGAATCCACACCTGCGTTTGCGTCGAGAAGGGCTTCGATCTTGCTCACATCGCCGAGATAGGCCGCAAGATGAACCGTGACCTCCGCACCTGCACCTACCAAGGCGTTGACAATCTGACGCAGATCGCGTTCCATGGCGACCATGACTGGTGTCCGTCCGAAACTATCTGAGAGTTTGGGATTGGCACCGCGGCCAATAAGAAACCCTGTCATGGCTTGATCCCCGTGTGCAACGGCGATGTATAGCGGAGTCTTTCCTTCCCCATTCCTGGCATCCACATCGGCACCTTCTCCAACAAGGAAACTGACCATAGCTGCGTTGCCAATGAGAACCGCGATGTGCAGAGGTGCGTCGCCCCTGTCGTCTCGCGCGTTCACATCGGCGCCACTATCGAGCAATCTACGCAGACCAGTCACATCGCCTGTCCCCACGAGGTAATGTATGTCTCGCCCCTCTTCGACTGGTGACCTTCTACAACCAGACACAGCGAAAAGCGCGATGAGAACCATGAGTTTATATCCACGCGTCGACATCTTCTTGTCCTTTCTACTCATGTGGTGGACTAGCTTTTAGGTTTACAGCAGATCCACTTGTCAACCGCTGGCGGAAACGATTGGAGATAATTCGCAAGGCCGTCCCTGCTCATTGGCGCTGATCCGTAAGTGTCGCATATTAGTCCATCTGTAATAGTGTATGCATAGTCCTTATGTGCCCCCCCATACGTTTTGATATACAAATCTACCTCAGTCGCTGGGGTCGGCACGATGGCTAGGCAATGCTTGGAACCACCTGACAAAGCAACACCAATCACTGCCGGTTTTCCTGAGTGATCTATCGCATCAGCGATATCGCCGGCGGTAGGTTTGCCTGACTTAAGAAGCCACTCCTCACCTTCGATTTGAAACTTCTGGAGACACGCCAAAACATCGGCCATTCCATAATTGTCGAAATTCAACTCCGCACCCATCGTGTCGGTGATGACTTCCGGGGAGACTTCCGGGGACACCATACTGAATTGTCCTCCTTGGGGATTCCGGAATCCGCAGGCGCTCGACTCACACGAAGGCACGAAGCCACGAAGGACAGCCGGACCGCAATCCCCTCCGCCCTTTGTGCCTCTGCGGCTGTGTGTGAGGACTTCTTCGATCATCCATCATCCTTCATCACTCGTCAATTCCCACCGACATATTGCCCGGAACCGGTCGAATTGTCAAGAGAAAGTAACCGGCTTGCCACGCTTTGCTCGCAATGACGGGTACGCTGTGTCATACGAGTAACCCGCCAATTCCGTTTTTCATCAAAACTTCCCTATCCAACCGCCGATGAAGAATGAATCGGGGTCTGCGTCATTCGACCTGAATACGCTGTCGGTGTTGTTCCTGGCGATAGGAAGTTATACATGGAATGTATCATCGTGATCGGTTACCTGCTCGGCGTGTTGGCCATCGGTGTTTATGCCGGCCGCCACATCGACACCCTGAAGGACTACGCCGTGGCGGGGAGGTCTTATGGGACGATGGTGGTTTTTGCCACCATGGCGGCCACCTTCATCGGAGGCGGCTTCTCCATGGGCAACGCCGAACGCGTTTTCCAGGTCGGCGTCGTCAACATCGTCGCCCTGTGGGGATTCAGTCTCAAGGAGATTCTCGTCGCCCGTTACATCGCTCCGCGCATGATGAAATACCCCGAGGCGATATCGG
>CAZDTD010000340.1:0-3889 GCA_964507995.1 uncultured Pirellulales bacterium | reverse complement strand
CGACATCGCCAGCGCCGCCGCCTTTTCCGAGGGGATTTACGCCAACTACGACGTGAACAACACAGGGACGCTCTTAGTTGGCGCCAGGGGAGGGACGGCCAGGAGCAACGACATCGCCCTGGCCTATAGTTACGCTTTCGGGATCGACTCCGACAGCGGCGATGTGAGCAACGCAGAAGATCTCTTGATCGTCGCCCAGGGCGGAACCGCCGACGCCAGTCGCGACAACACGCAGTCTCTCGCCCATGCTTATGTGCACGCCTCCGGGATCGGCGCCTCGGGTTTCGTCGACAACGCGGAAACGATTCAGGTTTTGGTCCAGGGGGGCAGGACCAGCGCCAACGCTATCGCGCGCTCCGACAGCCTCGTCTTTGGCATCGACGCCGGCAGGGAAGTGAACAACGCCGGCGAGATCGCCCTTCAAGTCACAGGCGGGATTGCCGACGCCAACGGCATTGCGGACGCCAACACCGCCGTGTACGCGATTTCCGCCGGATGGGACGTGAACAACGTCGGCGGGATCGTCGTCGTCGCCACAGGCGGGACCGCCGACGCCAACGAGGCCGCCAACGCCTCGACGCTCGTCTATACAATCTACGCCGGCGCGGAGGAGAGCGATCCCAATGCCATCCCCGGCAGCGATTACGCCGGCGGAGACATCGACAACGCAGGGGATCTGGCCGTCACCGCCAACGGCGGATCGGCCGACAGCAACGACACCGCGTACGCCGATGTCTACGCGCAGGGGCTGTACGCCACAGGCCGCGTGATCAATGTGGGAGACATCGAGATGACCGCCACCGCAGGCGAGGCGGACGCCAATGACAGGGCGGACGCCGGCGCCGTCGCCCAAGCGATTCATGCCGATGGTCAGGTGGACAACAGCGGCGCCATCGCCATCCGCGCCGCCGGAGGGACCGCCGACGGCAACGACGTTGCCACGACCGCGGTCATCGCCGAGGCGATTCGCGTCAATGGGCAGGTGAACAACACCGGCGCGATCGTTGTGGACGCCAATGGCGGAACCGCCGATGTCCATATGGCCGGGGGAACCGCCGGCTACGCCGTCGCCTCCGCCCAGGCTTTGGGGATTGTCTCCAGCGACGAGACGGACAACATAGTCAATACGGGAGCCATCACGCTGACCGCCAGGGGTGGAATCGCCCGCGTCGAGGACGCGTTCTCCAACGACAACCAGATGGACGCCCGTGCCTTGGCTTTCGGCATTACCTCCAGCAGTAACTTCAGCAACGTGAGCAATACGGGAGACATCACGCTGACCGTCGCGGGAGGCGCCGCGACCGGCAACGGCGACGCGAATGCCCGAGCCTACGCCTACGGGATCCACGCCACCGGCAACGCGAACAATGCAGGGGACATCGCAATCGCCGCCACCGGCGGAACCGCGGACGCCAACGATGCCGCGATCGCATCCGTTATCGCCTATGGAATTCGCGCCGGCGGGAGCGCTGGCAACAGCGGCGCAATCAACCTCGTCGCCGCCGGGGGGACTGCCCAGGCCACGGAATTCGCCCGCGCCGACGCACAAGTCTACGGCATTTCCGCCGGGGGCGACGTGAACAACGCCGGCCCGATCACCCTTCTGGCCACAGGCGGAACCGCCGACGCCAGCGATGCCGTCAGCGCATCGACCGCCTACGGCATTTACGTAGCCGCCGACGGCAACCTCACCAACACCGGCGTCATTCGCGTCTCCGCCGATGTAGCCTATGAACTCTACGTCACCAACGGAACCACGACGACGCTCGTCGATACCTATCGGGTCACCCTCGACGGCGATCCCTGTCAGGCGTCCATCCACGTCGCCAACAACGCGATGCTGGCATTGAACGACGCGACTCTGGCCGTCACTCCCATCGTCGGAGAAACCGTCTGGAACACGCCCTACCAACTCTTCTCCACCGACAGCAACAGCGTCGTCGCCGGAAGGTTCGCCGGCGTCCAAGACTCCAACCCCGACGTAAACGCGGTCTACTACACCCAGGGAACCGCCGACGCGGCCGATGACGCCGTGGCCCTGAACTATGCTCCTCAGGGTTCGGAAAGCCTGGAGTCGGCGGGCGTAGCAAGGCAGATCGTCTCCCAGGCCACCGGCGTCGTCAACCAACAGATGACTTCCGTGCTGCTCCAGAACATCCTCTCGCCGGGCACGTCGTCGCTTCTGGCCAACGCAGGACCGACCGAGGAGAGCATGATCCTGGGCCGGTCGGCCTCCAACAAAACCGCCGGCGTGTTCTTCGAACCGTACTACTCCCGGATCGACAAGGACGCCGACCCGGTGGGCTACGACGCCAGCCTGTGGGGATTCGCCACAGGATACGAGCAGTTCGTGGACGACTCGCTCCTGGGCCTGCATGTTGGCTACGGCCGGTCGAATATCGACTACACCGGCGCCGGCTACAGCGCCAACGACGAGGACCAGGACATCGTCACCGCCGGCCTGAGCGGACTGACCCAATGGGATCCCTGGAGTCTCCGTTACGGCCTGACCGGCTTCTACGGCTTCCACGACTACAAGGGTTTGACCGGCCTGACGCTCAATGAACGAGAGACCGCCTCCTATCACAGCTACGGCACATCGGCCACCCTCATGGCCGGACGCATCTTCCGCACGACTTCGCACGTGTTCCTGCCCGAAGCGGGATTGAACTGGATCTGGTCCCACCGGGAGCAGTACACCACGGACGCCGACGATCCGGCTTGGGACACCGCAAATTCATCGATGAACGATCACGACCTCCTGGCCGAGGCGGCTCTCCGCTGGCTCGGCGGCTTCACGCACGACAAAATTCGCATCACTCCGTCGGCTGCGGTGGGGATTCGCCACCTCTTGACCGACGCGGAAACCGGAGTCCGGCAATCGGTGAATGGAGCCGCCCCCGTCCTGGTCGAGTCGAAGCAGGATCGGACCGCAATGACGCTGTCCGGCTCGGTCTCGCTGGCCAAAGGCCGACACGGCCTGTCGCTGGCCTACGACGGCGAGTACTCCCCCGATTCCCAGCGGCACAACGTCTGGCTGCGCTATGGCTGGCAGTTCTGAGGACGACGAGGAACGAGCTATGAAGCCGCGGTCAGCCGGGATTCGACGTACTCGAATACCATCCGCCGCATGCGATCGACCTCATCGCCCGGCGGCAGGTACTCGAACAATTCCTCGAGCCAGCCGCCGGTCTTGAGCCGCTCCAGGCTGGCGGTGAAGTTCATGTCGTAGACCCACCCGATCTGGCAGACTCGGATGTCGTTGAGCGTGCGCAGGCTCGTGTGTTCGATGAGCCGGCCCGCGAAAATGGCTTCCAGCACCTCGGGCGTGATCCGCGGTTCGTCGGGCAACTCGATCTCGAACGACAGACCCGCAGGATTCTCTTTGCGCCGACGGTACACCTCGGCCACAATCCGGTAGATGTCGAGCTTGTCCGCGTCGCGGATCAACTTCAGGAACAACAACGCCGGACCGTCGATTCCGGCAGGCACCGACTTGCAACCATGATTGGCGACCGCCGTCTCGATCCACTGCCTCTCGTCGGCGTCCAGCGTTTCCAGAACGCCCTCCTGACGCAGGACCTCGGCGCCGAGGCTGCCGTGATTGATGCTCCGCATGTCGTTGAAGGTGCGATACGTCGCGAACTGGGGAAACCGGCCAACGTCGTGGAGCAATGCGACCGTCTCAGCGATCCGTGTCTGATTGTCATCGAGAGCGAGCCGTCCGGCCAGATAGAGGATCTCCCCGCACGTGCGTCGCGTGTGTTCCTGCTTGAGCCGCAGGTGCATATTCACGTATTCATCCGGGCCGAAGAAACGGCCCGTGTAGGCGTCAAACCAGCGTTTGAGCTCGTCCAGTCGGTACGGCTCCATAAATCGTGCGTCTCCA
>CAZDTD010000339.1:0-3917 GCA_964507995.1 uncultured Pirellulales bacterium | reverse complement strand
AATCATCGGATCACATCTCACAAAATCTTGAGCCAAAATAGCGCTGTCGTACTAACGAACGGGCAACTAACGGACTCGTACACTCGAGTCCTCGACGGTGGCCGCACTACCCCGGCGCAAAGCGGGCCCGATCTGCAGGAGAACTTGGCGGAGTCTCTGCATGACTACTTCCGGGGCTGTGTCAAGCAAACGCAGGGTTATGAGACTTGGCCGATCATGGCCACGCAGCGCACTGTATAATCTGCTGTACATCCTCGGCCTCCAACTCAGGATATGCAGCAAGGACATCCTGTATGGACTTCCCGCCCGCCAGCATCTTCAGAACAACACTGACGGTGATCCGTGTGCCATGTAATGTCGGCTGCCCAAGGCAAACATTCGGGTCGATGGTGACGCGATCCAGCTTTTCCATTGTCTGATCCTGTGTAAATCGCTCGTTACCGCCCGTGAAAGACTGACTTTATTGTATCGCGCTCGATGCGGAGGTCAATCGGCCCTTTTTCTCGTTTGGTTCGCCACAGAATTGCCAGGCGGACAAATACGGATTCCGACGCTTCGCGTCGGGAGTTTGGCGCGTTGGGCCACCAGCATGGAGGGGCGTTGCACGCCCCTGTGCAGCGCCCGGCCCGCAAGCGAACGCTTCGTTCGCATCCAGCCGGAGGCCGCAACGCGATAAACTCCCTTCGCACGACCGTTTCGGGCGTGCTCTCTGCTCGGAGTACCGCGTTTACGCGGGTCCAACAATCCAAGGGGCTTCGTATCCTGGGGTCGTCTGGAGAAGAACCGGCTGCGCCGTAAGACTCTTCAACCCGCCTGAAGGCGGTACTCCAAGCGCGCCCCGCCCGACGCAACGCTCCGCCAGGGACACATCGAACGACCCTACGCCTACGCACAGACAGACGTGTCCCTCCGATGATACCGAGCGATCCGCGGAATTCCGTGAAGGACCTTTTCTTTTGCGCGGGGGAAATCCGCCGACGGTATACTAAATTCGCAAGCCAAGCGTGGTATAGGGTGAAAACGGCCGTTTTTGAACCTGCCCCCGGGCCGCAGGACGCATGAAAAAGAGTGGGAATGATGCTGGAAGATGAATTGCTCAAGTGGAAGTTCAGACGGGGCAGCCGCGACGCGCTGGCGCGAATCTATAAGAAGTACCTCGATTCGATGCTGACGCTGGCGGCGGGCCTGCTGAACGACGCGGGCCAGGCCCAGGATGTCGTGCACGACGTGTTCGTCTCGTTCGCCAAATCCGCGCCGGGCTTTCGCCTGAGAGGCAGTCTAAGCGGCTACTTAGCCACCAGCGTAGTCAACCGCGTGCGGGATTACCAGCGACGCCAGTGCAGGGCACGTAGGGTGGGGCTTGCCCCACCAGAGAACACCACGGCGACACCCGAGGACACGGTGATCTTCACCGAGCAGGCCGGCCGGCTCAGCCAGGTTGTCGCCGAGTTGCCCGAGGAGCAGCGGGAAGTCGTACTGCTTCGCCTGACGGCCGACATGAAGTTTCGGGATATCGCGAAGCTGCAGCAGGTTTCAATCAATACGGTTCAAGGCCGGTACCGGTACGGCCTGGACCACCTGCGGTCGATGTTGAACGGCGAGGTGGAAGAATGAAGCCGAAAAAGAAAGTCGAAAAAGCCATTCGAGGCAGGCTGCGGTTCACCGCCGGCGCGACGTTCCGCGACCGCCTATTGGCAGATGTCATGAACGCACAGGAAGAATTCAAAGGAACGGGACCGACTCTCCACGAGCCGGGGATAAGGAGAAGACTCATGAGAAGTCCAGTAGCAAAACTCACGTCGATCGCTGCGGTGATCGCGGTGGCGGCGCTGTCGATCGTATTCTCGGGCCGGTTCAGCACGCCTGCATACGCTATCGAGCAGACCGTCGAGGCCCTTCAGAACGTCCGATTCCTGCACATCATCGGGCGCGACAAAGCAGGCGAGATCAAGGATGAGCGTTGGATCGAGATCGGTGAGGACGGCTATCAAGTGCGTTATCGGCAACAGAATCCAGCCTCCGTGATCGAGAAGCACCCCGGCGCCCCTTCCATGGTGATCGAGGATGGCGAGTCCACCGCCGTGTATCGCCAGGAGAAGAAAGCCGTGATTCTCTACGACCGCAAGGAAATGCAATACCAGTGGGTCGGCGAACTGGGCAAGGCGTTCGAGAACCTCCGCACGGAGGGCCAGATCCTCCAAGAAGACAGCGAATACCAGGGCCGGCGGGCCCACAAGGTGTGGTGGCCCTATATGAGCGCCGAGTGTTACGTCGATCCCGAAACGAAGCTGCCCATGGCCATCGGGGACACGGAACTGAGTTACGAGGAGCCTCCGGCCGGCACCTGGGAAATCACGATTCCGGACGGCTACGCCGTGCTCGACAAGCGGGCCGGCGCCCCGCCCACGACTGCGTCGGACTGGCTCGTCGAGGAAGAAAATGCCCAGAAGAACAAGAGAGAGAGCTTCAATCTGGGAGCCCAGGCTCTCATGAACGGCGACTACGCGGAGGCTGCAAAACAATTCGAGCAGGCTCTGGGATGGGACAGTTGGGCGACCTTCTGGCTCGGCAGCGCCTACTATGAGCTGGGCCAGTATGACCTCGCCGCGAAGTACTTCACCGAGATGCTCAACACCATGCTCAAGGCATTCGGCGGCGACGTGCTGCCCTACTGCAACTACGCTCTCGGTCTGGCCCAGGCCAGGGCCGGCAATCTGGAGGCAGCCACCGCGAACTTCGAAGCCTGCCTGCCCGCGATGATCCAGACACTGCGAATCCCCTCGGGCGGCAGGATGTTCGAATACGCGGACAACCCGAAGATCCGCTACGGGCAACACAAGCCGAGCGATCAGGAGATGGTAGTCAAAATGGTCAACCGGTTGCGGCTCATCACTGGACAGAATTTCGGCTACGACCCCACGTTGACAAACGAGCAGAATGAAGGCGCTATTGCGGCGTGGGAACAATGGTTCCAAACAGACGGGCAGATCCAGTTCACGCCCGACGCGGAGTTGCTGCCGGTCCCGCAATGGCTCCTGGGCGAGGAGAACGCCCATGCCAATAAAAGAACGGCCTTCCACGAGGGATCGCTGGCGTTTGCACGTGGCGACTATGCGGAGGCGGCTCAACAGTTCGAACAGGCTCTCGGCTGGGATAGCTGGGCGCCGTTCTGGCTCGGCAGCGCCTACTACCACCTTGGCGAATACGATCTGGCCATCGAGAACTACAACCAGGAATTCGAGATTTGGACAAAGCACGACCCGAAGTCGAAACTCCCCTACTGCAACTACGCCCGCGGTCTGGCCTATGCCCGAAGCGGCAATCTCGAAGCGGCCAAGGCAGATTTCCAGGCTTGCCTGCCCGAGATGATCCGAACGCTACGGATTCCCTCCGGCGGCGGAATGTTCGAGTATGCCGAGAATACGATGGTTCGGTATGGCCAAGGCAAACTGAGCGACGAGGAAATGGTGGTCAAGATGATCAATCGGTTGCGGCTCATCACTGGACAGAATTTCGGCTACGACCCCACGTTGACGAACGAGCAGAATGAAGGCGCTATTGCGGCGTGGGAACAATGGTTCCAAACAGACGGGCAGATCCAGTTCACGCCCGACGCGGAGTTGCTGCCGGTCCCGGTCTCGTCGGATGGCGATCAGACCAACACCAACAACTGAGGATCGACGATCCGCAAAAATGTAGCGGCGGGAAAGAAAAAAGAAGAAAATGGAAAAAAAGCGGCCGGATCTCCCGATCCAGCCGCCGTCTATCTGATGAGAAGCAGAATGGTTCTTGCCCCATTCCGGGGGCGTCATTTGATTTGGAGGGACGCATGCTGGACCTGCTGGGCCGGCGGCAGGAGGCAATTGCGGAATACCGAAAAGCCGCCGACGTGGGCATCGAGGACGGCGAACAGCGTC
>CAZDTD010000338.1:0-3918 GCA_964507995.1 uncultured Pirellulales bacterium | reverse complement strand
GCAGCCGGGGAATTCACGCACCAATTCCCCGCCCACTCGCTCACCATCCTGCGAATCAGGACATAGAAATACGCTGTGTATAGCACACCCTGCCGCTGACGCCGATTCTCCCCTCTGTGTCCCTCGGCGTCCTCTGCGGTTACACTCTCTCTGTGCGTTTATCGACGCCAGGGATGGTCGTAGGGGCCCATTTCGTCGACCGGAATCGGCGACCACAGGAGCGATCTGAATCGGGGATCGGTTCGCCCTTGCGACAGCGTCTGCGGGTCGATGGAGCGATCCGTCACAACGTTGACCGCGGTATTTTCCACGCCACCGTCGCGAAGGAAGACCTCGCCGCAGTGGGCAAAAAGGTTGCGGCTGATGAAGTTCACGTCGGCATCGGTCTTGAGGTTGGCCAGGGCCGGATAGCGGATCGAATAGGGAGACTCGCTCGCCTGCTTGAGGAATCGCTCGATGGATTCGAGCCAACGTTTTTCGCCCCAGCGGCTGAAACTGATCCCGGCGAAACAATCGATGAAGACGTTGCCATCGACGAGGTTCTCCTTGCCGCCGTGGATCTGGACTCCGCCGAACTGGACGGCGCCGCAGCGTTCAAAGAGATTCCCGTGCAGGACGATCCCCGAGATCATGTCGTCCAGGCGAATGCCTGCAGCGCCGCAGTGCGTGCCGCCGACGATGTCGCTCCAGCGGTTCCAGCGGATCACGACGCCGCGATAGAGCGGATTGCCGTACATGTCGATTCCGCCCTGGTCGTCCGATTCCTGGACGACGTTGCGGACCACGTTCAGCTCGATCAAGTGGTCGTTGCCTTCGATCCGCATCGCGGAGGAGGGCATTCGCTCAAAGAGATTGTGGGCGACCCGATTGCCGCAGCCATCGAGCAGGACGGCGGGCGTGTAGGTCCGCTTGATCCGCGAGATGTCGAAGACGGTGCAGTTCTCGACGAAATGCCCGCCGGGAGTCAGGGCCTTGCGGTCTCCGCCGGCGACGCGGGTCCCGCCGCAACCGAGCGTGTGCAGGGTACATCCGAAGATGCCGTGGCGACGCCCGCCTTCGACGACGATCGCATCGCCGCCAAACCGTTGAAGCGTACAGCCGGCCACGAGGCAATCCGACCCGCTGCGGATGTGAATCCCGTCGCCCCGCCCTTCCTGGAACGTCAGACCGATGAGCGTCACATGCTCGACACCGTCCATCGTCACGAACGGCTGGTCGAATACGCTCAGGATTGTTTCGGCCTTGGACAGGTCAAGCCCCTGCGCGGGAAGCCAGTAAATCTTTCCAGTTCCCCGGTCGAGATACCACTCGCCCGGCGCATCGATCTCGCGGAACACGTTCACTGCGTAGTAACGCTGGTCCTTGCGATAGCCGTAACTCGAATACGGCGGGGCCAGCGTGAACACCTTGCCGCTCGCGTCGATCGAAGCCACCTTCTGGTACTCCTCGAGCCAGTCCCAGAACCAGTAGCCGTACAGGTGGACATCGGACTCGTCGAGCCAGCGGCCCGGCCGGTCTTCGACGTAGTGGAACTTGCCGTCCTTGCAGCCTTGGATCGAGCCCCACACGGTGAACGTGTCTGCGCCGAGGATCTCGCCGGTCTTGGCGAAGCCCTCGTTCGGCCAGCGGGCGAGCGTCTGCGGGACGCCATCGGCGAACAGTTCCGGCCGGTGACGCAGCGACGTCGCGTCGCCCAGGTCCGCCACGCCGAGCGACTTCACATCGGCCTCCAGGACACGGTCGCGAACCGAAGGATCGAGTCTGTCCCGCTGCTTCGGGTCGGCAACGGGTTTCCAGCCGGTAATTCGCAGGCCGCCGTGGAAGACAGGCGTCCGACCCGCTTCGGCCTCGTAGACCACCGGCGATTCGGCAGTCCCCGAGTCCTCGGCGCCGAGCGTCAGCGACCGCGTAACAGGATACGCACCGCCGGCAATCACGATTCTCACGCCGCCTTGGGGCAACGAGCCGCCGCGGGATTTCTTCAGAGCTTGTACGGCGTCTCGCGCCTTTTCGACGGAGCGAAACGGCCTGGCCTCCGAGCCGTCGCCGTCGTCGCGACCCGCCGGGCTCACATGCAGCGTCACGGCGGGCTCCGGCAGCTTCGGCAGTTGAACCCGGTAGGCCGTAGGATCGCGAGCGGGCAGACCCTGCTTTCGACGCTCGGCCTGGGCAATACACTGACGCGCAGCGTCCCTGTAGAACGGGGGCAAGGTCGCATCATCCGCCAGACGTTGCCACGCCGCGAGTGCAGCAGTCGAATCCTCGCGAGCCACAGCGGTCTCCGCCAGGCCCAGTAGCGCCAGGCTGCGAACGAACGCCGGGGCGGCTACATCTTTCGCGACCGCTTCAAACCCATCGCCGGCCGCGTCCAACCGCCCTTCGGCCAAGGCCTTCGCAGCGGCCTCCATCGCCGGCGAACACGTTAAAGGCGGCTCACTCGCCGCACCCGCCCGGCCCAGGAAGATTGTCAAAAGGCTCAACACAAACAGGGATTTTTCCATGTTCCTCAGCATGAGCGTATACTCTCTCAAGAAGATGGTGCGTGGTACGCACCCTACACCAACTTGTCGCGATTCTCGTAGACCTTCGCGATCGCGTTCGCGATGTCGTCCATGTCCTGTTTGCTCGTCAGCAGCATGTTCTGACCGATCCACACCGCCTCCCGACAGAGCTGGTCGTTGCCTGGATAGTGCAGTTCCTCGCGGTAGCGGTCGAGCCGGGCTTTGGAGAAAGCCCGCTTGAAGTTCTTGGAGTTCAGGGCCGCTTCGATCAGGCCGTCGTTGTACTGGGGACCATACCCGCCGCTGCAAGGCACGCCTTCGGCGCTGAGGGCCGCGAGGAATTTGTCACGCGGCGCGTTGTTGAAATGCTCCTTCAGATAGCGGAATGGGTACAGATGGTATACAGCTCGCGTCACGCCCTCGTAGAGCCTGTGCGGAACAATACCGGGGATGTCCTTGATCTTCGAGGTCAGGTACTGCCCATTCGCCCATCGCAGCTCGGTGTCGGCCTCCAGACGCTTCATCTGGTTGAGCAGGATTGCCGCCTGGTACTCGGTCATCCGGCGATTCGTCCCCATCATCGGGTTGGGGCCCGTCTTCGGCATGTTCCCAAAAGCCCGGCCGCAATTGTGGTACGCGTGGACCCTGTCCATCAGATCCGCGTCGTTGCCGACTACAGCGCCGCCCTCTCCGCACGGGAGGTGCTTGGAGTTCTGGAAGCTGAAACACCCCAGATCACCGATCGTCCCGCAGCACTTGCCACGCCACTGGGCCAGCCATGCCTGGCAGGCATCCTCGATCACCACGAGGTTATGCTTCCTGGCGATGGCCATAATCCGGTCCATGTCGGCGGGGATGCCGAGGATGTGCACAGGCAGGATGGCCCGCGTGTTCTCATTGATCCTCGACTCGATCGTGTCCGGATTGATCTGGAACGTCTCGGGATCGGTGTCCGCGAACACCGGCAGTGCGCAGGAGTTCAAGACCACATTGTACGTCGCGATGAACGTGTACGGCGAGACGATCACTTCGTCGCCCACGCCGACATCGAGCAGGTGCAGGGCGGTCATCAGGGAATTCGTCCCGTTCACCATGGCCACGCATCGCTTGACGCCGAGCAGTTTGGCGTAGGCCTCTTCGAACTGCGTGACGGTCTTGCCCTGACCGCGATACCAGTTCCCGCTGCGGAGAATCGCCAGGACCGACTCCTCGGCGGACGGGTCCCAGACAGGCCAGGTCGGCCAGGGTTTCGCCCGGACCGGCGTGCCGCCCAACATGGCCAGCTTGCCCGCGTTCTTGCCGACGCGGCCGAAGGCCGGAACACCCCGAGCCGCCATCGCTGCAAACGTCCCGGCTGATGCAGCGCCCACGAACTGTCGTCTACTCATGCGATGTGTGTTCATGTTCCGCCCTTTCA
>CAZDTD010000337.1:0-3921 GCA_964507995.1 uncultured Pirellulales bacterium | reverse complement strand
CCCACGACGTCCTGGCGGACATGCACTTCGCCATCGAGAAACTCGACGCCGAGCACGGCGTCATCAAGACCCGACCCCTGCGGACGGGCCAATTCTTCGAGTTCTGGCAACGCGAGAACGTGGGGGGATACAACATCGCCGAGTCCAACGTTCAGTCGCTCCGTCGGATTGTAGAACTGCGAGTGACAAAAGGCACCGAAGGCCCCTCCAGCCTCCAGCCTCCAGCCTCCGGCCTGCACATCGAGTGCAACGTCCTGGTCCAGCGACTGACGCTCCCGACCAACGAGGTCGCCGGCATATCCCAGGCCTACCTGATGCACACCCGCAGCGAGGCAGGCCTGCAGGTCTTCGAGGTAACGGAGCAGCAGCGAGAGCAGATGGCCTGGCTCGACCTGGGATCGGACCCGGCCCTCGCCGACGAGATCGTCCAACGCATCGGACACAAGCTCGGGCATTGACGATTTACGATTTACAATTTATGATTTGACCGTCGTGTCGCGCGTCCAATTCATCGGGCGCAGCGCAAAATCGTAAATAGTAAATGGTAAATCGTAGATCTATGAACGTTCTCGTTTGTGGCGGCGCCGGGTATATTGGGAGCAACATGACGGCCCTGCTCATGGCGAAGGGCCATGAGCCTGTCGTCTTCGACAACTTCAGCAAGGGCCATCGGTCCGCGGTCCAAGGCGTCCAGGTCATCACGGGCGATCTGGCCGATTATCAGGGCCTCGTGCGGGTCCTCCGCGACCGAAAGATCGAGGCGGTAATGCACTTCGCGGCCTTCATCGAGGTGGGCGAATCGGTGCAGGAGCCGCTCAAGTACTACCGCAACAATCTCTCCAATACGCAGAACCTGCTCTCGGCCATGGAGACGGCGGGCGTGCAGAAGTTCGTTTTCAGCAGTACGGCGGCCGTCTACGGGATGCCGGAGAAGATCCCCATCACCGAGGATGCGCCGAAGCAGCCGATCAACCCGTACGGAGAATCGAAACTGGCTGTCGAGCAGATGTGCCGCTACCAGGCCAAGACCGGCCGGCTGCGGTTCGCGGCCCTTCGCTACTTCAACGCCTGCGGGGCCGGCAGCGACGGCCGGCGCGGCGAGGACCACCGCCCGGAATCGCACCTGATCCCGCTGATCATCCAGGCCGCGATGGGCAAGCGGGCCGATATCAAAGTCTACGGCTCGGACTACCCCACCCCCGACGGGACCTGCATCCGTGACTACATTCACATCGACGACCTGTGCCGGGCCCACCTGCTGGCGCTGGATAAGCTCTCGGAACGCACGGAAATGGCCTACAACCTCGGCAACGGCCAGGGCTATTCCGTCCGGCAGGTGATTGACACGGTCAAACGGGTCTCGGGCCGGGACTTCAAGGTCATCGAAACGGACCGCCGACCGGGCGATCCGCCTGTGCTGACCTCCGACGCGTCGAAGGCCAGAGCGGAACTGGGCTGGCAGCCGCAGAAGCCAGCCCTCGAAGACATGGTCACGACCGCCTGGAAATGGCACACGGAACACCCGAACGGGTATGAGGATTGACGATTTGCGATTTATGATTTACGATTTGCCATTGCGTGCCGCGCGACGTGCGTGAGCCAAATCATAAATCATAAATCGTAAATCGTAAATGACGAGGGTTTCCGTGAAAGATCCACGAGGCCAAGCCAAGGCGTTTCTCCGCAGCCAGGACATGTACCATGGGGACATCAAAATCGAGGAGACCTGCGACGCCTTCCTCGGCGAGATGGACAAGGGCCTGGTCGGCAAGAAGAGTTCGCTGGCCATGCTGCCCACTTACATCGGCACGGGGCGAGAGCTGCCCCGGGACAGGCCCGTGATCGTCATGGACGCCGGCGGGACGAATTTCCGCGTCGCGACGGTGACGTTCCGCCAGATCGGCACGCCGGAGATCTCCGATTTCCAGGTCTTCCCGATGCCCGGAATCACCGCACAGGTCAGCAAAGACGAATTTTTTGGGACCATGGCCGGGTACGTCAAGAGTCTCGCGAGCAAGAGCCCGAACGTGGGTTTCTGCTTCTCGTATCCGATCGAGATGTTCCCCAACAAGGATGGCCGGGCGTTGTATTTCTCCAAGGAGATCAAGGCCCCCGAGGCCGCCGGTCAGATGATCGGCGAGAGCATGGGCCAGGCCCTCAACCGGCTCGGCGTCCAGCAGGACAAGCACTTCGTCCTGCTCAACGACACGGTCGCCACGCTGCTGGCGGGCCGGGCCGAGGCGAGCGGCCGGCGGTTCGACAGCTACATCGGCTTCATCCTCGGCACCGGCACGAACACCGCCTACGTCGAGCAGAACAGCAAGATTGGCAAGGCGAAAGACCTCGATCTGGGCGACAGCCAGATCGTCAACGTGGAATCGGGCGGGTTCGGCAAGGCCCCGCGAGGCCGGCTCGACAAGAAGTTCGACGCGGCCTCCGTCAGCCCAGGCGTGAACGTATTCGAGAAGATGATCTCCGGCGCGTACATCGGACCGCTGTGCTTAGTGACGGCCCAGGCGGCCGCCAAAGCGGGTCTGTTCTCCAAGCCGACCGCCACAAGACTCGTCGCCATCGAGGCCGCGACGACGAAGGACTTCAGCGATTTCCTCAGCCGTCCGGAAACAGGCGACAACGCGCTCTCCGCGGCCCTCACCGAAGCGACCGACGACGACGTCGTCATGATGTACCACCTCGTGGACGCCCTGACCGAGCGTGCGGCCAAACTGACCGCCGCGAACCTGTCGTCCGCGGCGCTGAAATCGGGCAAGGGCCGCAACCCCTGCCGGCCGATCTGCATCGTCGCCGAGGGCACGACCTTCTACCGGCTCAACTCGCTCCGTCAGAAGGTGGAATACTATCTCAAGCAGTACTTAGTCGAGCGCAAGCACGTCTACTACGAGATCGTGAGCATCGACAACGCCACGCTGATCGGCGCCGCCATCGCCGGATTGACGAACTAAGCAGGCAATCGCACATGGAAATGAACGATGCCGAACGCAATGTGCTGGCCAAGGTGACACAGACCCTGCGGGAGCGTTTTCACGCAAAAGAAATCCTCCTGTACGGATCGGCAGCCCGAGGCCAATTGGACGACGAGTCGGACATCGACCTGCTCGTAGTGCTCCCCAAGGCCGGTTGGGAGATTCACAGGGAGATCAGTGCGGTCTGCTTCGACGCCGGCCTGCAATGCGACAGGGTCATTTCTGCGACTTGCTTTACCACGGAGGAGATGGAACACAGCCCGCTTCGATCCTCACCCCTCGTACTGACCGCCCGTCGAGAGGGACGTTCCCTATGACCGAAGATCTACCTGAGACACTGGCGGAAAGGCGATCTGGGCGAGTTTCTCGCGGACGGGCTTGGTGGCGCCGCCGTCGCGAGGGTGGGCGCGATTCGTCAGCAGAATCAAGTAGACGCCGGTTTCGGGGTCGCAGACAACGCTCGTGCCTGTATAGCCCGTGTGGCAGAAGGCCCGCGGCGAGGCGTTCGGGCCTTTCACCCAGGCGTAGCCCGAACTGACGTCGAATCCATAGGCTCGTCCGTGGGACTGCTCTGTCGTGAGCATTTCGACCGCGGCGGGACTGAGGATTCGTTTGCCCTTCCATTTGCCGTCGTTCAAGAGCATCCGGCAGAAGAGGGAGATGTCGGACGCAGTGGAGAACAGACCCGCGTTGCCGCTCACACCGGCCATGAGTCGAGCGAGCGGATCGTGAACCGTCCCGCGCAGCGGTTCGCCATCCACGATCTCCGTCGCCGCGATCCGCGGCTTCCATAACGCCGGTGGATTGTACTGCGTGTCGCGCATCCCGAGCGGGACGAAGAGATTCGCTCTGGCGAATTCGTCAACGCCCTGATTTGTGACAATCCTCACGATTTCCGCGAGCGTGATATAGCCTAAGCAACTGTATCGAAACTCCTCGC
>CAZDTD010000336.1:0-3925 GCA_964507995.1 uncultured Pirellulales bacterium | reverse complement strand
GCCCAACCTACGAAGAAACCCCCGGCTCCGCGCCATCGGCGACAACAATTTCTCCTTGGCGTCCATGGCGCCGGGTGCCATGCCTACGCTGGCGTGGGCATGTTCTTCGGGTGCATCCGGCCGCCGGGACGGGCCAAGACCGCGTAAACGCGGAACTCCGAACTCGCACCGCGAAGAGCACGAAGCACACACGAAGCGAGGAATTGACTCGACGATTCAACGGCAGGGCTTTCTTCACTTCGCGCCCTTCGTGTCCTTCGTGGTGAACCGAGGTCTGGTTGATGTTCGGAGCCGTGTAGGGTGCGTATCACGCACCCATTCGCCCTCGTGTGCGACAGAAGATGGTGCGTGGTGCGCACCCTGCATGGTCAGCATGAAAAAAGCCGGTCCCGCGTGTTTTGGGGGACCGGCTCGTGTTTCAGCCTGCCGTCTGAGGATTTTCCTGACGGGATTGTGCCGCGGTCAGTCGAGCGACTTGACGCGGATATTGCGAAGCTCCAGGTAGTCGCCGTGGCCGCAGAAGCCGATGTGGCCGCTGGTGCGTTTGAGTCCCGGGTGCTCGCCGCCGTCGATCGCCTTGGGGGTGCTCGCCTTTTCGATATCGGCGTCCACGATGGTCATGCCGTTGACCTTCACGGTGATCTGCTTGCCCTTGGCGGTGATTTCCTCGGAATTCCACAGTCCCCACGGCTTGAGGCAGCCGGTCTTGGCGGGGACCACACCGTAGATGGAGCCGTGGTGTTGATAGTCCTTCAGCCAGCCCTTGTATCGCGGCGAGACGTCGTCGAGGATCTGAATCTCCATCCCATCGTACGCGGGATTGCCGGTCAGCGGCGCGCGAATGCCCACGCCGTTGTTGGCGCCGGGGGACAGGCGGAACTCGAAGCGGAAGACGAAGTTGCCGTATTCCTTCTCGGTCATCAGGTTCCCGCCGCCGCCCAGGGCCGGATCGATCACGAGGACGCCGTCACGAACGGCGTAGCCCTGGGGTCCGCCGGCCCAGCCGGTCAGGTCGGTCCCGTTGAACAATTGTGTGAAGCCTTCGCTCCGTTCCTCCGCGGTGAGCTGGTTCGTCCCCTTCTCGCGGGGCAGCTCGCGGATGTAGACGTTGCGGAAGTAGAGGAAATTGCCGTGGTTCTGGAGCTCGATCTGGCCGGTCGGGAAGATCGGTATGGACCGGTCCCAGTAGTTTTCCATGATGACGTTATCGACCACGATCTGGCCGTTGAGGATCACGGTGACGCGGTCTCCGATCATGCCGATGCGGAAGGTGTTCCACTCGCCGACGGGGTTGTCCGCCATTTTGGTCGGCTTGCTGGGGTTCTTCTGGTTGTTGTAGAGGCCGCCGGAGCCGACCTGGGCGCCGACGTCGGCGCGGGCCGTATCCCAGATCTGCACCTGGGGAGAGCCTCGCAGGTAGATGCCGCTGTCGCCGTCTTTCAGGATCTTCCAGTCGACGAGCATCTCGAAGTCGCCGTAATCCTTCAGCGTGCAGAGGCTGCGGCCCTTCCCGTCGAAGACCAACATGCCGTCTTTGACGCTCCAGTGGGCCCGCATGTTCTCATCGGCCTCTTTCTGCAGTTCTTTCCGTTCCTCCGGGGACAGGGCCGCCCGCTTGATGGGATTGTCGTAGGGCCCTTTGAGCAGTCCCTTCCAGCCGGTGAGGTCCTTCCCGTTGAACAGGGCGGTGAAGCCCTCGGGAGGTTGATTCAGAGGCGGTTGCGTCCCTTCCGCGGCCTGGACGGCGCAGACCGTCAACAGGATCAGCAGGGAGACTGCTGTGAGGATTCTGCCTGGTTGGAACATCTCTCTTTTCATCTCGGTTCTTCCTTTCCAATGCCTGACGCGTCCGATGGAGGCCGGCTCCGGCTCATGCCGTGTGAGTATCCTGGACGTCCAAGCGGTTGCATCTGGGAAAAGTCTACGCCGGGACATTCATCCCGTCAAGCCTGCAACGGTACGACTCGGGCCAAGGCTCCGTGTCTGCGGAACTTCCCTTTGCTATTTTGAAACCCCGTTCTACAATAGAAGAACAGGTTTGCAGGCGATGTGCATGAAGTGAGTTTTCTGATCTTGTGTCGGAAGGAGCTTCATCATGAGCGAGCAACAGTGCAACCGCAGGTCTGTTTTACCCCAGGCGGGAAACGGCTGTCGATTGGACGAGGGATCGAGAGGTGCGTTCACATTGATCGAGCTGCTGGTGGTCATCGCCATCATTGCGATCCTGATGTCCGTGCTCATGCCCGCGCTGAATCGAGCCCGGGAGCAGGGCCGGCGGGCGGTCTGTCTGAGCCATCTCAAGACCCTGACGCTGGGGTGGATGATGTACGCCGACGAGAACGACGACAGGATCGTCAATGGCGAAGCTTACTGGGACCCAAGCGGCCCTGCGTCGGCTCCCATCCCCGCCTCCGGCCCTCACCAGGGCGAACGCTTCTGGGTCGGCAACGATTGCGCCTCGGGCTACGCGACGGGAGAGAAGCGGTCGCACGACATCCAGATGGAGGCCATCCGCGTCGGCGCCCTGTTCTCGTACTGCAAGGCGGAGAAGGTGTACCGCTGCCCGACCGGCATCCGCGGCGAGATGCGGACCTACTCGACGGGCTACGGGATGAACGGCTGCTTCGACGCCCAGGGGACGTATGTCGGAAACAAGGGGGCGAGAGTGGGCAGGACGGTGCTGATGGTCAAGAGGCGGTCGGAGATCGCGGTCCCGGCCCCGGCTGAGAGACTGGTCTTCCTGGACGAGGGCCGGGTCACGCCGGACAGCTATGCGATCCATTATGTGACGCCGCAATGGTGGGACCCGCCGTTCGTTCGCCACGGCGACGGCACGAACGTCGCCTTTGCCGACGGGCACAGCGACTACTGGAAGTACAGAGGCAAGGAGACGATCGAGGTCGGCAAGCTGGCCAGCCCGACGCATAACTACAAGCCGACCACCGACGATGGTCTGGAGGACGTGCGGCGGATGCAGGTGGCGATCTGGGGACGGGTGGGGTACTGACCGCTGCCTGCAGATAGGATCGTGGCAGGGTGACGGCGTTCAAGGGATGCTTGGGCACGATTGAGGACTCGGATTGGACCCGGAGGCGAATTTTTGTTGTGACATGCCGATGGAACCGATACAATAAAGTGAGTGTCCCGGGTGACGACAGGCGGCGTCTTGGCTGTCTGCCCGTGTGGACGCGTGTAGTTCATCCGTAAGGGAGGAGTTTGGGCGAACCGGCCGGGCAGGCCGGCTTGTGTAATGCGCATTCTGTCTGTTCCTCTTCGAGTCATGTCCTGAGAGTCCACCTCGTAAGCCGGCGGAGGAAGCTCGTTTGTGGCCGACGGCAAAGCAGATGTTTCCGCATGGGTTCATGTGGTAGTGTTTTGTTCTGTTTCAGTGAGGAGAATCATGAGTAGACGACTGACTGTTGTGATGTGTTGCGTTTTCATGCTCAGCCTGATTCAGACGGCAAGCGCCGAGCTGGTCGGCTGGTGGAAGTTCAATGAAGGGAGTGGGACCGTCGCCAAGGATTCCTCGGGGAATGGTTACGACGGGACCATCAGCGGGAACGCCGCCTGGACGACCGGCCAATACGGCGACGCCCTGAATTTCGATGGGAGCGTCTACGTGGACGTTCCGGCGGAGAGCTGGTCCACTGTGACGACCCAGGCCACCGTGTGTTTCTGGGCGTACGGCGATCCGGCCGCGCAACCCCAGTCCAACTTCACCTTCGGCGCGTTCTCCGATCCCGCCAACAACGATGCGAGACGGATGTGCGCTCACGTGCCCTGGAACGACGGCACCATCTACTTCGACACAGGCGGACCCAGCTATGACCGGATCAGCAAAGCGGGCAGCGCCTCCGATTACGAGGGCGCCTGGACGTTCTGGACCTTGCTCAAGAACGCCGATACGGGCGACCAGCAGATCTAC
>CAZDTD010000335.1:0-3939 GCA_964507995.1 uncultured Pirellulales bacterium | reverse complement strand
TTATCGACGGCCGAGGTCGCTCGATTATCAGAACAAGGATGCACCAGCGACGACTGGTCCCGGGTCCAGGTTGCGCCGCGCTTCCGGGCCGACCGGGTCCACGCGACTCATTTCGGCGGCGACGTTCGCCTCGGCGTGTTCGAGAAGGATCTCGCCTTCCTCGGCGGCGTCACGAAGCCGGCGGGCATCCGACACGCCTCGATTTACAACTGCACGATCGGCGACAACGTCTATATCTCCACGGTCCGCAACTACATCGCCAACTACGTTATCGAGGACGATGTGGTCATCGACAACATCGACCTGCTCGCGGTCGAAGGGGAAAGCTCGTTCGGCAACGGGACCCCGGTGCCCGTGGTCAATGAAGCAGGCGGGCGGGAGATTCCGATCTACGACCGCCTCAGCGCCCATACGGCGTATGTTCTGGCTTTTTATCGGCACCGGCCCAAAGTGATCGAACGGCTGGGGGCCCTGATCGCCGAATACGCCGCGTCCGTACGGTCCGCCATGGGATTGGTGGCGCGGGGGGCGCGGATCATAAATTCCCGGCTGCTCAAGAACGTTCGGATCGGACCGGCCGCCATGGTCGAGGGCGTCAACCGGCTCGAGAACGGATCGGTCAACAGTTGCGTCGAAGATCCCGTTTATATCGGGCCGGGCGTCTACGCCGACGACTTCATCGTCGCCAGCGGGGCCAGGATCACCGACGGCACGATCATCTGCCACTGCTTCATCGGGCAGGGTTGCGTTCTGTCCAAGCAGTACTCCGCGGAGAACTCCGTCTTCTTCGCCAACTGCGGCGGCTTCCACGGCGAGGCCTGCGCCATCTTCGCGGGTCCCTACACCGTTACGCATCACAAATCCACGCTCCTGATCGCCGGCCTGTTCTCCTTCCTCAACGCCGGCAGCGGCACGAACCAGAGCAACCACATGTACAAGCTCGGACCCGTCCACCAGGGCGTCGTCGAACGGGGCTCCAAGACCGCCAGCGACTCGTACATGCTCTGGCCCGCCAAGGTCGGCGCGTTCACCGTCGTGATGGGACGCCACTACCGCAACTCCGATACGTCGGACCTGCCGTTCTCCTACCTGATCGAACGTGAGGACGAGAGCGTGCTGGCGCCGGGTGTGAATCTGCGAAGCGTGGGAACCGTCCGCGACGCTCGCAAGTGGCCGCAGCGAGATCGACGCAAGGACCCCAGGAAGCTGGACCACATCAACTTCAAGCTCCTGAGCCCGTATACGATCCAGAAGATGATCAACGGCCGGGACCTGCTGTGCAAGCTCAAGGCCGCCGCCGGGCCGAATTCCGACTACTTCATCTACCACAGTGTAAAGATTCCCGGCCATGCCCTGGAACGCGGCATCGTCCTGTACCAGCTCGGCATCGCCAAGTTCATTGGCAACTGCCTGATCAAGCGTCTGGAGGACAAACGTTTCGCCGACGTGCGGGAACTGCGGGCCGCCCTGCAGACCACGACGACCATCGGCCTGGGCAAATGGCTCGACCTGGCCGGCATGCTCGCGCCGGAGGAGGTCGTGCTGGGATTGCTCGACGACGTCGAGGCCGGGACCGTTCGTTCGTTGAATGAGCTGGACGCCCGGTTCGCCGTGATGCACGCCAACTATCCGGAGTATGAATGGACGTGGGTGGCCCATGTCGTGCAGCAGCAATTGGGCAAGGGGATCGACGAGGTGACGGCCGCGGATGTGGTCGAGCTGACGAAGCGGTGGGAGAAGGCAGTCGTGGACCTCGACCACCTTCTGTACGACGATGCGAAAAAGGAATTCTCGGGGGCCGTCCAGACTGGTTTTGGCCTCGATGGCGACGAGGAGGCCAGGCAGGCCGACTTCGCCGCGGTTCGCGGCACGCTCGAACACGATGGATTCGTCGGCGAGATCCGCAAGCACATCGCCGACAAGACCGCCCTTGGAGAAGAGCTGTTGAGTCGCATCGAGCCGCTCGGGGCTCATGCGGAACAAGAAAGGAACCTTCCATCATGGACTGCCGGATCGTGAAGCCGGCGTCCGAGGCACTTCGTGAAAAGAGAGGGGCAACCTATGAGAGTCATCATCCAGCCGAACTATGAAAAAACATCCCAGTGGGCCGCCAACTACGTCGCGCGCAGAATCCTGGATTTCACGCCGGCCCTGGATAAGCCGTTTGTTTTGGGCCTGCCGACGGGTTCCTCTCCCCTCGGCATGTACCGGGCGTTGGCCTCGTTGAACAAGGCAGGCAGACTGTCGTTCGAGCACGTCATCACGTTCAATATGGATGAGTACGTGGGCCTGCCTCAGGACCACCCGGAGAGCTACCACTCGTTCATGTGGCACAATTTCTTCGCCCACATCAATATCCCCAAGAGGAACGTGAACATCCTCGACGGGAACGCCCCGGACCTGGCGGTTGAGTGCGCGGAGTACGAAGAT
Source organism: uncultured Pirellulales bacterium (assembly GCA_964507995.1). Taxonomy (GTDB): domain Bacteria; phylum Planctomycetota; class Phycisphaerae; order Sedimentisphaerales; family Anaerobacaceae; genus PLanc-01. Next base: position 1,509 of record CAZDTD010000335.1, on the reverse strand, counting down.
CGCATCCGCCAGGTCGGCGGTATCCGCCTGTTCGTCGGCGGGATCGGAGCCGACGGCCACATCGCGTTCAACGAGCCCGGCTCGTCGCTTGCCTCCCGCACGCGGCAGGTCCGGCTGACCCAGGACACGCGGATCGTCAACAGCCGCTTCTTCGGAAACGACCCGAGCCAGGTCCCTGAGACGGCCCTGAGCGTCGGCGTCGGCACGGTCATGGACGCTGACGAGGTCCTCATCATCGTCAACGGCGCCAACAAGGCCCGCGCCCTGCGTCACGCCATCGAGGAAGGCATCAACCACATGTGGACCGTAAGCGCCTTGCAGATGCATCCGAACGGCATCATCGTCTGCGACGAGGACGCGACGCTCGAATTGAAGGTGGGCACCGCCAGGTACTTCAAGGACGTCGAGGCCGCGACCCTGGACCCGGCCTCGCTCCTGGCCTGATGGACCTCTTGTCCAAAATGAAGCAGGGGACCTCACGCATGTGGGGTCCCCTGTTGGATGTCCATTTCACCGATTTCCACGCGACTGCGTTCTATCCTTTATTAGGGTCCGCGTTGGGGTCCGTCGGTGCGACGGGAGCGGAATCCGCTGACGCCGCAGGTGCAGGGTTTGCCGGAGCCTCATTGACGTCCGCCTCGGGCGCTGCGGCGGGCGGCTGTATCGGCAACATCTCGCCGCCTGCATAGGTGATCGAGGCCTTCTGCTGAATTTCCTCGATGTAATCGCCAAATGCCTCCTGCATCTTCTGCCTCTTCAGGCTCTCCATGAGCCGGTCCTTGGCCGTGGCGAACGGGATCGTGTTCGGGTCATGGTGTTCGGCCACCTTGATGATGTGATAGCCAAACTGCGTCTCGACCAGATCGCTGATCTCGCCGACCTTGAGTGCGAAAGCGGCTTCCTCAAACGAGGGAACCATCTGACCCCGTCCGAATGGCCCGATGTCGCCGCCTCGGACCGCCGATACGGTGTCGGCCGAATTCTCCTTCGCCAACGTCGCGAAATCCGCGCCTTCCTTCACCTGCTTGAGCAGGGATTCAGCTTTTGCCTTCGCCTGTGCTTTCATCTGATTGGGATCGGCGTTGGGATCGCTCGGCCTTGTGGAGATCAGGATATGGCTTACCCGAACCTGCTCGGGCACTTTGAAATCATCCGGGTTCTCGTCGTAGTATTTCTGGGCGTCCGCCTCGGTCACTGTCACGGCGCTGCCCACTTTGGACTCGAGGTATTTCGTGCAGGTCATGTACCGAATGTAGTATTCCTTCCAGGCCTTGAAATCGATGCCCTGGTTCTCGACCATCTTCTCGTATTCTTCGACGGTCAGAGGCGGTTTTTCCGCGGCGAGTTGGGCGGCGATCTCCGCCATCAACTGTTCCTCGGTGACCTTCACGCCCGCCTCCTCGGCCTCCTTCGCAAGGAGCTGTTCGATCACCAGCTCGTTCGTGGCGAGCTGCATGGCCTGCTTCTCGAACTGGGCCGCCATCTGAGGCGACTGGGCCGAGAGCTTGT
>CAZDTD010000334.1:0-3940 GCA_964507995.1 uncultured Pirellulales bacterium | reverse complement strand
ATCGGCTCGGGGAGCTTCTGGCACTGCTTCAAGCCGGCGGGCAGCTTCACGCCGCAGACCGTGCCGGTCTTTTGATACTCTTTCCAGCCCGAGCCTGCCAGGTACCCGCGAATCACGCACTCGATCGGCAGGACGCGGACCTTCTTGACGAGCATGCTCCGCCCATCGAGCTGTTTGGCGTACTTCGGGAATGGCTGGGGGAAGTCCTTCACGTTGTCCGAGAGGAGGTGGTGCTCGACCTGGCCGGTGAGGAAATCGAACCAGAACCTGGAAATCTGCGTCAGGACGACGCCCTTGTACGGAATCCCGGTCGCCATCACGACGTCGAACGCGCTGAGGCGGTCGGTGGCCACGATCAGGAGCTTGTCGCCGAGATCGTACACATCGCGGACTTTGCCACGTATCGGCTCGGCGCCGGTTATCTTCGTCTGCAGGATTGTTTCCATGCGATTCCTTTCTATGCCATTCAATGGAGCCCGTATTCTAAGCTTCTCCCCCTGCGTCGTCAATCAGACCCGTTGCCCGTCAATTGGGGCTTGACGAAACCGACCCGTTGTTCCATAATACAACCACTGTGAGCCTTCGGCACAATTTGTGACCGCCACACGGTTCACGCTGCGTGTGGGCATTTCTTCTTCGCCGCAAGCCGGGGCTTTACGGACCGATCAGGGCATCGATTCGGGATGGCCATACACGCGGGACCACCCCCAAGGGAGGCAGAGAACCATGCGCACCGATTCGAAACACGCCATCAGGACCCGCCAATACCTCGTGTTCGCCGCCGCGATATGCCTGCTCCAGGCGGCTGTCTCGCAGGCCCAGGCCCAGCCGGACCTGACCGTCGTGGACCAGTGGGAGGAAAGTGGCTGGGTCCACTTCAAGCTCAAAAACAGCGGCACAGCGCCCGCCAAGGCAGGCCACACGACCGGCCTGGCGGTGGACGGCACCGCGGCCGACACCGTCGTCGTCTCGGTAGCCATCGCGGCCGGCGGCACATATGAAGGGAGCTTCCCAAAGTACTTCTGGAAGTGCACCGCCGACGGCTCGCACACCGTCGTGGTCCGAACCGACGTGTATAACACGATTTCCGAGTCGAACGAGAAGAACAACAGCCGCCAGGAGACGTGGATCTGCGACGTGACGGCGCCCAAGATCACCGAGGGCCCGAAGGCGACGTTCATCACGCAAACGTCGGCCTCGATCATCTGGACCACGAACGAGAACAGCGACAGCGTCGTCAAGTATGGGACGGCCTCCGGAATCTACAAACTCAGCCGGTCCAACCCGATTCCAACGACATCGCACGACATCGCCCTCGACAAGCTGAAATCGGACACGAAGTATTACTATGTCGTCGAGTCCACGGACGCCCACGACAACACCGTCCGGAGCGACGAGCACACGTTCCGAACGCGGGCCGAGCAGCCCGATCTGCCGGACCTGTACATTGCCGACATCTGGCCGCAGAACAACCTGGTGTATTTCCGCATCGGCAACAGCGGCGACGCCTCGGCCGCCTCGGGACACACCGCATCCCTGTACGTCGACGGCGTGCTCAAAGCCACCCACGAGGTCACGTCATCGATCGCTCCGAACGCCAGTCTGGACCTGGCCTTCAAGTACACGCAGGTGTGCACGACCCCCCAGCCCACCGTGCGGGTCGAGGCGGACTCGGCGAACGGGATCGAGGAGACGAACGAGCAGAACAACAGCTATCAGGAGGTCTGGCCCTGCGAAACACTGCAGATCGTCTCCGGCCCAACCGTCGAAGACATCACGCAAACCGGGGCAACCATTGTCTGGACGACGAACCAGTCGAGCGACAGCATCGTCCGGTACGGCGTCACATCAGGCGTGTACATGGGGGAGAACTCGGACCCCACCGCGGTCACCTATCACAAACTGCGGCTGGGAGGTCTTGCGCCGGGCACCCTGCACTACTTTGTCGTGAGATCGGAGAACCCCTCCGGCCACGCGATCAGTGACGAGCAGACTTTTCAGACACAGGCCGAACAACCCCTGACGCCCGATCTGGTCGTGGACAGCATTTGGCAACAGGACAACCAGATCCGCTGCAGGATCAAGAACCTCGGCGACGGCACCGCGGCGGCCAACCACCGTGCCGGCCTCTACACGAGCGGTCGCCTGGTGGATTCGGCGGTGGCAACCGTTGGGCTGGATCCGGGCGAGACGGTCGATGTAACGTTCGTGAAGTTCTATTTCGAGTGCCACGACGCCGAGCATGTTTTCCGCGTCACGGCGGATATCGACAACCGCGTCTTCGAGCAGAACGAGACGAACAACAGTCTGGACTGGACCATGCAGTGCGATGTCACGCCCCTGAAGATCGTCGACGGTCCGTTCGTCTTCTCGATTACGACCGCGTCGGCCGACATCGTCTGGACCACGAACAAGCCGTCGGACAGCAACGTGGTCTACGACCGCTACGCGGGAATCTTCGGATCGAGCCAAGACGCGTCCCAGAAGACCATCCAACACACGATCCGCCTCCAGGATCTGACGCCGGGGACCGTCTACCAGTTCAAGGTCCGATCCGCCACCGACGACGGGGAGTCGGTCGAGAGCAAGCCGGGCTATTTCCGCACACCGCCCAAGGGCCACAAACAGCCGAAGATCCTCGACATGACCTTCGAACGCGAGCCGACAGATTTCCCCTGCTACCGGATCACGGCCGTCCTCGACGACGTCAATGGCGTGGACAGGGCGGAGTTCTTCGCGGACGGCAACCGGCTCCAGACGGATTACACCCCGCCGTTCCAGGCGGTATTCGCGCCGGGAATCGTGCAGGGCGAGATCTTCCGGCCCTGGACCATTGAGACGACCGTCGTAGCCGGCGATGGGATCGCCAGCATGGCCATCCCCTTCGAGCCGGCCTACGAGTGCAACGAGATCTCGGCCGAATTCGAGTATCCATTCCGGAATGAGACGTTCTACATCCCCGACGAGACCGCGCCGGAGGGCACCGAGATCCCCATCCGCGTCCATGCCTACATGTGGAGCACGATCATTCACGACGTCGGCGGGGTCGAGCTCCAGCCGGGCGAGTCCGGTACCCGACTGGAATTCGTGGACTGGCCTCTCGAAGAGGTCCGATTCTACGTCAACAGCGTCCACGTTGGAACCGTCCCTTCGCAGGCGGACCACCGCTACGAGTTCAACTGGGATGCCGAGGGCATGCGTCTGGGAAGGTGCGTTCTGAGGGCCGACGCGGTCGCCAACGACCAGTGCATCCAGACGATCACCCAGGACATCGAGATCGAACAGGGGGAGCCCGAGATCGAAGTGACCCGCCAGGTCTGGCGGGAGGGCAACGCCTTCCGCATCCGTCTGAACATCCGCAACCGGGGAACCGTCAGCTTCTTCTGCGACATCGTCCGCGACAACGTCGACGGCCTCCAGCCGATCCAGGACTCCTTTGACGACTACGCCGTCTGGACCACGCCCTCCGCGGGCGGCCGGCAGAACGACGTGACCCTGGACCTGCGCAGCGAGGGGTCAAGCCTGTACGAGATCGAAGCCCACCACACGGTTCGTCTCGAGTACTACGCCATTCCCGTGCAGTATTTCCTCCTCGGTGCGTCCAAGTACGAGATCGGGGAGGACCCGGTCGAAGTCGTCGATTCCACGGGCTCGGACGAGTGGACGATCAGTTGTCCGTGCATCCGCACGGAGGACGACATCCTGCTCGACGACGAGATCGACTCGGCCATCGCAGGCTCGGACTACCTGATCATCACCAACCCGGATTTGTGCGCCAGTGAGTTCGGCAGCGCCGCCTTCGTCCTTTCGGACATGGCCCGACTCGCCTACCACCGCAACGGCATTCTCGGCTACCCCTTCGGCGTCGGTTCCGACGATCCCTCGTGGATCCGGGACTGCGTCAAGTCGTGGGGGCGAGAGATGAGCGGCAGCGACGGCG
>CAZDTD010000333.1:0-3978 GCA_964507995.1 uncultured Pirellulales bacterium | reverse complement strand
TTAGTCGCCATCGATCTGAAGATTGGCACGTTCACAGCGGCCGACAAGGGACAGATGGACCTCTATCTTTCCTGGCTCAAGGAGCACGACTGGCGCGAAGGCGAGAACGAGCCGGTAGGGCTCGTTCTATGCACATCCGCGAGGCGACAGCACGTGGAACTTTTGCTTCGCCACGGGCCGCACAAGATGAAGGTGGCTGAGTACATGACACACCTCCCCGACAAAAGTATCCTGGAAGGGAGATTGAAGATATACAGCAAATTACTGAAGGACAGAAACCACGAGGCCGCCGAGAACGGGGCTGGCGTATGATGATGGATGACAAGATGTCGTTTTTGGAGACAGGTGTTTCATGAGTGAAAACAGCAACTCGCCGCGGGAACTGTCGTTCCGAGTCATTTTGTTTGGTGTGATCTTGTCGGTCCTCCTCTCGGCGGCCAACGCGTATCTGGGCCTGTTCGCGGGGATGACCGTCTCGGCGGCGATTCCGGCGGCCGTCATGGCCCTGGGGATTATGCGGTTCTTCCGGAACAGCACGATCTACGAGTGCAACCTGATTGGCACGTGCGCCTCGGCGGGTGAATCCCTCGCAGCGGGCGTCATCTTCACGCTGCCGGCTTTGTTGCTGATCGGGTTCTGGGAGCAGTTCAGCTACTTCTGGGTCGCTGTGATCGCCGGCTTCGGCGGGTTGCTGGGCACCTTGTTCACCATCCCGCTGCGTCGTTCGTTGATCGTCGAGACCAAGCTCCAGTTCCCTGAGGGCGTCGCCACCGCCAAGGTGCTGGAAACCGGCCGCAAGGACACCTCCGGCATCAAGTACATTGTCAAGGCGGCCCTCGCGGGCGCCTCGTTCAAAGTCGGCGCCAACGCTCTCGGGATCTGGCCCGAAGTCATCCAGGGGGCCCGCCGCGTGGGCGGGTCTATCGCCTATTTCGGTTCCAACCTCAGTCCGGCCCTGCTCTCCGTCGGGTATATCGTCGGGCTCAACATTGCGTTGCTGATGTTCGTGGGCGGCGCGCTCAACTGGTACGTGGCCATCCCGGTGGTCGCCGCCCGGGGCGAATGGCCGCAGTATCAGCTCCTCAACAGGAATGTCCCGCAGGGCTGGAACCTCGCGGATGCCAACTACGTCATCGTCGATCCCAACGACCCCGCCGAGTGGGATAGTCAAACGAGCGAGCCGCGGACGTGGAACGCTTTCGTGCTCGATGCCCAGGTGGCCGATCCGAACGCCACGGCCGAAGATGTCAACGACGTGCAGAAGCACAACGCCGATGTTCTGGCCAAGCTGGGGACCTCCATCCCGGCCAAGGATTACGCCCAGCGGATTTGGTCCAAGCGGACCCGCTACGCGGGCGTCGGCGGCATGCTCATCGGTGGGCTTTGGACGATCTTCCACCTGCGAAAGTCCCTCCTGAGTGGAATGACCAGCGGATTGAACGCCTACAAGCAGCTCAAAGAGGGCAAGGGGGAGGGCGACCGTTCGGAGCGGGACCTGCCCATGCAGTGGATCATCGGGATGATCGTCGCTTCCATCGTCCCGTTGTTCCTGGTCTACCAGCACTACGTCCAGCAGGTGCACATCTCGCTCATCATGGCGTTTGTCATGTTGGGCACCGGCTTTCTGTTCGCCGCCGTGGCGGGTTACATGGCTGGCTTGGTTGGCTCGTCGAACAACCCCATCTCCGGCGTCACGGTTTCCACGGTCCTGGTCTCGTCTCTGCTGCTCGTGCTGTTGATGGGCAAGTCCGCAGTGAACGGTCCTGCCGCCGCGATTATCGTCGGCGCGGTGATCTGCTGCGCCGCCGCCATCGCGGGCGATGTGATGCAGGACCTCAAGTGCGGCCGGGTGGTGGGCACGACCCCGTGGAAACAGCAGATCATGGAGATGATCGGGACCGCTTCTGCCTCTTTGACCATCGGACCGGTGCTCATCCTGTTGCAGGGCGCCTACGGTTTCGCGGGAATGAAGGACGCCGGCAGTAAGGCGCTCTCCTCTCCCCAGGCCAACCTGATGGCTTCTGTGGCCCGGGGAGTCTTCGAGGGCGGACTGCCTTGGGGCTTCCTCATCATTGGAATGATTGCCGCGGTGGGGATCATCGCTTTGGATCAGTATCTTCAGGCGAAGAAGTACCCCTTCCGCGTGCCCATCCTGGCGGTCGCGATCGGGTTCTACCTGCCGTTCCAGTTGTCGGTGCCGATCTTTGTGGGCGGACTCATCAGCGTGGCCGTTGCGAGGTTCCACAAACGGAATAACAGCGACACCGCCGCCAAGGAAGCCGCTGAACGTCGCGGCCTGCTCATGGCCTCCGGCCTCATCACCGGCGAGGCGATCATGGGCATTCTTGTGGCGATCCCGATTGTGATCCTCAAGCAGCGAGGCATTGAGATGCCGCTCTGGGAAGGCAAGATCCCGTTCGGTGGCCTGATCGGCGTGGTTCTCCTGGTCTTTGTGACTCTTTGGCTCTACCGGGCCACAATCAAAGCGAAACAGAACTGAACCCTTCACGGACGGACGGGATGATCTGGGAATGTCGCCGGCACGCCCTTGGGTTCGTGATGATCCGAGAGAAAGAGCAAGACCTCACAGGCACAGCTTGCGAGGTCTTGCTCTTTGAATGGAAATGCAGATTGGGAGGGTTATCGCCGCCGCATCATGTAGAACACATTGCTGTAGAATGCGGAGTACTTGCGGTAGACGTCGATTTCCGCCTGGATGGATTCGATCATCGACAATTTCTCTGCATCCGCCGCGTGGCGTTTTCGCAGGATGCCAAGACGCTCCTCGAGCGGATGATAGTAGGGCTCCCACCAGGCCGATTCCGGCTGGGCGAAGTGCCCGACGATCTCATACCCGCAGCTCTCGATTGTCGCCAGGTTGGCCTCGATACTGGTCATGGCGGGATACACATTGGCGAAAAACTGCCGGCAGTCGGTCGGCGGTTCGGACCTCAACCAGGCCAGCTCGCTGATTGCCAATCCGCCGCCCGGCGCCAGGAGAGAATGCCAGGCGGCGAGTCCTTCGCGAAAGCCCATGATGAAGATGGCTCCTTCCGACCAGATCAGGTCGAAAGGACCGTCGTCTTTCGTCAGGGTGCGCATGTCTCTCAACGAAACCCGGATTTTCCCGGAAACGCCTGCCGCGACAGCGCGTCGCTGTAATTCGTCCAGGAACGGCTGATGGTTGTCCACGGCCAAAATCGATCCATTCGTGTGTTGTGCCAGGACGACGGTCTGAGGGCCGTTTCCACAGCCGATGTCCAGGATTCTGATCGGGCGGACGCCGCCCGTGTTTTCCGCCAGTAGTGTGTTCAATGCTCTCTGTGTTGAAGCCTCGTCTCCGGGGCCCAGTCGGGGCAGTGAGGCGTCGAAAATCTCGTAAAAGAACTCTGTCTGTTCTCTTGTGTCCATTGTTCCAGTCTCCGATGTCTTTCCTGCGAGTCATACACTCGACGGCACAGGCTCGCGCAGTCTATTCATTTGCGGATTTATCGGGAGGGGATGAGAAGTCATACCTCCATCGCTGCACATGGCAACGATGGGAACCATGTGTCTGCGACACTTCGCAACGGAGCGTAACTTCTCTTACAGGACAATAACCATACTAGAAAAGAATCTACAGTACTGAGTTGGTCGTGTCAATGGCCTTCACGCATGATCTTCGCTCAGTGTCTGTGCAGATTCTTGGGTATCGGGACTTCTGCCGCTTTGCGCCAATGGCATGGTATTCAAGAAAACAACAGAAGCGGGCCGGCTCAAAGCGGTGCGCAGCGCGCCTCTCATGCCGCTGGCACAAAGCGCAAAATACCCGCCGTGAAGCGGCGGAATCCGGATCGGTCCATTGCTTCCTCGGCCCGAAGCCTTGCGGACATGCGATCGCCTCGTCGAGCGGGGATACGGGAATCCCCGTTTTCTTTCCCAGGCCGGCCTTCGGCCGGAACCAAGAGCGTTTATCGCTTTGCAGGGTGCCAGCGGAGA
>CAZDTD010000332.1:0-3988 GCA_964507995.1 uncultured Pirellulales bacterium | reverse complement strand
GTGTACGTCAGTTTCACGGCGTCCTGCACTTTGCCGTATGGCACCTCCACATCTTCTCGCGCGTTCACAATCCAGTAATAGGTGGAGGGGTTGGGCGGCGGGCTCTTGCCCGCTTTCCACAGGAGGCCTGCCTGATAGTCCCTCTCCTCGGAAACGCGGTCCGACCAGCGACAGGCCCCGTCGAGCGGGAAGAACAGAATCGGCGTAGCCCCGGAAAGTTCTTCTCGACACCTTGCGGTAAGCCCTTTGGCGGCTGCATCCCACCACGGATAACCCTGATCGGGAAGACTAAACACATAATTGCCCGCGACCAGGTAGTTCTTGATGCGGAGGCCCGCGGGCCCCAGGTTGGGAATATGCCTGAACCAGTTGAGTTGGGTCTCGCTGGCATCCGGAGGATCGTCGTACCGCACGTCCCGAATGATGAACTCGCCCAAGAAAGCCTTTCCCTCAGGGAGATCGTACTCGGCCGTGATGGCATGCTCCGTGGTCCACTGGATCGTTATGATTGAGTTGCCAGACCCGACACCCCATCGATCTGTGCTCGCGTAAGTCCACTTGGTCCCCACGGCCAGAGGAAAGTACTCGAGCGGATCGGCCTTCTCCTTGTACTCGATGCTGAAGAACGCGGGAGGACTCGCCGGCCGGGAAGGACGGCACGCACATTGCCAGATGAGGGATGCGATCAACGACACGAACAAGATAGAAACAGGTTCTCGGATCATATTTCACTACGGAATGCTTGTCTTCACCAGCCCTGGGCCGGGCCAGGCCTGATCGGGAATGAAGGCTTTGAGCATGCCCATGTTGGTGATGAAGAGACTTATGTCTCCGCTCTTGTCCGTCTTGAATGCCACGTTCGCCGGAGTATCCAGCGGGACCTGCGGGTAGACCGCGACTGTCTGCTGGGATCGATCGTCAGCATCGATTCGCACGATCGCATTACGCGTGATGACAGTGACGTAGGGGTTGCCCTCCGGGCCAACGGAGACGCCATCGATCATCAGTGGGAAGGCTGGGGAGCCATACAAGAATGACTCGGGTACGTCCTCAATCTTCTTCCATATTTCCGGTAGGCCGGCACTGCCGTCCGCTTGCACCGGAACCCGCACGATCATCGCCTTGTCCGGGTTGACCACATAAAGATCGCCGCGATGGAAGGCAATGCCGTTAGCTCCTACCGGATACGGAAACAGGGACGGGGCCATGCCCGTCAGGAACTCGTGGCGGATCCATAGTTGGGCCGTTCCGCCTTTCGTAAGGCGCCAAAGCCCGCCCGGCCCGAACGAGCGGCTGGAGAAGTCCCCGGAGAACATCTCCGTGATGTAGAGGGTCTCCTGATCGTCAAACGCCAGCGCGTTGGCAAAAACGATTTGTTCTGTGCCCGGCAGCAGGTTGACTTCCCCGTCCGGGGCAATCCGATGCACCCCGTGGTTCGGCAGCAGCACCCCTGCGCTCGTCACCGAGGCTCGGCACGCGTAAATGTTGCCCGCAGCATCGGTCGCCAGTCCAAGGGCGCCGCCTCCCGGTTCTCCCAGATCGGCCAGAACGTTCCCGACGCCTGCAGCCGAGAATTTCCAAACCTGGTCGCTCGTTGCGCTGACGCTGACATAGACGTTACCGGCCTTGTCCACGGCCACCCCTTCGGCGGAGCCTTCCGTCGCTATGAAGTCGGGAAACGTGGTTCCATCGCCCTGTGTCGACTGGTTCTCTTTTTCCCACTCGGCGATGAAGACCTTCAGATCCTCGATGTCCACCACGCCATCGCCCCAGGGCATCGGCCCGATATCGTAGAGCGTATTGTTCAGACCCCAGTTCTCGATCAGCATCGCCAGATCGACGAGGTCCAGCATTCCATCGCCACTGAAGTCAACGGTGGGAATGATCGGCACCATCCACAGGTTCCCCACCGGTGTGCCCACATATTCATTGCCATAGGCCCACTGACCGTCGGGCGAGAGGCTGAACAAGCATTCGCCGTCCGGCGTGTTGAAAAGGGTCCCAAGATTCACCGGTTCGCTCCAAGGTGCGTTCTTCGAGGGCCGACGTATTATCCACGTGTCCCAGCCACCACAGCCGCCGGGACGGTTCTCCGCGTTCATGAACATGGTTAGGCCGTCCGGGGACATCGGTCCTGTGGCCTCATTTCCAGGAGTGTTGACCACAGGCCCCAGATTCACCAGCGGTTCCCAGGGACTTGTCGGGGTGGCCCGCGTGCTCACGCAGATGTCCAAACCACCCAGACCGCCCGGTCGGGAGCTGACGAGAAACAACTCCAGATCATCGGGAGAGATCATTGCTCCCAAATCGATCCCCCCCGAGTTGATAACCGGCCCCAAATCGACGCGCGGGCCCCAGGACGCGTCCCTTGTCGCTCGTGTGGCTGTGTACTGGCGGAATGTATAAGTCCCAGTAAAGAAATACAGGGTCAGTCCATTCGATGATATGCTCGTTGGGTATTCGTTCTGGGCGTTGTTCACTCCCGATCCCAGATTGACAGGCGTCTCCCAGGGATCCTCCACAGTCGTTCGTTGGGTCATCCAGATATCCCAGCCGCCGAATCCGCCGGAGCGCATGGAGGCAAAGTACAATTCCAGACCGTCCCGAGAGAGGACTGGAATGCCGTCACCTTGTGGGGAACTCACAGTTGCCCCCAAGTCTACCCGTGGCCCGAGAGTGAAATCGGCACGTGTGGACGGCGAATCCAGAAATGATACAACACAAAACCCAAAGAGGGACGCTACGAACATCGGCATCTCAAACAACTTCATTTCACACCTTCCCTTCTGCCCGAAGGCAATACACATCATTGGAATCTCATTCACAGGTCTTTCTGCAGAAAAGACGAATTCGCAACTCGGTGATATGCGGATCACACGTCGAGAGGTACGGGGCGTCAGAGACGGGGGATATAGAGACCGTCTTCCGTTTAGAACGGCCGGCCACTGCCTCATGTCTTCAGTGGCTTTGGCCCGCTCACCGAGACGATCTAAGTACTGCGCCCGGCTGTAGTAGGGGTAGGCGTCGTTTGGATCGGCCTCAATCCGGCGGCTGTAGAAAGCAGCCATGTCATGGAGATGTTTGTCGAGAGTCTGGCCTGGTCCCAGTGCCTCCGCGGTGGGAACACTTGGGTCGATTGGAACGCTCCAAATCTCAAGGTATGGCGTCCCCAGGCAGAAGGTCAACTGCGTGGCTCCGGGAGCCCAGCAGGTCGCTGTGATCGGGCCATCCAGGACTCTCAAGAACTCCTTCTTCTGGAGATTGTACAGCCACAGGCCGATACTGTCCCTCTCCGAGTTGCCGCCGCCCAGGCACACTTCATTGCCACTTGGCGACCAGCCGGTCACGCCCCATGCCAGCGAGGGCATCCGACACTCTGCGATGGTCTCCTGGGAAGCCAAGTTTTTGATCCTGAGCGATCCGTTTTCGAAGCAGGATACACGCCGGTTGTCCGGCGAGACCGAGGGCAGGACATACGACCACTTCATGATCGGTTTCGGCTCGCTTGCCTGATCCGCAAGCGAGACTCGGGAGAGTGTGTCATCTCTCCGCGACAGGTAGTAAAGGCTTCCAGAATCATTGCCCCACGACGGCCAACTCCCTTGAGCCAATCGCCGGGGTGCTGTGCCATCGGCATTCATGATCCAGAGCTCTTCATCGGTCTCTGGGGGCCGTTGGCTGCCAGGCTCGGGAGTCAGCAACTCCTCCAACCGCAGGTTCTGGCGATCACGAACAAAGGCGATGTACTTGCCGTCGGGCGACCAGCGCGGGTCCTTGCCGGGGACGATCAACAATTCCGTCTCCTTTATTGCGGGATCGAAGACCGCCACGCCGCTGTACCCCTGCCCCCCCAGACTGAAGGCCAACTTGGTCCCGTCGGGCGACCACGCTGCGCTGAATCCATCCGTGGTCACACGGCGGCCTCCCTTGGTAAAGAGACTGCGATAGGTCTCTTCAGCCTCAATCATCGGCAGGAAGGCCGCACCGG
>CAZDTD010000331.1:1461-4021 GCA_964507995.1 uncultured Pirellulales bacterium | reverse complement strand
CAGGCCTGCGCCGCCATCGGACAACCCCTGCTGATGCAGGAATACCGCAAGGCGTTCACGCAACACGGGGTCCAGGTGGCCCAGGTGCTGTTGACCGGCGACGTGCTCACCAACCGCAAGACTTATCTGAACCTCCGCAACGCCATCGAGACGCTGCTCGAACTGGGCGTCGTCCCCATCCTCAACGAGAACGACAGCATCAGCACGGCGGAAATCGGCACCGCGTTCGGCGACAACGACCGACTCAGCGCCTTAGTCGCCAGCAAGATCGACGCGGACCTGCTCGTCATGCTCACGGACATCGACGCGCTGTACGACAAGAACCCGCAGAAGCACAAAGACGCCAAGCCGATCCCGGCGGTCTTCGAGATCACCGACGCGATCGTTCGCAACGCCGGCGGCGCGGGCAGCAGGAATGCGACCGGCGGAATGAAGACGAAGATTGAGGCCGCGAAGATCGCCGCCAACGCGGGGTGCCGGATTGTGCTGGCCAACGGCCGAGAGAAGAACGTCATCCGTCGAATCATGGCGGGCGAGCCGCTCGGCACGATCTTTATGCCCAAGCGCAGGCTCAGCAACCGCGCCCGCTGGATTCTCAACAGCCAGTCCGCCGGCGTGATTCGCATCGATGACGGCGCGTTGAAGGCCCTGCGGAATCACAAGAGCCTCCTGCCCAGCGGTGTCACCGGCGTCGAGGGCACGTTCGATTCGGGCGAGGTCGTCATGCTCAACCAGGCAGCCAAGGCCGTCGCGAGCATCAGCAGCGCTCAGCTCAAGGCCGTCGCAGGCAAGCACAGCACGGCGATCAAGAAGCTGCTTGGCCCCAGGCACCGCGACGTGGTGGCGACCCCGGAGGATATCGTATTTCTCGACTATTGAGGAGCCGGATCATGGCGGCGCGACGACAACGCGTTGCGTCGGCGGATGACGCATCCTCCGACGAATGGTTTGCCCGGTACCTGCTGGACGCAGGGTTTCTCATTGCCCTCGTCCTCGCGGCCATCGGAGTCGCTCTGTACCTCGACGGCGGGGCGCACCTCCGCGACTTCGACAAGGAGCCGGGGGCCGGTTTCCTCGCGTGCATGGTGCTGTGTCCCGTGCTGGCGGTGGTAACGCTGGGACTCGTCGTCTACGCGTGCATTCGTCTCTTTCTGCGGCCTCGCACGTTCAGTCATGTCCTTGTGCGGCTTTCACTGCTGGCTGCGCACGCTTTCGTCTTTCTCGTCTGCATCGATACGATTTCATCGACGACGACGTCGCTCGTCGGCAGTTTCGGGCGGTTGTCTTCACAGACGGGCTCCGGGCAGCCCTGGAGCGTGCTCGAAGCCCCCGATTTCTCCGGCTCGCAGTACGATAGGCCTGAGGGGGCGCCGGGGGACTCGTCGTCTCCATCCGGTTTCGGACCGGGGCCGATGGGGCCGCCGACGCCGGGACGGGGGACAGACTCTCGATGATGTAAACAAAAGGGGCTGTGAAGAGATCACAGCCCCTTTGAGATGACGATCCATGAAGAGCGACCGCGTTTCCTTCGCGGGCCTTCGTTTCTCACTTCACGACCGGCGTCAGGACGATGTTGCGGTACGTGACGCCTGTGTGGTCGCCCTGGAGATAGATCGGGCCGGGCTTGAACTCGTCGGAGGTCAGGGCGCCGCCGGTGCAGCCGAGGACCGGCTTGTTGTCGATGATCTTGTGGCCGTTGAGGATCACGGTGACGTGGCGATCCACGAGCGTGATGTCCATCGTCTGCCACTCGCCGGCGGGTTTTTCGGCGGCCATGGAGGGCGTGATCCGACTGTAGACGCCGCCCATGTTGTGCGAGTCGAGGGACCGGCCGTAGGTGTCCGCGACCTGGACCTCGTAGATGCCGCGCAGGTAGACGCCGCTATTGCCACCCTTATCGACCTTCACTTCCAGCTTGAGGTTGAAATCTTCGAATTCGGCGACCGTGCGGAGGTTGCCGTACGAGAGATGACGGCCTTCCGGCTGAACCGGCCTGTTGACGAGCGTCCCGGCCTGGGCCGACCACCCGTTCTTCTGGCCGTCGCTGGTCAGCTTCCAGCCGTCGAGGCTCGTGCCGTTGAAGAGGGCGATGGGAGCGCCGAACTTGACCTTCGAGAGGTCCGGCCTGGCCGGGAGGTTGGGAATCCGCCTGCCGGTGAACTCCCGCTCGTCGTAGCCGATGCCGTTGTGATGCGGCTGGATCTGGGTCAGTTGGAGCGTGTCGCCATCGACCTTTGCCAGGATGACTTCCGGGAACATCTGCGTGCGGACGACCTTGCCCTCGGCGTCCTTGCGTTCCGCTTTCTGCAGGCGGATGACACAGAGGCTGTCGTTGGCCGTGAAGACGCTGTCCACCGGTACGACGCTGCCGCCACCCCAGAGGATGCCGGCGTCGAGGTAGCCGTTTTCCTGGGTAACGCCCAGCCAGCCGGCGCCGCCGCCGGGAATGGTCAGGGCCCAGCGCCCGATGAATGGATCGGCCTCGGAGGCGACGGCGGTCGCGCAGAGGCACAGCGTGGCGACGAGAATCAGTGAGTGACGTGTGTTGGCGGTCATGTGC
>CAZDTD010000331.1:0-1361 GCA_964507995.1 uncultured Pirellulales bacterium | reverse complement strand
AGAGCAGGGGACTGTGAGCGACACTTCGTTCCCGACCGAGGTCCTGATTGTCTGCGATCCGGACGGGCCGTGCGAGATTCAGATCATGGCCTCCGAAGGGTACTTCCGGCGTCCCAGCAAACAGCTCCAGGGCATCCGCGACACGCTTGCCCAACGCATCGAGTCGTCCTGCTCGGCACAGGTGCAGGGCAACATCTGGTAGCCGGCAGAGGACGGCATCGAACCTCTGATGCGGTTCGCTCGCCCGCGCGGCATTGTCGCTTTCGGAGGGATCTTGTATAATGTCCCTTCGCATGCATGAGGCGTTTCGTGCATGCGGGTGGCCCGACAATGTCCCTTTGAATGGCGAGGACGACTGTGGAGAATCGGCAGGGCGAATCAGGCAGTGGCCGCGTGCTGTCCATCGATGCGTTGCGCGGCTTCGATATGTTCTGGATCATCGGCGGCGGGGCGATCTTTGAGAGTCTGGTCGAGATCTGGAAACATCCGATCACCGAGACGATCTCCGTGCAACTCAGCCACGTCACGTGGGAAGGCTTCCATTTCGAGGACCTGATTTTCCCCCTGTTCGTCTTCGTGATGGGGGCGGTGTTGCCGTTCTCGGTCTGCCGCCGGGTGGAGCGGGGGGACAACCCGGTCCGGGTCCACCTGCACATTCTCCGCCGCACGGCGTTGCTCCTGCTGCTGGGCTTCATCTGCAACGGTCTGCTGGAATTCAACTGGTCCGAGATGCGCTGGCCCGGCGTCCTGCAGCGGATTGCACTGTGCTACTTCTTCGCTTCGCTCATCGTGATCCACATGCGTTGGCGGGCTCAGGCTGTGCTCGTCGGCGCGGTCCTGCTGCTGTACTGGGCGGTGACGATGCTCGTCCCTGTCCCGGGGTATGGAGCGGGCAATCTGACGATGGAGGGCTGCCTGTCCTCCTGGGTCGATCAGCGCGTGATCCCGGGCGTGCTCTACTACAAGTACGGCGACAACGAGGGATTGATCTCCACCTTCCCTGCGGTTTGCACAGCTCTGCTCGGCGCCCTGGCGGGACAATGGCTTCGCAGCGACCGGACCGGTTCCCGCAAGGCCGTCGGCTTGGCTGTGGCGGGTATCCTGTGCGTAATTCTCGGCTATGCCTGGGGTTACGTCTTTCCGATCATCAAGATTCTCTGGACCAGTTCCTACGTCCTGTTCGCGGGCGGCTGGAGCCTGTTGCTGCTGGCTTTGTTCTACTGGCTGATCGACGTGAAGGGCTATCACAAGTGGGCGTTCTTCTTCACCGTCATCGGCATGAACGCGATCACGATCTATTTCCTTCAGCGATTCGTCGATTTTCATGGGATTGCCGAGTTCTTCCTCGGCGGAATCGCCGG
>CAZDTD010000330.1:0-4027 GCA_964507995.1 uncultured Pirellulales bacterium | reverse complement strand
GTATCGCGTCACAGGCCAGGGCATCTACCGCGACAGCGTCCTGGTGGGCCGTCCCATCCCGTTGAAGAATCCCGCGATCAACGGCCTGGTCATGGGCCAGGACTCGGTGGACACGTGCATTTACCACGACCGGTTGTTCTGGACGTGGGGCGATACCGGCCGGCCGTCTTATCCGCTCGGCCACTTCGCGATGGCGGGCGCAGTGTCCGATCTGCCCGGCAAAGGCAGCCTCGATCCTGCGGTTGGCGTCGATCTCGACTACTTCGTGGACCAGGATAGCTTCAGTCGGCCCGTCGCCCGCATGAAGGAGCCGGGGCTCGTCTGGCTCGACGGTTTCCTCGTCGTCCACGACAATGATGGTCACGAGCGGATGGTCGCCAAGTACGCCCGGCTCAAGGACCTGGGGCACGCGCTGGAGCGGGGTCTGATGGTCTTCAACGACGACACAGGCTCGTTCGAACCCATCGTCCGGTCGGACCCGAATCTGCTGCCTTACCCGGACTTCGGGCACGCCTTCCGCGTCGAGGTCGAGGGCCGGCCGTACTACTACTTCGCACTGCCCTTCCCGCTGGCCGTTCGCATGCGAGTGGAGGCGAAATGGGACCGCGTGACCGACCCGAATCGCTACGAGGTCTTCACCGCTTCACAGGATGGACGGTCCCGTTGGGTGACATTCGGGGACATCGCAGGAACAGACGCCGTCGCGAGAGCTCGCGTCGCAGAGGCTCTGAAGCGAGAGAAGCAAGACGTTCGCTTTCTCGACGTGGAATCGGGCAAGGAAGTCACTCCCCACGGCGGGAGCGTCTACTTCAACGCCCACCGACGCAAGTGGATCGCCATCGTTTTGCAGATCGGCGGCGAGAGCTCCATGCTGGGCGAGGTGTGGTACGCCGAGGCCGATACGCCGGTCGGGCCGTGGACGTACGCTCGCAAGGTCGCGACGCACAACAAGTATTCATTTTACAACCCCAAGCAGCATCCCTACTTCGACCAGGACGGCGGCCGGACGATCTACTTCGAAGGCACCTACTCGTGGACCTTCTCCGGCTCGGAAGAGCGGGCCACGCCGCGATATGATTACAACCAGATCATGTACCGTCTCGATTTGGATGACCCGCGTCTGGTTCTGCCGGCGCCGGTGTACGAGGTCCGCGACAGGGACAGTGACATACAATGCCTGCGGGGCGCCGCCATCGCCCAAGGCAAAAGATGGAACGAGGTCGAATCCGTGGCATTCTATGCCGTCGAGCCGGACCGAGGCAGTGACAACATGGTCGCTGTGTACGCAGCGAGCCGGCCGGATGGACGTTTTCGGCTGGCAACCGACGCTTCCGGGACCTCGGAAAAACCGCTGTTCGTCGCCCTGCCGCCGACCGGGCAGACGACCGCAAACCCCTGCATTGTCCCGCTCTACGAATATCATCACGCGGACTCGGGCCGGTTCCGCTACTCGACGCAATCGGAACTGAACGACCCCGGCTGGAGCCGCGAGGAAAATCCGCTGTGCCGGGTCTGGAAGGTGCCTGAAGGCCCCCTGCTTCTGGACCATCAGGCCAGACCCGCCGACGCTCTTTGACAACTGAAAACTACTCGGATTCGAGGAGAATCCCGCGATTCCGACATCGGGGCCGGCTCAGTCGCCGACACGCCGGAGATAGACCGCCACCTCGTCGCCGATACCATCGGGTCGCGTCCAAACCGGGTTCCCGTCGGGCACTCGCACCGACTCCTGAACCACGGTCTTGCCACTAACGCAGTCGAGCCATCGAAACGAGTACCTGCCCGCCGTTATGCCCTTGAGGCCCACCTGCGTGCCGGGCCTCGATGCATAGGCGACGTAGGACTTTCCCAGCTCGGCCAGCACGTATTGTGTCCCGGCGCAAGCCAGTTCGTCGTGCGGCTCCAGGGACGGCAAGTTCTGCACCTGCCGGAAGAACCGGACCACCGTGCCGCAATCGTTCAAATCGCGGACGGCCGTGCTCACGATGTCCATGCCGAGGACCATCACCGAGGCGCCACCCATTGCACAGGCCCAGCACTTGCGCCGCGACTCGTCGCCGACGCCCCAGTCGGCGGCCTCGGAGAGATTCACACGGTACCGGCCTTCCGCCTGCCGCCGAGCCTGGACGACGCCTGCGTGCAGTTCTTCCGCCGTCCTGACGTTGTACTGAATCGCGAACTGGTCGATGCAGGGATCGTCGGCAAACTCGGAGAAATCCAGCCCGTCGTTTTTGTGCACCGCGATGGCATGACCACGATCGTCCTCATCGCGGATCAGCTTCGCGATCCGCCGGACCCGCTCGACACTGAGCTTCTCTGCGTACTCCTCTGCGACGCACCACACCAGACGCTCGTGATGCTTGAAGCGATGCACGAGCGTGCGGATGAACTCTCGTTCCGGCTCGCCGACCTCGTCGCCGGTGTTCCACACCGAAGCGTCGTCATCGTAGAGGAAGAAGTAGATGACAATCCCGTAGCGATCCATCTCGGTGAACCATTGCTCCCACTGATCCAGTACCTTGGCGTTCGCGCCCTGGGCCGGGTCGTGGTTGATGAAGGGATTGTGCGTGGCATCGCCATCGCCGCCATGCGAGCGGACGGCAATCAGGTAGATGCAGTTGGCACCGGTGGGAGCGAGCTTTTCGATCAGTTGGATCTGGTCGCCCGTTCGCGTGCCGTCGGGATTCAGCGCCCCCCGGTAGAGGAATCCTTCGGGGTCGCCCGGCCCGCACAGGAAGAACGAGTTCGCGGCGTCCGCCTTGTTCGCCGGCTCGACCACCGCATCGAGGACCTTACGAAGCGCTTCGCTTTCCTTGTCCCGGCCCTCGATTCGCGTGTCGTTCCAGCTCACGATCAGGTCGAGGCCGGGCAGAACGACCATTGCACGGATGCCGCCGTGGCCGAAGCAGCCGAAGGCGTCGGTCGGGACATCGGGCCAGTGTCGTTTGCCTTCGCGGTCCACGCCGTTGATCCACCACAGCCAGCTATAGCTGCCCATGTGGTCCGTCTGGTTGTCCGGGATCTGCCGGGAGCCGATGCTTCGCTGGCCCGCGATCATCTCGGCGGCCTTGTCCCCCGCTCGCGGGATCGAGTTCGCCAGCGGACTGGTCACCGCCATCTTCGCGTATTCGGGACTGATGAGTTGCCTGTCGCCCCACTTGCCGCCGCGGAGGTACAGCAGGCCGAACCGGGCAAAATCGCGGGGCGAGATCGCCAGCCGGCCCGGACGGTCGTCCTCGCCAAAGGCCAGGAACGTCGGATCGTCCTGGCAGCCGATTCGATCCGTCAGCAGCGGACGCAGGACCTGGGAATCGATGGTCGCAGGGGTGGCCCCATAGACCTTGGTGAACAGCGTGTCGAAGAACAAGGCCATTTGCCAATCGTTATAGGCGAAGGCCGAGCCGGGCTCCTCGACGAGACCATAGCACGAGATCTGATTGGCCATGTGACGCCAGGCAATGCGGGAGTCCTTGTATCCGAGCCCTGCGTTGATCTGTTTGAGCCGCGGCTCCCACTTGCACACCGGTTCATCCAGATTGAAGATCCGGCCGTCCTCGACCGCCTTGAAAAGGAAATGGGCATAGACCGGCTTGGCCGCGGAGGCGACATCCATCCGTCGGGCCGGGTCGCCCCAGGAATAGACCAGGTACCCATGTCGGGCCACGCAGCCGAACCCGCCTGCGAAGTCGCTGAAGGCCTTCAGTTTCTCCGCTGAAAGCCCCGCCTCTTCAGGCGATTTCGTGGCCCAGTCCCGCCCCGGATAGACCGGATCGGCCGCATAGGCCATGCCGCCCAGGCAAAAGGCAACAACCGCAAGTGTCAGCCGTGTTCCCATGTCACATCCTCCCTAAACGGCGTAAGTGCGACCGCCGATTCTGACGATCTTCTCAGTCCGATGGGATTCTATCGGCAAGCCCCAACCGGAAAAAGGCGAAAAAGCCGCAAAGACCACCTGATCGCGTTTATCGCCTTCAGGATACCGGCGGAGAGTTGGTCGAACCGACACCCGGAAGGCAAGCTGTCCGTG
>CAZDTD010000329.1:0-4045 GCA_964507995.1 uncultured Pirellulales bacterium | reverse complement strand
GGCCGTGTACCATGTGACGGCCCGAGGCAACGAGCGGCGGGCGATCTTCCTCGACGACCGCGATGGGATTTCCTTAACGGACCGCCATTCTATGGTGTCCCCGAAAAACCCCGAGTTAGTCCCATTGAGGGCTACTGCCGTTGATCTGTGCAGTAACAACGGTTAGAATGGACGTTCGTAAGGACGTTTGAGTATGGATCGCGTTACGGTAAAACCTGAGCTTCTGCGCTGGGCAAGAGAGCGCGCCGACTGGAGTGTAGAGAGTCTGCGCCGTCGCTTTCCGAAATATGCCATGTGGGAGAGTGGGGAGGCAGCGCCGACGCTCAAGCAGTTGGAGGACTTCGCCAAGGCAACCTATGTGCCCTTCGGCTATTTCTTTCTGCCTGAGCCGCCGGAAGAGCATATTCCTATTCCCGACTTGCGAACCATTCGTAATCGGGACATCAGCCATCCGAGCCCTGATCTGCTGGACACGCTTCATGTGATGCAGCGGCGGCAGGGGTGGCTTCGCGAGGAGTTGCTCGAATGCGAGGTCGACCCGCTGGCTTTCGTGGGAAGCGCCCGTCTCGCGGACGATCCGCAAGGGGTCGGACGCGAAATGCGGCGCATGGTCGGCCTGGACGACGATTGGGCTGCGGACGTTCGTACTTGGCGCGAGGCGGTCGGGGAATTGCGCCGGGCCATTGAAGAGCTGGGCGTGATGGCCGTCATCAACGGCGTTGTCGGGAACAACACGCATCGAAAGCTGGACGTCGAGGAGTTTCGAGGTTTCGCCCTGAGTGACGAATACGCCCCTCTTATCTTCGTCAATGGAGCCGACGCGAAATCGGCGCAGATGTTCACGCTGGTTCACGAACTGTCGCACGTCTGGCTTGGTGAAAGCGCCTTGACGGACAGCGGCCTGACATCCCATCCCTTGCAAGAGATCGAGTCGTGGTGTGATCAAGCGGCGGCGGAGTTTCTCCTGCCGGCGCAGGCCCTGAGAGCGTGCTGGCGCGATATCCGGCGTGAGGAAGCGCCGTTCGAAGTTCTTGCCCGACGTTTCAAGATCAGCCCTATCGTGGCCGGCCGTCGGGCGATGGACCTGCGCCTCGTGGGCCGGGAGACGTTCTTCGCCTTCTACGAGGAATACATTGCAAGAGAACGGCAGCAACGACCTGCTTCGGGCGGCGGTGATTTTTACAGCAACCAGAATACACGCGTGGGTGAAATGTTTGCCACGCAGGTCATTCTTGCCGCCAAGGGCGGTCGTTTGAGCTTCAAGGAGGCGTATGACCTGACGGGGCTGCATGGGGGCGCGTTTCAGGAATATGCCGGTCGCCTGGGGGTGAATCTGCCATGAGTGCGAATCGCCCCTACCTGTTGGACTCGGACGTGTTTATCGCGGCGAAGAACAGCTATTACGCCTTCACGATATGCCCGGGGTTTTGGGACAGCCTGATCTATCATTACGGCGCGGGGAATGTTTGCAGTATTGACCGGGTCAGAAGCGAGTTGCTTGCCGGGCGAAGAACCGAAGACCTTGTGCAATGGGGCAAGGAACAATTGCCAGCCGCATTCTTCATGGATACCGGTGAGCAAGCCGTAGCCGCCGCTTATGGGGATGTCATGCTTTGGGTGCAGCGCAACCCGCAATATTTCGATCAGGCCAAGGCGAAGTTCGCAACCGAAGCAGATGGCTGGCTTGTAGCGTACGCGATGGTTCATGCTGTCACGGTGATCACGAATGAGCAACCGCGTCCACAATCACGAAATCGGATTCTGCTGCCCGATGTGTGCGCACAGTTCAATGTGATGTACAGGGATACCTTTGCGATGCTCAACGAATTCGCTGTTCGCTATGAATGGAGGGGATCGACCTGATGCCGGGGGCTTCGAGGAGGTTCTGCCTTTCATGTTAGCTGACCCCAAGTGGGGAACTATGTGGGTTAATGTTGACAGCCATCTATTCCCCCGGCAATGTCACACTATCACATAGGCGCCGGTCCCTGTTGTGCCCAGTTCTCTCTGTTGCGTGTCCCGCGTCTTCAATCGGACTTGGGGAACAGCGCCATGAGGCTGTCGGCGAAGAGCGCGTGGCCGTAGACGTTGGGATGGTTGATGTTGTTCTCCATGAGGGTGATGTACGGGATGCCCTGCCGCCAGAGCCGGCCGTAGCGCAGGGATCCTTCGGCGACCGCGATTTGATTCTCCTGTGCGAAAAGACGGACGCCTTTCACGTAGGCGCGGGGATCCTCGTCGATGTTCCGCTGGCTCGACAATCCCATCCAGCTTGGACGGATATAGTGTGGGGTCAGAATGA
This sequence comes from uncultured Pirellulales bacterium, assembly GCA_964507995.1. Taxonomy (GTDB): domain Bacteria; phylum Planctomycetota; class Phycisphaerae; order Sedimentisphaerales; family Anaerobacaceae; genus PLanc-01. Next base: position 1,743 of record CAZDTD010000329.1, on the reverse strand, counting down.
TCCACTCGGCGCCGATCTCGCGGAAGTCGGCAAGGATCTTCCCGTAACGCTCCTGGACCTGTGCTTCTGAAAGCCCCCCGTCATTGACGAATTCGGAGACGACCAGATCGGGCTTCCTGTCCAAGACCCTTTCCCGGTAATTGTGTTCGCTGCCCGGCGGCTCGCTGCGGTAGCTATCGGTATTGCGTCCGCCCCAGGCTTCGGTGACCAATTCGATCTTCGCGTTTGGATAGCGTGCCTTCAAACGCTCAACAAACATCGTCTGGTAGCGATGGAAGGTGGTCACGCTGTCGCCCCAGGCAAGGATCTTCAGCGGCTCTCCGGACCGAAGCTTTCGCAGGGCATTGGGCAGCCGTCTCTCCGCGACCGACAAGCCGGTCGCCGCCGGCTCCGGATAGGCGGTTTCCAGAATGGGGAAGAGATTGTCCTCCGTCAGGGCGTCGAGCCGGCCGGAAACGAAGATGTTCGCCAGCCGGGTCTCGCCCGGAGCCAGCGTCGGTGGTTCGGGCATGACCGCGTGCGGCGTTCCTGTCTTGAGGACAATCCGGCCATCGGCACTGAGCACGGCCGAATCGATCCGCATTCTTGCGTACCGGTAGTCGATGTACACCGGTTGGTCGGGGGCGATCCCTCCCTGCGGCAAACGACCGACGCAGCCGGAGACAAGGTCTGCCTCATAATCAATGCCCTTCCTGAATCCTGCAGCAGCAGGTTCCGGTCCGGCTCGGACCACGAGACTCTCGGGGTCAAGCAGACCTTCCACCGTGCATTCCTCCGCAACGACTCCCGTGAGCCGGACGCCCTTTCTCCAGCCCGCGGGAGTGTTGGCGTCGAAATCCGGGAGCTTGTCGTATTGTTCATGGGCGACCGTGACGATATTCGGGCCGGGGATCTTCAACTCGGCGGCAACTGGAGGGGACCCCGGGATGGTCACCGAGACGGTCCAGTCTCCCGTCAGGCGGATCTGGGCCGGCGACATGAGCGGGGCTGCCGCCCCGACCGATGAAATGCCGCACATCACGGCGGCGACACACATGACTTGCATGGCTTGTTCTTTCAACGTGACCTCCTTCGTCGGCGCCGAGACACAAACGGGACAGCGGACCTTTAGTTCACACATCTTACTTAATTAACGATTCGCCGTCTGTTTTTCAATCGTATTGCTGTGCGGATTGCGTTCTTCTCATTCTACTCGCCGTTCTGGGACAAGGGGTCCAGGACAAGGGGGCAGCCCATATTTTAAGCTTTAGGGACATAGGTGGTTGGTTTTTGTTCTTGTCGTGTGCAGGCGGGATTGGTATCGTTGCGGCATGGCGAGGGCGCAGCGAATTGAGTATGAAGGGGCCGTGTACCATGTGACGGCCCGAGGCAACGAGCGGCGGGCGATCTTCCTCGACCGGGTATTCCGGGGACGCGTCGCACGCCGCGGTTCCTGGATTCCTGTTTGGCGCAGGAATGACAGAGCCGGAGCAACATCTGTTCACAACTGAAAGGAGATTTTCCACAGTGGATATTCCACGGATCTTCAACATCACGGAGAGCGATCACCGCATCCACAACCCGATCACAGCGGAAAAGCTCGCCACGCTCGGCGCAGCGCTGCGTCTGGAATCGGGGACCCGTGTGCTCGACCTCGGCAGCGGTTCGGGGGAGATGCTGTGCACCTGGGCACGCGATCACGGCGTCGTCGGCATCGGCGTCGACATGAGCCAGTTGTTCTCCGAGCAGGCGAAACGCCGCGCT
>CAZDTD010000328.1:0-4058 GCA_964507995.1 uncultured Pirellulales bacterium | reverse complement strand
ATCATGCTATTGGCTCAACGCGCAAAATCTCGGGGTCTGGGGCGAAGCCCCAGGAACTACGAAAGTACGTTGAAACCGGATGAGCCAAATAAAATCGGCGAAGCCCTTTTCTGAGGACTTCGCCGGCACGGTTCACAACAAAGTGACGATTCACTGCAATCAGGACCCTGTCACACGGTCCGACGCAACCGCAATCCCGCGGCGCCCAGACCTAAGGCACCCAGGAGAATCGCACCCGGAAGGGGAACGACAGGCGGGGTATTCACGAAGCTCTCGCTCTTCCCATCGGCAAAGCCCTGGACGTGGATGCCGATACGTATTTTGATCCGATAATTGTGCTACTCGATGGATGCCAGGGGGATAATCAGGTCCACGAGGGTTGCGGCGGTGTAGGGCTTGGAGAGGTCGACCTCCAGGAGGCAGCCGTGGTTGTGGTCGCAGGCGAGGATGATGAGGTTCTCGCCCGCCTTGCACCAGCCCTGGGTCTGGGGCTGGTGGCCCAGGACGAACACGTCCACGTCGAGGAGCTTGGCCATGCGGTCGAGCGTGGCCTGGCTGTGCCGGCGGCCCCAGGTCAGCAGGTAGGCTGAGCCGGGGCGGTCGCAGTCGGCGATCTGCAGCTCTCGCTCGAGGATACGCGGGTCGAACTGATCGACGCAGCGGTCGTTGGGCAGGGAGTGCGAAATCCACATGCGGTTGCCGCTCCGGGCTGCCAAAGGCTGCGAAAAGAGAAATTGGCGGATCGCCAGTCGGACATCGGGGCTCGCCTGGCGGAATTCACGATCCAGGGCCGAGGCCATGGCGCGGTTCATTTCCTTGCCGTTTTTCATGACCTCCGTGCTGCAGATGCAGGCGGTGTCGTGGTTGCCCATGATGAAGTGGACCTGGTCGGGGAATCGCAGCTTGAGGCGGATGGCCTCGAAGAGCAATTGGTAGGAGAGGCATCCGCCTTCTTTGTCCTCGGGGCCGCCGTGGATGATCTCTTGAAGGATGAGGTGTCGATCCGGGTGTTTCGCGAGGTCGGCTCTTGCGGCGACCCGTTCGAAATTGCGACGGTGCCCGTGGATATCGCCACAAATGACCAATGAACCGACCCCCGGCAGACAGATGACGTTGCCACGCCGAAACCTGTCTGTCTGATTTGCGCGGATCCCCCTATTGAGAAGATCGATTGTTGCCTGAGGCATTTCGGTTCGCTTTGATTCTGCTGCCGAAGATACTGTGGATCATCAGGTCGAGCCTGGAGATGACCTCCATCATGCTGGGCGGCCGCTCGGCCGGGTCCTCCTTGACGCAGTCCATGACCAGCTTCGAGACCCCCATCGGCAACTGGCTCTTGAGTTCGTGTGGAGCAGGGCATTTCGTGGGTGCATAGGCGACTAGGCCGTTTTTGTTTTTCTTGGGGATCAAGGTGGGCACGTTCTTGCCCGTCAGAGCCCAGTACATCGTTGCGCCGAGATTGAAAATATCGGTCTTGGGTCCGAGAGTCTTGCGACGGACCTGCTCAGGCGCGATGTAGTCGGGGGTGCCCTGGATTCGGGACTTGATGGTCCCGATCGGGCAGCTCTGGCCCAGATCGATGATCTTGATCGTGCCGGCCTTGCTGATCAGGATGTTGTTGGGCTTCATGTCGCAGTGGACATAGCCTTGCTGGTGCATGGCGTTCAGGCCGGTGGCCACCATGCGGAAGACCAGCAGGACGTCGCCCAGGCTCAGCGTCGTGCTTTCCTCGAGCGTTTTGCCTTCGAAATGCTCCATGGAAAGGAGCAACTCGCGAACGCGGAACATGCTGCGGATTTTTTGCAGCTTGAAACATTTACGGACGTATGGGTGGTCGATCTTCTTGGCGACCTGGTACTCCATCTCGGTCTGCTCGAAGAAGCGATGATCCTCGGGCTTCTCCCAAGTGAGGCGTTTGAGCGCGACGGTGCTGCCATCCTCGTCATCGGTTGCCAAGTAGATCGTGCTGCGGGCGCCATTGCCGATCCGCTTGATAATCGTGAACCCCCCAACACTGAGAATATCCTTGGCCATGTCGCACTAACCTAAAGACCGAAAACCTACGAATTACGCCTTAGTAATTCCAGATGCGCCCCGATCTGGCGTTGTTCCTCAGATTCTACGGCCCCACGCGGTTGTGAGTGCCTGTACGCACCCGCAATATGGGTGTCGTCAACCGGGCATGCACATCGAGAATGCATAAACAACCCAATCTACCGGGCCATGCGTCACGTGTCCAGCACGGCCCCAAATTTCTGTATCGGCCGGCACAGATAAATCTTGACAAAGTTGGCAAAATCTGTTGTATGTATCAGGTCTTCGACGATATTGTATGGGCATCGGGTGTAGTCCCGATGGCATCGTGCTCGGGTATATTCCCCGATAGCTCAATGGTAGAGCGAGCGGCTGTTAACCGCTAGGTTGTAGGTTCGAGCCCTACTCGGGGAGTTTTGCCACGCTCGTTTTACGGTCGGCCTCTCTGTGTTTTCCTCTGTGTCTTGTGTATCCCTTCCTGGGCTGGCTTTCTTCCCCTGTGTCCCCGTTGGATTTGTCGGCATAGGCCGCATTCGTCGTATGTGTGGTCAGTGTGGTCCGTGGTCCTCGTTCCTGGTTTCGATCAATCCCCCGTCTTTTTTTTGCAAAGCACTATCCTGGGATTGACATTTATTGGATGTTTGGGTAAAATAGGACACAGTGGACATCTGGGGTGGGCGGATAAAAATCCGCGTCCCAGTGTTTTTGGGCTTGACAGTAATAGGCAAAATTGGTAATCTTGGAGACTTAGGAAGAGTCAAACGGTGCGTGAAGGGTTCTTTGGAAGCTGGTGGCTCTTGGGTTTGGCGGCTGGCTTCTGAAGGAGAGTGAGAATGGCAGGGTGTTTGAGGTTCGACGAACTGTTTTTCCTGCTTCTCACGAAGTTGCCAAAGGATGGGTCCGGTAAGAGAGGTGTTGTCGGGATTCCATCTCAGGCGGGATAGCTCTCAGACAACCGGGTGAGTTAACTTCAGCCGAACGCAGGGACGAGGACACGTCTTGGCAGCAAGCGAGTGGGCTTCTCTATATGATGTGCGATCGTTCGGGTAGGGGGGTAATGACATGCGGTTTTTGGCGAAGATTTTTGCGTTTCTGACAGTGTGCCTGGTGGCGACACAAGGGGCGAGGGCTGCCGATTGGTCTGAACCTTTTGTGGCGATCACCACGCCGCGCGAGCCTGTGTATTTGGGCGAGGTGTATGAGTCGGCCCTCAAGGACGCGGTGGCTCGGGTGAAGGCCCATGTGGTGGCCAGTTGTCCATACCACATTCTGGCGTCCTTCGATGGGCTTCGGCACCGAGTCAATAATACGCCGATTGCGCCAAAGGATTTGAACGTGTCGATCAATGGCCAGTCGGTGCCGGTCGGAACGGCGCGGGTGCCGATTGTCTCCGACGGGCCGACGCCTCGTGGCGGCAGTGATGTTCCGATCGAGATTCGGGTCGGAGTGAGAACAATACAGTGTTACCCGGCAGGGCAGTATCATGGGACCATTATGATCACGATTACACCAGGGTACTGATTCGGAGAGAGTGATGAATCCCGGTTTCATGGTTGGCTCGGCCGGGCCGCTATTATTCGGTTATTTCGATTGCCCAGGACCTACGGAAAGGTGCGATCCCAAGCATAACCCCCCTCGGCAAGGGACAGGGGAGAAAGGAGGTAGGTGATGACATGAGGTTCTCGCGGGCCGAGGATGGCTTGCGGGGCGTCTGGAGAGATGGCCCTCTCTTTGGGCGAATCAAGAGAATGTCAAATGCCAAGTGGGAATGAAAATCGCAGGTCAAATCCACAATCGTAAAGGGCCGCAACTTCCCGGATCACGAGCGGGCAGATCTGGGGAAGTCGATAATCAGGTGGTCGTGCCCGCTGCAAGGCGGTCCAGGCAAAGCGTTGCTTGGCCGCAGTAACTGGGTGTAGCTCCACAAAGGCCTATCGGCCAACTCGGAGCGAGGGTTAAGTTAGAAAGGAAGTAAAGATGAAGAAGGCATTGTTTGCAGTCGCAGCAGTGGCTCTGCTGGCCGT
>CAZDTD010000327.1:0-4063 GCA_964507995.1 uncultured Pirellulales bacterium | reverse complement strand
CATCCGCTCCTTTTTCCCCAAGGGGCCTGTACTCGCACGCGTTGCGCCTTTTCTCAAAAGGCACAGTCGACGCCGCTACCCGGAATACTCCACTATAGCCCCATTGTCCCACCTCCACCACGAGCTTTTCAAGGATAAATTGTATTTTATTTGTACACTTTATTAGGAAAGACGGTGGACATAGTCCACCCTGCCGCTATCGCCCGTTCCGTAGTCCTTTTGCCCCGAGCGACGAACTCGATTCCACGATCCAGGAGGCAGGAGAGTCCGCGAGAAATCGTAGATCGAACATCCATTGGCTTCGAGTCGCCTCGATCCATACGCGTCATCGCGACTTGTTCTGGGCGAATCGCAGATCCTCGACACTTGTGGGGCAGCCCTCGTAGGTATTGCCTTGAAGGGAGATCTGCCGGGCCTTCTCGCCGATGCGGATACCCACTTTCTGATTTCCGCTCGTCGTGTTCTCCAGGCGCGTGTCGCGGATGGTGATATCCTCGGTTCTTCCCTGAATGTCGATCCCGATCCCCGGTTTCTCCGTGCCGTTGTCGCGGATCACGCAGCTTTCGATTCGGTTGCGGTGGCCGCAGCGGAATTCGCCGGCCTCGTTGCGAAAGAGGATTCCCACTTCGCCGTTTCGCTCGATGGCGCAATGGCGCACGAGGTTGTCCGTATCGCGGTGGCCGATGCTGATCCCGTAGTCGCTGTTTTCGGAAAGGGTGCAGTCCTCCACGAGTCCGTCCGAGACTCCCCAGCAGAAGAAGATGCCCTGGCTGTTGCCCCTGGATTCGCAACCGCGGAAGATCGGCCGCTGCGAGCCACTGCCTGGATGGAATCCGAGGTCGGCGTTGTTCAGAGCCTTGCAATCCTGGAACCGGACGTCGTCGCAGACCTGGAAGCTGAAGCCGTCGCCGTTGTAGTGACGAGCGACCACGTTCTTGAACCGCCACCGGTTGCAGCCCTGGATGAAGACCGCGCCGGCGAAGTTGCCGTTGATGTGCTCGTTGCCGTCCCTGTTGCCGTCGAGGACGAGGTCTTCGATCTGCACGTCATCGACGTCCTCGGCAGCGAGGATCGGGAAGATGGTTGCGGCCGTCGCGTCCTTCTCCAGCCAGAAGTTCTTCTCGGTCATGCGGTCCAGGAACAGGATGTTTCCCTCGACCGCGGTGATCGTGGCCCGCAGGACATCGTACTGCCAGGCGCCGGGGCCGGTGCTGGATCGGAGCATGACACCGTCGCCGGGCACAAAGCCCGAAGCGTCGATCACTTCGACGCCGTACTCGTACCAGTCGGAGTCCCTGGCCAGCTTCGTTGTGACGTTGCCGGCTTTTTTCAGGATGGTCGTCTCGCCGGAGCCGCACAGGAGGATGTGAGGACGCAGGTAGACCGCGTTTCGCAGCTCGTACACGCCGGGCAGGATGCGAAGCGTTCCGCCGCCCAGGCGGTGAAGGTAGTCGATCCCCGCCTGGATGACCTTGTCGTCCAAACCACGCAGGTCGCCGTCCCTCTGGCCGACGGTCAGAACCAGCGTGTGCTTCTCTCGCATCGGGCGATTGCTCTGGCCCACGGCCTGTCCCATCGCAGGGGATTGCCCGCATGACGCTTCAGCGCCATGCCCGCTGCTCTGAACGCACATCCCTGTCACCCAGACAAGCCACATCGCCAGAGGCATTCTTGAGACTCTCACGTTCTCGCGTTGCATCTTGAGCGCCTTTCAACCTGGGCTGGAACGAGACGTCGTGCGATACTTTCAGACCGCACGACCGCCGTATGAAGACTCGGGCCGCATTGTAGCGGAAGACCAACACCGTGCAAATCGGAATCCCAGACAGGACGCCGACACAAGTCGGATTTTGCCCGTGTTTTTTGGTAGCGAATCCTCGCCTGTCGCATAGAATAGGGCCGGTAGGGCCGGGATCGCGGTATTGGGGATGTATTCTCCGGGCCCTCTCGTTTCGTGGGAGTCGTCGGACCCGGCTCTGCGGGCAACCTTGAGGTGGATATGGAGTCGAAAGAGAAGATCGTAGTCGAAAACGGCACGGATGTGACCATCGTGACCTTCGAGGACCAGACCATCCTGGAGGACCAGCAGATCCGCAAGCTGGAACGCGCGCTGATGCCCGTCATCCGCGACAACCAGGACAAGCGGCTCGTTCTGAATTTCGCCAAGGTCAAGTTCATGTCGTCGGCGTTCCTGGGCCTGCTCGTCAAGGTCCACAAACGCGTCATCGAAGCGGGCGGCCACCTGCAACTCTACAACCTGGACGCCAAGATTCAGAAAGTCTTCGAAATCACGCAGTTGGTGAAGATCTTCGACATCGTCCGCAGCGAGGGGTAGCAGATCGCGCACTCACAGCATCATCAGGCTCAGGGCCATGATGAGCATGCCGAGGACGACGCCTGTGATGACGAGGTGGCCGTGACCGTAGCGATGGGCCATGGGAAGCAATTCATCAAGCGAGATGTAGATCATGATGCCTGCAACGAAGGCCAGCGTCCCTGCAAGCACCGCGGGCTTGAGGAACGGCATCAGCACCAGGTAGCCGATCAGGGCGCCAATCGGTTCTGAAACTCCAGAGAGGAAGGAGTAGACAAACGCCTTATTCCGGTTTCCTGTCGCGTAGAAGATCGGCACCGAGACGGCGATCCCCTCGGGGATGTTGTGAATGGCGATGGCGATGGTGATGAAGATTCCCACACGCGTGTCGCTCAAGGCCGCAGCGAAGGTCGCCAGGCCCTCCGGCAGGTTGTGGATGCCGATGGCCAGGGCAGTCAGCACGCCGGCGCGCATCAGGTGATGCCCCGCGTCGGGCGAGTCCGGCCGGTCCAGACCCTCGTAGTTGTGCGGGTTCTCATGCTCCGGCACGAGCAGATCGACCGCCGCGATGAACCCGATCCCGATGAAGAAGAACAGCACACCCAGCCCCTCCCCCACCATCTGCACCGCTTGCGGCAGCAGTTCCATGAACGAGACGTAGATCATGACGCCCGCCGACAGGCCGAGCGAGAACGAAAGGTAGACGACCTTGGGATGCTTGATGAAATACGCGATCGCGCTGCCGATGCCGGTGGACAATCCCGCCAGCAGGGTCAACGTCAATGCGATTCCCACATTTGCCGATGCGTCCATATCGAATCCCACGCACAGGATGCTGCCATCGTTCACGCGTTGGGACAGTATAGGGGGATGAGAACAGGCTGACAAGTCTCCTCCGTCAAGTCTGTGCACTACCAGATCGCCGGTTGCGTTTATCGCTTTTTGGGCTTCCAGCAGGTGAATCGATCCGTTCCGATCCGCATTGTGATTCTTGAATATTCCCCGTACACGCTATAGGATTCGTCTGCTGGGCCGAAGGATAGGGCAACGCAGGCGTGCGACCCGAGCGTCGAGCCCAGTGGCTATACGGCAGGAAAGGCTTGGTTCGCACCGGGTCCCTCCTCCTATTCCTGCGGGTAGCCCAAAAAGCGATAAACGCCTTCGGGTCGTTCCTACGGCTCGAAAGAAGATGGAAAAATGTCACCATTGATTCATGGGGTGAACACATGACTGTAGCATCTACTGTCATTCACTTCGTCGCTTTGATCATGAGCCTCCCCTCAGTGGGAACGAGCGTGGCAGGAGACATGGCCGATATCGCCACCTTCTACGTCGCGTCGAACGGCAACGACGCCTGGTCCGGCCGACTGGCCGAGCCCGACTCAAACCGGGCGGACGGTCCGTTTGCGACGCTCGCGGCCGCCTGCCAGGCCGCCAGACAGGCAGGAACACAGCAGGCACGAACCATCGTGATTCGTGAAGGGGACCATTTCCTCAGCGAGCCGGTCGTGCTCACACACGAGGACTCCGGCCTGACTATCGAAGGAACTGCCGGGGCGAAGGTCGTGCTGTATGGCGGCCGAGAGGTGACGAATTGGCAGAAGGACGGCGACAGGTTCTATGCATCGGATTTGCCCGGCGTCAAGGAAGGCACCTGGGACTTCCGCGCCCTGATCGTCAACGGTCGATACTGTCCGCGGGCCCGGCTCCCCGAGACGGGATTCTTCGAGCACGCCAGCGTCTTCGATG
>CAZDTD010000326.1:0-4064 GCA_964507995.1 uncultured Pirellulales bacterium | reverse complement strand
TGCCCGCAGGAGGGACCGCGAGCGGTCAGCGAGGGTTCTTGTGAGGAAGGATGAAGAATGTTCGAGTCCGTCAGACTGGTGTTTTTCGCACTACCGACCGTCTTGCTTGCCTGCCTTTCGGTCCGTCCCGCTTTTGCGGCTTGCCCTTTCGTCCTCAACGAGCTGATGGCCTCCAACAGCACCACGGCAGCGGACCCCCAGAACGAATACGACGATTGGATCGAACTGCACAACGGTTCCTCCACATCGGCCAACGCCGCGGGTCTGTACCTGACGGACGACCCGGAAAACCCCACCCGCTGGCAGATCCCGCTCGACAAGCAGGCCCTCACGACGGTTCCGGCGAGCGGATTCCTCCTGATCTGGGCCGACGGCGAGACCACCGCCTCCGGCCTGCACGCGGGCTTCAAACTGAACGCCGACAGCGGCACTCTCTACCTCTTCGACGCCGACGGCGTCACCCTGCTCGACGCTGTCCCATTCGATCGGCAGGTCCCCGATGTCTCGTACGGCCGCGATCCCGACGCCGCGGGCGACTGGGGTTTCATGCCCCTCCCGACGCCGGGAAAGCCGAATGGAACCGCGGCTTTGGGCGTGGTGTCGGAGGTCCAGTTCAGCCGGGAACGCGGGTTCTACGAGTCGTCGTTCGACGTGACCTTGACGTGCGAGACGCCGGGAGCGACGATCTACTACACCACCGACGGCAGCGAGCCGGGCCAACCGAGTGCCCGTTCGGTGACAGGGACCCTGTTCAGCAGGCCCATCCAGATCGCCAAAACGACCTGTGTACGGGCCATCGCAGTCCAATCCGGCTGGGTTTCGAGTCCGGTGGCGGCCCAGACCTACATCTTCCTGAACAACGCCGTCTTGCAGGCCCCTGAGCCACCCGGTTTCCCCGCCGCCTGGGGCGACACGGCCGCAGACTATGAGATGGACGCGAACATCGTCCTGGATTCGCAATACAGCGGGCAGGTGAAATCCGCCCTATTGTCGCTGCCCTCGATGTCCATCGTGACGGCGGTCGAAGACTTGTTCGGCCCAGATCGGGGCATCTACGCCAACCCCAACGGCAGCGGCGTCGGTTGGGAGCGGCCCGGCTCGGTCGAGCTGATCTACCCCGACGGCACGAAGGGCTTCCAGGTCAACTGCGGCATCCGCATCCAGGGCGCGTATTTCCGCTCACCCTGGGCCTGTCGAAAGCACTCGTTCCGACTGGTCTTCAAGGGCCAGTACGGCCCGACGAAGCTGCGGTATCCCCTGTTTGGCGAGGACGCAGCCCAGGAATTCGACACGATCGTTCTGCGGGCCGGAGCCAACGACGGCTATACCTGGAGCGGCAACGAGATGAACGCCCAGTTCACTCGGGACGAATTCGTGCGGAGCCTCCAGCACGACACCGGCAACGCCGCTTCGCACGGCACGTTCGTACACCTCTATGTCAACGGCCTGTACTGGGGACTCTACAACCCGTGCGAGCGGCCGGATGGAGCCTTCTCCAGTTCCTACTACGGCGGCGACAAGGACGACTGGGACGTGCTCAAGCACACGAGCTTCACCGTGGAGCAGGGAGACAGGACCGCGTTGAACCAGATGCTCTCCCTGTGCCAGCAAGCATCGACATCCTTCGCAGCCCTCCAGAAGCTCCAGGGCAGGGACCTCGACGGGACCCGCCGGAGCGACTGGCCCTGCCTGCTGGACCTGCCCAACTACATCGACTACATGATCGTCAACCTGTGGGCGGGCAACTGGGACTGGCCCTGGAACAACTACTGGCTGGCGAGGGATCGGACCGCCGCCAGCACGGGCTTCAAGTTCTACTGCTGGGACGCGGAGGATGTCATGCTCACCTCGCGATCCCCGCTGAACATGGACAAGATCACCAGTCCCGATTCCAGCCAGGCAGGCCAGCCCCACGGACTGCTGCGAAACAACGCGGAATACCGATTGCTCTTCGCGGACCGCCTGCACCGCCTGTTCTTCAACGAGGGGATTCTGACGCCCGAAAGGCTGATCGAGCGATATGCCGCCCTGTCCGGTCTGATCGAACTGGCGGTCATCCCGGAATCGGCTCGCTGGGCAGACCAGAACGGCAGCAATGCCACGCCGGCACACTGGGACGCGATGCGAAACCGGATTCTCCAGTCGTACCTCCCCCAGCGAAGCACAATCGTCCTCTCGCAGTTCCGCACCGCAGGGCTGTACCCGAGCGTCGATGCCCCGGTCTTTTACGTCAACGGCATCCAGCAGCACGGCGGGCCGCTCACAGCCTCCGACAGCCTGACGATGCAGGCGACCGGCGCGATCTGGTACACCCTCGACGGCAGCGACCCGAGAATCGCCGGATCTGCCGTCGGGACCTCGGACGAGACCGCGATTGTGAAGGAAAATGCGGCCAAGCGGGTCCTCGTCCCCACCGGCCCGATCTCCGACGCCTGGAAAGGCGGCGCCGCGTTCGACGATTCCGCTTGGCTCAGCGGCTCCGGCGGCGTCGGATTCGAGCGAAGCGCCGGCTACGAGGACTACATCGGAATCGACGTCGCCCAGATGTACAACACGAACTCCAGTTGCTACATTCGCATCCCGTTCGCCGCAACGAGCGAGGACCTCGCCTCCTTTGCGGGCCTGACGCTGAACGTCCGATGCGACGACGGGTTCGTCGCCTACCTGAACGGGACCGAGATCGCGAGGAAGAACTTCACAGACGCTCCCGCCTGGAACTCGAACACCACCGGCAACGCCTCGAATCCCGATGAATCCGCCAAACAGTTCGAGTCGTTCGACGTCACAACCTCGATCACCAGCGTTCGACTGGGCGTCAACCTCCTGGCGATCCAGGCGATGAATTCATCGAGCGCCAGTTCGGATTTCCTGCTCTCGGCGGAATTGATCGTGGCCAAGACCGCGACGAACTCAAACCCCACCGGGATTTCGCCAACGGCCGTGCGGTACGCCGGACCGATCACCCTGCCCCAGAGCGCCTGCGTCAAGGCCAGGGCCCTGAGCGGCGTAACATGGAGCGCCCTGAACGAAGCGGCCTACGCGGTCGGACCTGTGGCCGAGAACCTGCGGATCAGCGAGATCATGTACCACCCGTCGGGCGATCCGAACGCCGAATACGTCGAACTGACCAACACCGGCGTTGAGACGATCAACCTGAACCTCGTCCGGTTTACGAAGGGGATCGAGTACGCCTTCCCAAGCTTTGAACTGCCTCCAGGCGGCTATTGCCTGCTGGTCAAAGACATCGCAACCTTCGAGGCCCGCTACGGCGGCCAACTACCCGTCCTGGGCCAATATGACGGCAGTCTGGCCAATGCCGGCGAGAAAATCGAGATGGCGGATGCCGCCGGCAAAATCATCGAGAGCTTCGAGTACCGCGACGATTGGTTCGATCTGACCGATGGCCTGGGCTTCTCGCTGACGGTCCGCGATGCGCAGGCTGCCGTCGATCTGAACGATAAGAACGCCTGGCGTCCCAGCGCTTACGCCGGAGGCTCGCCCGGTGAAGACGACAGCGGCCAAGTGTCCGAGCCGGGCTCGGTCGTCATCAACGAGGTGCTCGCCAATCCTGCCGACGGCGGCTCCGACTGGATCGAGCTGCACAACACGACCGCCCGGCCGATCGACATTGCAGACTGGTACCTCAGCGACGATGCAGACAACCTGACCAAGTACAGAATCGGCGCCGGAACCAGCATCCCGGCGGGCGGGTACATCGTCTTCTACCAGGCCCTGCACTTCGGGAATCCGGCGGATCAGGGTTGCAGCGAGCCGTTCGGCCTGAGCAAGGACGGCGAAACGGTCTACCTGCACTCGGGCTCAGCCGATGTCCTGACCGGCTACAGCGAGCAGGCAGAATTCGGAACCTCCGAGCCGGGCGTGTCCGTGGGCCGATGGCTGGAGGAAACAGGCGGTTACGTATTCGTGTCCCTGCAGGAACCGACGCCGGGCGAGGAGAACACTCCTCCCAGAGAGTGAGCGGTCAGACGAATCGACAGAATCGCCGGTTCCACAGGATGGTTCCGACCCTCTTCGGAGGGCGAGCGTCCCGCTCGCCTTCTTCC
>CAZDTD010000325.1:0-4069 GCA_964507995.1 uncultured Pirellulales bacterium | reverse complement strand
TGACAACCGCGAGGGCCGCCGCTTCCGCGGGAATGACAACCGCGAGGGCCGCCGCAACCCCAGGGAGATGCAGGAGCCAGTGCGTGATCCGCACCCTGCATACTGCCTTGAGCGATCCGCCCTCTGCGGGCGACTCGGTTCTTCGTAGGACGAGCGTCCCCGCTCGTCTGAAAGAGGGTCGGGCGAGGACGCCCAACCTACGAAGAAACGCGCCACCTATCCGCCCACCGGATTACGGCGGATGGCGTGGTTTATGGCGAGGGTTGGACGCCAGGCCGGTTCGTAGTGACGCCGTAAGGCGTTATCTTGCTTGACTCTGGAAAATATGCCCTGACGGGCACACTACGAACGGCAAGATGGCGCTGGGCGTCACCGGGCTGCGTGGACCGCGTCGAACATGGCGACGATGTTCTCGGGCGGGACGTTCGCGAGGATGTTGTGCACCTGCTGGAAGACGAAGCCGCCGCCGGGCGCCAGGATGCGGACCTGATTCCGCACGTGCTCGGCGACCTGCTCGGGACGGGCGCCGGTGAGGATGTCGCGGGTGTCGCAACCGCCGCCCCAGAAGGCGAGGTCCCTGCCGAACTCCTTCTTCAACTCCGCGGCGTTCATCCCGGCGCAGGTGATCTGGACGGGATTGATCGCGTCCAGGCCCGCTTCGATGAGGTGGCCGAGCAGCTCGCGGACGCCGCCGCAGCAGTGGAGCATGACCTTGACGTCGGCCAGCTCCTTGGCCCGGTTCCAGAGGATCTTGTGTCGGGGTTTGAAGAATTCGCAGTACATCTTCGGGCTGAGCATGGGACCCGTCTGCATGCCGAGGTCGTCGCCGAAGAGGATGATGTCGATCGAGGAGCCGACTGCGGCGAGGAATTTCTCCAGGTTGGCCAGGTGGATCTCCACGAGCGCGTCAAGGAATCGGTGGGCCTTGGCCGGCTCGCCCGCCAGGAGCATGAAAAAGTTGTCGGCGCGGTGGAAGAACTGGCCGGTCTCGAAGAGATTGCCGCCGAACAGGCCGATGACGGCGCGGTCCGTGCTCTCGCGGAGACGCCTGGCTCCCTCGCGGAGCGTCTGCGGATCGACCGGTCCCGGCGGGGCCGCGACTCCGGTCCACATGCACTCGTCGAACGCAGCCGCAACGGATTGAGGATGGAGGATCGATGATGGATCATTGGAGGCGGAAGACACGGATTGCTCTTCCATCATTCGTGAGCCATTATCCTTCATCAATGGAAAGTGCGTCTGCTCGAAGTACAGCGTGCCGTCGGGCATGTGGGCGATGGGCCGGCCCGAAGGGGAGAGGATGACCCACCGGTCGGACCGACGCTCCATGTTGGTCCAGGCGGGGATCAGACAGTCCGTGCCGTCGGGCAGGGTCCAGGGCTTCCACGAGTCCTCGGTGAGTGCGAAACCGCGGCCCATCTCGATGCAGTCAATGCCGAAGCGGTCCAGTACGTCGTCGTCGACGATCGCCAGTTGCTGGATCACGTCGTAGACGCGGATGGGTTTCGGCTCAAGGCCCAGGCATTTGCGCAGCCTGGGGTACGCCATTGCGGCGATGCCCGAGGAACGATGCCCGGACAGATCGACCGGGACGCGGTCGGGCTCGACGTGGTTCAGTGCGGCGAGTACTCTTTCTCTGGGCGTCATGGTCACATCCCGATTGGAGACTGCTATATCCTGGCGGCAATTCTGTCACGACGTTCTTCGATGCCGCTGGGGTATTGTAGTCGGTTTTGCCGGTTCGGACAATCCTTGTCTACCGGCAACGGGCAGGCTATCATACTCGGCTGATCCAGGCCAGGCCTGTTGTGCCTGGCGATCCACACAAGAACAGATGGTTCACAGGGGTCCAAGATGTCTGACGCACGCATTCATCGCCTTGCCTTGTTCGTTCTTCTCTCGTCTGCCTGTCTCTTCGGTCGCACGGCCTTCGCGCAGCAACCGCCGACCGACGCCCGGACGCTGGCGGGTCGGATCCTGGACGACCCGAATCTGCCGCGGGTTTTGGACAAGGCCAGAAGCCTGTTGAAAACTGGTTTCACCGCCGGCAGCGGGTACGGCGAGGTCTGGATTCGCGATCTCAACACGTTCATCGAGATGTCGTTGCAGGTGAACGATCCGAAACGGATCCGCGAGGCCCTTTTGACGTTCTTCAAATTCCAGGGGCCGCAGGGGGATATCGTGGACGGATACATCCCCAAGTCGCAGGGCAACGTCGCCTACAAGTACCGTCGGTCGGCCCTCGCGCCGGATCTGCTCGCTCATAAGAACACCGTGGAGACGGATCAGGAATCGTCCCTGGTTCAGGCGGTGCGAAAGTATGTTTCCGTCACGAAGGATCCGTCGATTCTCGACGAGGTCGTGGACGGCGTGACGGTCCGCGATCACCTGGCCAAGACGCTCGAGTACGTGCTTGCCGATCGGTTCGACGCCGAGCAGGGGCTTGTGTGGGGCGCCACGACCGCCGACTGGGGCGACGTGCAGCCGGAGCATGAGTGGGGCGTCGAACTCGACGACAACTCCCACCGGGCCCTCGATATCTACGACAACGCCATGTTTCTCATCGCCATCGACGACTACCTCGCGCTCCTGGGCGACGGGGGAACCCAGGTTGCTCATTGGCGCAAGGTGCGAGACGACCTTCGGGCCAACGTACGCAAGTACCTTTGGGATTCAGAGCGGCGGAAGTTCCGTCCCCACGTATACCTCCAGGGATCGCCTTTCCCGGAGAGTTTCGATGAGTCGGCAGTCTACTACCATGGCGGCACCGCGGTGGCTATCGAGGCGGATCTGCTCACGCGCGACGAGGTCGCCGATTCGCTCGCACAGATGAGAGACAACGTCCGGCTCGCCGGCGCAAGCTCCATCGGGCTGACGCTCTATCCGGTCTATCCCGAGGGCTGCTTCAAGAACCCGAGCATGGGTCCGTATTCCTACCAGAACGGCGGCGACTGGTGCTGGTTTGGCGGCCGTATGATCCGCCAACTGATTCGATACGGCTTCGTCGAGGACGCCTATCGTGAACTGACGCCCATGACGGAAAGAGTCCTTCGTCACGGAGATTTCCACGAGTGGTGGTCGCAGGACAATCAGCCGCGAGGCTCGAAACAATACCGCGGTTCGGCCGGCGTGCTCGGCATCGCGATCGTGGAGCTGCTCGCCTGGGCCGAGCGGCAGCAGGGGATGTCCGCCGACTCGCCGGCGATGCTCTGGCAGATCGGCAAGGCCGACGGCAACAATGCGGACTTCGCGCTGGCGCCGAACGGTTACGCCCGATTCAAGGACGATGCGTTCTTCGTGGTCGGCACGTCGGACGCGAAGAACGACTGGCCCTACGTCCAGCCCGGCCCGTCGGACAACTGGGCGGGGAGCCGTCGGCACACGTTTCTCGTGCTGTTCGGCCTCAAGACCCCGCCGGCACAGGGCGAATGTCGGCTCCAGTTCGACCTGATCGACACGCAGAATGCCGCCGCGCCGAAGCTGCGAGTCGAGGTGAACGGGCAGGCGTTCGAGCAGTCGCTCCCCAACGGCGCGGGCGACGCTTCGATCTTCGGCCAGCCGGAGAAGGGCCGGGAGCACAAGTTCGAGGTCGCTTTCCCTGCGAGCCTGCTGAAGACCGGGGACAACGAGATCCGCATTACGACGGTGAGCGGCAGTTGGATGCTCTACGATTCCCTGAGATTGATCGTGCCTGCCGGCGCGAAACTGGGCGACGTGCAGTCGAGAACCCTGGTGGAAGACGTTCGGCCCGCGCGGGCTCTGCGGGAACGCGACGGTCGGACCTTCCAGCCGGTCTCCGTGACCCTGCGGCACTTCGGCCAGGAGGCCGACGCGGTCGTGCGGATTCAGGATGAGCCGCCTGTCACGGTGCGTCTGAAGGGCGGTTCGCACGAAGTGGAACTCCTCGCTGGCGAGGTCGAGAGCGAGACGAAGCGGCAGGTGACGGTCGTCGTGGGGAACGAAACGGTCGCGACCCGCGAGGTCGCGCTCCGGCCGGTCAAGAAGCTGACGGTCTACATCACGCCGCACTCGCACACCGACATCGGCTACACCGAGATCCAGACCGCCA
>CAZDTD010000324.1:0-4072 GCA_964507995.1 uncultured Pirellulales bacterium | reverse complement strand
GGCGGCATCCCCGTCTGCATCGGCGTGCTCGGCCAGGACGCCAACGGCAGCCTGCTGAAGAAGCTCCTGACTGCGGCCAAAGCCGACATCTCCGGCCTCCTGGAGGTCGCGGATCGCCCGACGACGACGAAACAGAGGCTCATCGGTCTGGCCCAGCATCGGCACAGGCAGCAGCTCATGCGGATCGACCAGGAGAACGCTGAGCCGTTGCCCGAGGAGGTCTGCCGGCAAGTCCTGGAAAGGTACGAGGAAGCCCTCGGCGAAGCGGATGTCGTCTGCCTGCAAGACTACGACAAGGGGATGCTCACACCCTCTCTGTGCCGGGAGATGATCCGCCTGGCGAAGGCCGCCGGAAGGAAGATCGTCGTGGCCCCCATGCATGGCGACGACTACAGCAAGTACGCTGGCGCCACGGCGCTGACGCCGAACCGCAGCGACGCATCTTCGGTGATGGGGTCCGAGGTCCAAACCACGGCGGACGCAGCCAAGGCCGCCGAACACCTGGCCCGGAGCCTGTCGCTTGAAGCGGTTCTCATCACGATGGACAGGGAAGGCATCTATCTGTTCACGCACGACACCCGGGACTTGATCGCAGGCAAGCCTCGCAACGTCTACGACGTGACCGGCGCCGGGGACATCGTGCTGGCGACCCTCGCCGTGAGTCTGGCGGCCGACGGCGACTACCTGACCGCGGCGCACCTGGCGAATCTCGCCGCCGGGATCGAGGTCGAGAAATTCGGCGCCACGCCAGTGACCGTGTCCGAGATCGTCCACGAGATCGCGGACCTGTTCGGAACCCGGACCACGAAACTGCGGTCCCTGGACGCGCTGCTCGAGGAGATCGCCTGGCGACACAGCCGGGGACAGACCATCGTCTTCACCAACGGCTGTTTCGACGTGATCCACCGCGGCCACATCGAGTACCTGCGATTCTGCAAGGCGCAGGGCAGTGTGGTCATCGTCGGGCTCAACAGCGACAGCTCGGTGCGTGCCCTCAAAGGCCCGGAGCGTCCGATCAACAACCAGTACGACCGGGCCGCCGTGCTTTCGGGCCTCGAGACGGTGGACTTCATCACGATCTTCGACGATCCGAGCGTGCTCGGCCTCATTATGAAGGTCAAGCCGGATGTCCTGGTCAAAGGCGCGGATTGGGGCAGCAAGGCCGGCGTGGTCGGCGCCGACTTCGTCGAGTCGTATGGCGGCGCCGTCCTGCTCGCGCCGCTCATACAGGGCAAGAGCTCGAGCGCAACTATCGAGAGGATCAAGACCATGCAGGCAGGTGCATCGTGAGCAAGCCCGACCAGGAGAGAATCCGGGAGGCCATCGAAACCCATCGGGCCATGACGACGGCGTTCGAGTCCTCCGGCGTCGCAACGGTCCTCGCCATGGCCGACAGGATCGCGCAGTCGCTTCGCAGCGGCGGCACGCTGTACCTCTGCGGCAACGGCGGCTCGGCGGCCGACGCCCAGCACATCGCCGGCGAGTTCGTGGGCCGATTCCGGATCGAGCGCAGGGCCCTGCCGGCGGTGGCGCTGTCCACCGACACCTCGGTCCTGACCTGCATCGGCAACGATTACGATTACGAGAGCGTCTTTTCGCGGCAGGTGGAGGCGCTCGTGCGGCCGGGAGATGTCCTCTGGGCGTTCAGCACGAGCGGAACCTCGCCCAACGTGCTCAAGGCAGCGCAAGCCGCACGGGAAAAGGACGCCCACGTCCTGGCGTTCACAGGCCGGGCCAACAGCAAACTCCAGGCGATGGCCGACCTGTGCCTGTGCGCGGAAGCGGCCGTGACGGCGCGAAGCCAGGAGATCCATCAACTGGCGTACCACATCATCTGCGACCTGGTGGAACAGGAGTTGGGCAAGTGACCAGTAGAGTCCTGCAAAATGGAGGATTAGGCCTATATTCTTCACGGAAATCTCATTGTTCGATTTCCGTGAAGAATCGACCTCTGCTGTCCCCGGCCAAACCATCATGGTTTGAGGAGGAAAAATCGAGGAAAGAGATTTTTCCTCCTCAAAGTAGGCCTAATCCTCCATTTTGCAGGACGGGGGATAGACCGTGCAAGTGACCGACATCATGTCCAACGCAGCAGTATTTCTGGATCGCGACGGCACGCTGATCCACGATCCGGGTTATCTCAACCATCCCGATCAGGTGCAACTGCTGGACGGCGCCGCCGATGCGCTGCGCGAGCTGCGGGCCCTGAGCTATAAGACGGTCGTCGTGTCGAACCAGTCCGGCGTGGCCAGAGGGATCGTGACCGAGGAGATGCTCGGCAAGATTCACGAACGGCTCGCAGAGTTGCTGGCCGCCAAAGGGGCTTCGCTCGACAAGGTCTACTACTGCCCGGATCACCCCGACGGCGTGATCGACCAGTATCGCAAGGACAGCGACTGGCGAAAACCAAAGCCCGGCATGCTGCTGGCGGCAGCCCAAGAGATGCATATCGACCTGACGAGGTCCTGGATGATCGGCGACAACGAACGGGACATCGAGGCGGGCCGCAGCGCGGGGTGCAGGACCATCCTGATCAGCGCGACCCGGTCCGAATCCGCGTATCCGGAGAAGAGCCGCCCCGACCATATCGCGGTGAACATGAGGGAGGCCGTCAATATCGTCAAGCAGTATCATCGTTCGGCTCAGGACAGTCCAGCGGCAACGACCTCGCCAACGAGTCACAACGAGACGCTGGCCGCCAAATCTGTGGAGATCCTGTCGATGGTGGAAGAATACGCGGCAAAGGACGCCGACAAACAGCCGGCGGCACGTGCGGCCGGATCGGTTGCGACCGGCGTCAAGACCGACCAACTGCTCGCGGGCATCCTCGAGCAATTGCGACGGATGCAGAAAACCGAGATGTTCGTCGCCGAGTTCTCGCTCCTGCGGCTGGTCGCCGGCATCGTGCAGGTCTTCGTCCCGTTCTGCCTGCTGCTGGCGCTGTGGTTCCTGATGGGACCCAGCCGGCAGGACAACAACGCACTGCTGGCCCTGGGGTTCGGCGCGGTGCTCCAAACGATGGCCCTGACGTTTTACACGATGCACCGATAGATGATGACTCCGAAGCTTGCCAATGTGAAAACCCTGGCGGTTCGTTGCCCGAACCCGGTGGGCGATGTGGTGATGGCTACGCCGGTGTTCGATTGCCTGCGAAGGAATCTGCCGCACGCGAGAATCATCGGCGTGATGAAAAGAAGCGTCCAAGGCGTTGTGCGCGACGGGCCATGGTTTGATGATTTTGTGGACGGCAACGACAAGACCTGGGCCGGCTTCCAACAGATGAGGCGGCAACTCACGGCCTTGTCCCCCGACGCCGGCATCCTTCTGACAAACTCCGTTCGCTCGGCCCTCACGATGCGTCTGAGCGGCGTGCGAACGATCTACGGCTATCGCCGGGAGTGGCGAAATCTTCTGCTGACCGGAGGTCCCTCTCCTTCGCGCAACGGCGAGATCGTTCCGATCCCCATGGCCGACTATTATCTGGAAATCTGTCGTTGGCTCGACCTGGAGATTCCCCGACAGCCCAAGCCCAGCCTCTTTGTCGGCGAAGCCCTGCAGAAACGTGGGGATTCGTTTCTGGCCAAGTATGGGATCACCGCCAGCGACTTTCTTCTCGGTCTTATCCCCGGCGCCGCCTTCGGCCCTTCGAAATGCTGGCCGCCGGAATACTTCGCGGAATTGGCCGGTCTGTGCCACAAGGCGTTCAGCGCCAAAATCATTCTCTTCTCAGGGCCAGGCGAAGAGCACATCGTAAAGGCCGTGTTGGACCAGGCAAAGGTCGAACTGATCCATGCGCAGGGAGACGAAGTCGATTTGGAGATGCTCAAGCCGCTGGTGAAGCGGTGCAACCTGTGCGTCACGAACGACACCGGGCCACGGCATTATGCAGTCGCCTTCAATGTGCCGACGGTGGTCATCATGGGATCGACCGATCCGCGGTACACAGCGGCAAACCTGGACCACACGGTCGTCGTACGGAAAGAATTGGATTGCTCCCCCTGCCACAAGAAGGTGTGTCCGAGGGGGCACGAGTGCATGAGAGAAATCCGGCCGGCGGAGGTTTTTCAGGCCG
>CAZDTD010000323.1:0-4078 GCA_964507995.1 uncultured Pirellulales bacterium | reverse complement strand
GGCATGTTCATCCATTGGGGCGTCTACTCCGTGCCCGCCGGCGTCTACCACGACAAGGAAATCGGCGGTATCGGCGAGTGGATTATGCACAACGCGAAAATCCCGGTCGCCGAATACAAGGCCTATGCCAAGCAGTTCAACCCGGTTCGGTACGATCCGGACGCCTGGGTTCGCCTGGCCAAAGAGGCCGGGATGAAGTACATTGTCATCACGTCGAAACACCACGATGGTTTCGCGTTGTTCGATTCGAAGGCGACGGACTGGGACGTGGTGGATGCCACGCCGTACGGCAAGGACCTGCTCAAGCCTCTGGCCGAAGCCTGCGCCAAGCACGGTCTCGTGTTCGGATTTTACTACTCGCAGGCCCAGGATTGGAACCATCCGGGCGGCGCCGCGGCGGGCGGACACTGGGACCCGGCCCAGGATGGCAGCATGGATGAATACATCCGCAAGATCGCGGTCCCGCAAGTGAAGGAGATTCTCTCCAACTACGGCAAGCTGGGCGTCCTGTGGTGGGATACGCCGGTCGACATGAGCAAGGAGCGGGCGGAGGTATTGCTGTCGCTGGTCCATCTCCAGCCGCATATCATCACGAACAACCGGCTCGGCGGCGGCTACGGCGGCGACCTGAGCACGCCCGAGCAGCATATCCCCGCCACCGGCACCCCCGGCCGCGACTGGGAAACCTGCATGACCATGAACAACACCTGGGGCTTCAAGAGCTACGACCACAACTGGAAGTCCACCGAGACGTTGCTCCGCAACCTGGTGGACATCGCCAGCAAAGGCGGCAACTACCTCCTGAACGTGGGCCCGACGCCGCTGGGCGAGATCCCCGAGCCCAGCATCGAGCGGCTCCAGGAGATCGGCAAGTGGATGAAGGTCAACGGCGAGTCGATCTACGCGACCACGGCCAGTCCGTTCTCCCGCCTGGCCTGGGGTCGCTGCACGAAGAAGCTGAACGATTCCGGCGCCACGCTCTACCTGCATGTCTTCGACTGGCCCGAGGACGGCAAGCTGGTGGTTCCGGGCCTGCGCAACGAGGTCCGCAGCGTGTGGCTGCTCGCCACGGACAAGACGCTCAAGACCACGGCGACCGAGCAAGGCGTCGTGATCGATGTGCCCGCCAAACCCCTGGACCCGATCGATACGGTGGTCGTCCTGGAGGTCAAAGGCAAGCTGGATATCGAGAAGGTCCTGCCCGGACAGGCCGCCGACGGCACGCTGGCGCTTACGGCGGACTCGGCCGAGATTCGCGGCAGCCAGGCCCAAGTCGAATCGATTGACGGTGAGTCCAACATCGGCTGGTGGACCAACGCCGGCGACTCGGTCGCGTGGTCATTCAAGGTGGACAAACCCGGCCGCTTCAACGTGACTGCGGTCTTCGCGACGCCTGCCCAGAGCAGCAAGTTCGAGATCGTTGCCGGGGACCAGAAGCTCTCCGCTGAAGTCTCCAGCACGGGCGGCTACCAGAGCTTCAAGACCGTCGAGCTCGGGAAGATCGGACTCAAGCGGGGCGTCTGCGAGTTGAACGTCAAGCCCCTGCGTGACGGCTGGCAGCCGATCAACCTGCGTTCCGTCGTCCTGAAACCCGCCGATTGATCGCGGCGACTTTTGTTGGAGGATGTGACATGGGCACCGGTTCACTGCATAGGGAGGTTCTTGTTGCGTTTGTCGTGGCGGCATCGCTCGGAATGTCGCTATCGGCCGCGGGTCAGACGGATGGCGCGTGGAAAGCAGGCGTCGCGACGGCGGTCATCACGCCGGAGCGGTCCATGTGGATGGCGGGGTACGCCGCTCGCAACAAGCCTTCCGAGGGCAAGATCCACGATCTCCACGCCAAGGCTCTTGCTCTGGAAGATGCCGAGGGCACCCGTCTGGTCCTTGTGACGCTGGACCTGATCGGCATTCCCCGCGAGTTTCGAGATCGAGTTGTCAAGGAGGTTGGAACGCGATACAAGTTGGCCCCCGCGAGCCTGTTGCTCAATGTCTCGCACACGCACTCCGGGCCGGAACTTCGCGACTGGCGGGGCACGCAGGCCTGGGACCTGCCGCCGGAACAGATCGAATTGGGCAGGCAGTACTCCGACGCCCTGTTTGGCAAGGTGGTCGATCTGGTGGGTCGGGCGCTGGACGCCTTGGCGCCGGCGCAGTTGACCTATACGCACGGCCGGGCGGGCGTTGCGATGAATCGTCGGCTGCTCACGACCAACGGCTATGTGATTGCGCCGAACGCCGATGGTCCTGTCGATCACGATGTCCCGGTCTTGCAGGTGAACGGGCCGGACGGAAAGACAAAAGCCCTGGTGTTCGGATATGCGTGTCACAACACGACGCTGAGCGATTACGAGTTCTGCGGCGACTACGCCGGGTTCGCCCAGGAGTATGTGGAGGAGCAGCATCCGGGCGCGGTCGCGATGTTCGTCGAAGGCTGCGGCGGAGATCAGAATCCGACCCCGCGGCGGACCGTCGATCTGGCGAAGCAGCATGGGCGCGCCGTGGCCAACGCGGTGGAGGCGGCCCTGGTGGCGAAGCTCCATCCGGTGCAGGGGCCGCTGCGGCTTGCTGTGGGCGAGGCGACGCTGGAACTGGAGCCGCCCGCGAGTAGGGAAGAACTCAAACAGCAGACCCAATCGAAGGACAAGTATCAGAAGCGTTATGCCGAGGAGATGATCCGCGAGCTCGACGGCCCGGGACGTCGCTCCAACACGTACCCCTATCTCGTGCAGGTGGTTCAGTTCGGCAAGGACCTGACGATGGTCGCCCTGGCCGGCGAGGTCGTTGTCGATTACTCGCTTCGCATCAAGAGCGAGCTGCCGGGTTCGCCGGTCTGGGTGGCCGGGTATAGCAACGACGTCTTCGGCTACGTGCCGTCGAAACGTGTCCTGCAGGAAGGCGGCTATGAGGCCCGCGGCGCGGTCCTGTATTACGGAACGACCATGACGCCCTTCGCGTCGTCGGTCGAGCAATCGATTGTGGACAAGGTGCACGAACTGACGCGCCAGGTGAGAAATGAAAAGTAGGGTGCGTATCACGCACCGTTTCCTTTGGGATGGGAGTGCCGCATGAAACGAGTGTGCTACCTTTTGCCTTTTGTCCTTTGTCTTCCGGTGATTGCCGTTCCGGTTCACGCCGGGCTGGTCGCTCGAATCCACGACTCCGGCTTCGACCTGGCGCACGATACCTACAACGGGATGGGCGCCGCCAGCGACGGGCGGATCTTCTACGTCCTGTCGTCGGAGCGTTTCGATATCGGCGCTCAGATGTACTGCTACGATCCCAAGACGGACAAGATCGAGCACGTCGGCGACGTCACCGAGGCCTGCGGCGAGAAGGGGACCAAGACCGTCGTGCAGGGCAAGTCCCATGTGACCTTCGCGGAGCGAGAGGGCAAGCTGTACTTCGCGACCCACGTGGGCTGGTACAGCATCATCGACGGGATGGAGAAGATCGGCATCCCGCCGGAAGGCTGGAAGCCCTACCCCGGCGGACACTTCCTCGCCTATGACATGAAGACCAAGAAGTTCGAGGATCTCGGCAAGGCCCCGCGCGGTGAGGGAATCCTGACCATGACGATGGACACCCAGCGTGGTCGGATCTACGGTCTGACCTGGCCGGCCGGTCACTTCCTGCGGTACGACCTGGCGACGAAGGAACTGAAGGACCTCGGCCCGGTCTCCCGGCAGGGCGAGAACGGCAAGGGTGAGCAGTATCGCACGCTGTGCCGCTCGTTCGTCGTCGATCCCCACGACGGCAGCGTCTACTATACGGTCGGCGACGGCGAGATCTTCCGCTACCTCTATGACCGCGACGCCATCGAGGTTGTGACCGGTGACGACATGCGAAAGGACTACCTTGGCTTGTACGACCCGACCTCCGCAGGTCACATGGCCTACAACTGGCGTCAGACCGTCTGGTACGAGCCGGAAAAAGCCATCTACGGCGTGCACGGCAACTCGGGCTATCTGTTCCGCTTCGATCCCCGTGTGCCCGAGGTGCAGATCGTGGATCGCATCACGTCGTTGCCCTCGCAGCGAAGCGGCATGTTCGACCAGTTCAGCTACGGCTATCTCGGCTT
>CAZDTD010000322.1:0-4079 GCA_964507995.1 uncultured Pirellulales bacterium | reverse complement strand
TCTTCGCCATGGAGGGCGAGGTCTGCAGTCCGTGGGGCCCGATGCTCCGTGCCATGGCTCGCACCGATCACGCCATGGTGCTCGGCTACGTCAACCACGTCGATGCCTACATCCCCGACCAGCGGATCATCCGGGAAGGCGGCTACGAAGGAAGCGAAGCCCAGAAGTTCTTCCTGCCCGGCCCATTCACCGAGAACATCGACAGCGAGATCAAGCAGATCGTCACCGCCGCCCTGAACGGTCTGGAGTGACGGAACGTCAAAGCAACCCTTGGGATGCCAGCTCCCGTCATGGGCGGGAGAAACTAATGGCTTTTGCCGCTATCTGCGAGCTTGCTGTAGCGGTAATAGAGGGTGATCTCGAAGCCGACGAAGAGGTAGTTCATGAGATATAGCGCGATGACCCAGTCGCGATGGCCCAGGAGCTTGGAGAGGATGCCGGCGAGGTAGCCGAGCTCGACAACGACCAGGAAGAACAGGCTCATGCCTTTGACGTTCCGCGTTCGCAGGGTCTTGGCGATGGCCACAGGCCAGGAGATGCCAAAACAGATCATCATGATCGCTTCAAGATAAGGGGCCAGGAATTGCATTCGTCGCTCCGGTTGTCGTCGGTTCGGTATGAACCGTCATTTCACGCCGTCCCTGGGGGGACCGTGATCGTTGATCGTTGATCTTGGACACAACAAAGGGTGTTATGGTAACGTTTCTCCCTCTCTGCGACAAGCCCGAATCAAGACAGGCCCTCGGACCTCGGACGTGTGTGTGTGCAGGTTTCCGGGCACATCGCTGGGTGGCACGGAGACCACGAGGACCGGAAGATGGACCACGATTCCCAACCACAGCGGATTCGACTCTGTCATTGCAATCGACAGCGCGGCAATCCCTGTAAGGGCAGGTCCTTGATCTGCGCTATCGAATTGGGTATGGCGCCCTGAATTGCGGTCCGCCAAGGGATTGGCGGATAGATCATCTCCTGGGCGACAATTGCCTCTGTTCAAATCGCCGGTCCCGGTTCTCGTCGCCAACACACACGAGAATTCATGCTCTTGAATAACTTCTGTCATTATCCAAAGGGGTGTGGCTCCGGCATGAGAGCGCCGAAGCCACGGTGATTGTTCTTTCTCAAGCTGGAGGATTACCTGTTGGGCTACCGAGCGACAACGCCAATCAGCTCGATCTCCGCGATCTGCATGGCTTTTGCGGTGGCAGGAGTACGGATGGTCGGGAACAGAAGCTGGTAGCTGGTGTATGCCACTGCGTTTTTGAAAACGATCGGCGTGGTATTTTCGGTCAAACGAGGCCACTCCACGCCAGGATTGCCAAAGTCCACGATGGGACCGCTGGCGATCAGCGTGTAAGGGCCGTCGATGCCGTCATTCGAGCCATAGAGTTCAAAGGAAGTCGGATCGCGACGGGCCACATCATTTGCTGTCGTCAGTGTCAGACGCGTCACAATCGTTGCGCCTACGGAGGGGGCCACCCGAATGCCGGTCGGCTCGGTATCCCCTTTGAAGTGCAGGAACTTCGTGGTGATGTCGTTATCGATGGCCTGAACAGGCGTCTCGTAATTACCCTCAAGAGGCCAGTCATAAGGCCACCCGTTATCATAGAGACCATTATCATTGTATGGTCCATCGTTCGGAACGCCCTGGACCACATCGCCCGACGTCGTTACGTCGGCGACTTCCTCCTGGGGGACGATTCGGATCTCGGCCGACCCTCTAATCGGGGCGCCATCCCCCAGATAGCCGGTCAGCACGGCCGTTGTCATCCACTCTGCCCATGCGGCGGGATCGTTGACGAAGTGGCAGACGAGATCAGGGTAGCCGTCGCCGTTGACATCGTTGATCGAGCATTGTGTCTTGCCGTTGGGCAGCACACGCACAACCAAACCCTCCAACCTGAGAGTCAACGGGACCACCATGCTGACATCGAAGTCCAGACTGCCGAGGATCGCCACGGGAATCGTGCCCGCGCTATTGGGATTGATGGGGCTCGGATCATCATCGCCCGGTTTGATGTCGATCTCGACTTCGATCGACGCGGGCGCAATATCGAGTGTGAGGGCGATGTAATCGCCCCCCCCGAATGCGCGAAATGCCAGGACGTCTCCAGCCACAACATCGATGGCCAGATCAATAGGGTCGGGATTCGCCCGGTTGTAGGGATCGCCGTCGTAGATATGGCCCTCAAGAAGGGGTGTTCCGTTGAGCGTCACCTCCCAGTAGTTTGATCTGCCAATATCTCTGATTGCCCATACGCCACCCAACACATTGACCAGTCCATCCAGTGGACTTTCCCAACGGATTTCCATCGGGGAGTCACCGGTATGGCCGTATACGTCACCCATTTGGAGGTCCCACCCCAGACCATTGATTTGCTCGCTTCCATTGCTCTTGGACCACCCGTAGTGAGTCCAGGCACCCTCCCATGCAGTCCAAATGGACGGTGGTCCCGGCGGATCGGGAAACGGATCCCCGCTGCGCGTGCCCGGTTTCGCCAATGAACCTTCCACCCAGTACGACCACACACCATTGGGATTGTCGGCATTGCTCCAGTCGGCAGATACGTTGTACTGTGCAATCGCCGTCATTCCGCCGCTCGCCCAGCAAAGTAATGCCAGAACGATGGCCACGGTCCGTGATATACCCATGGCTTTCATGACCTTTCTCCTTTCTATCCCCCCACAATGATAACCCATCTTCCTGTTCCGCACGGAAGTGGGGCACCGGCTATACACCAATCCGCGGTTTCCAAGGGATTTGTCGAGTCCTCATGAAGGGGCCATGCCCGGCACGGCACGCATGGATACGTTCCAGGATGGGGGCGAACGGGTTCTGCGGAACCACCGCCTCGACCATCTGGAAGAACACATACTTCCGAGTGACATAGCGTTTTCGCTCCGACCTTGATCCGCTTCTCCCATCGCGCGATCATCGTCCAGTGTATCACGGAGGCAGGCAGCAGCAATTGCCGGAGAAAGTTGCCGAGATTGTACACCAGGGCAAACAGTTGGAACCATGCCTGATTGTCCATGACAACTGCTGGCATTCTATGAGAATCGGGCATCCAATGTCTATCCGTACAACTACGTATTTTGTCGGACTCGCCCCTGTTTCTGACCGAGAAACGACTATTTACACCCTGCCGCGGCATAAAACGGACGATTCAAGTAGTGGGGAATTCGAGGGTCATCCCTTGCGATAAATCTTGAGGAAGAATCGCAGTCGCATCTGGATGTAGAAATCGAGGATTTCCGCGAATATCTCGCCGGTTTCGACAGGACGGGACAAAGGCAGCGGGTGAAACCCACCCTGCAAACCGGTTCGTTGAGTTCGTCGTGCGACGTTCGCGAAGCGTGGTACGTCCGTGTAGATCCTCGTCAAGACCTTCTTCTCTGTGCCCCCTGTGTCTCTGTGGTGAAAAGGCACTTGTCAGTTACCGGTTGACATGTTCTCCGCGGTCTCTGCGGTTAAACAGTATGGATTCCTACCTGCGCGGGAATGACAAGCCAGACGATCTCTGTGGTCTGGCGTCTCTGCGTGACTGAATTCGTCTTTCTTCGTGGTCAAGGAAAGAAACAGATTGCCGCGCTGCGCTCGCAATGATCGAGTCGGATCCGCGTGAATTTGTCCTACTAACCTGCAACAACTGAAAACCTCTTCCAGATGATTCTGTGGTCGGTCCATAAACCAGTTGCCGGCTGAACCTTGTGTACATCTGAAGGAACGCGTTTTTCGCATTGGGGGTACCAGCGGGGAACGGAGGGCTCAGGCTCACTCAGAACCTCTCCGCTGGCACCCTGCAAAGCGATAAACGCTCTTGGTTCCGGCTGAAGGCCGGGCTGGGTGAATCTGTGGCGAACCCCTCTTCTCTGTGGTCTCGGCGTCTCTGTGGTGAGCCAAAGACAAAGGGCTCCCGAACGCGAGATACTGCATTCGAGAGCCCTGTTGGTTTCAGCCGCAGCATGGCTGCTTGTCACGGGTCACGAGCCACGGGGCCCTTCTTCTCAGCCGCTGAAGTAAATGTAGGCCGCGAGGATCAAGGCCAGGACCACACAGGTGAAGACCACGTCGCCTT
>CAZDTD010000321.1:0-4091 GCA_964507995.1 uncultured Pirellulales bacterium | reverse complement strand
GCCGCCGCGATGTACTTCGGCGGCGGGATCATCTCGTACAGCACACCGTCGATGCGGTAACGCATCTTGTACTCGGTTTCGAACGGCTCGAAATGGATGTCGGACGCCTTGTCCCGAATCGCCTGCAAGAGGACGAGGTTCAACAGCTTCTTCACGGGGTTGGATTCGGACAGCTCCTTGAGTTCATCGAGGTCAATGCTCGCGTTGCGTCCCTCGAACTCCTGAAGGAACGAATCCGACTGGATTTCGTCGATCAGCTCCGTGATGTTGTCATCCTGCTTGGCCTGATAGTACTTGTTCAGCGTGTTCTCAAGCGTCGCGCCATCGGTCATCTTGGCCGTGACCGTGAATCCCATCAGCGTCCGCAGGTCGTCCGTCGCGCGGAAGTTGTCCACATTGTCGAGGACAACGACCAATTCGTTCTTGTCCTTGTTGTACGAGATGGGCAGAACGTGGAAACTCTTGGCCATCTGGGCCGGCACCTTCTCGATCACATCCGCCGAGAGTTCCACACCCTCAATGCTGACGTACTCGATGCCCCGCTGAGCTGCAAGTGCGATCTGAAGACGGGACTCGTCAACCAATCCCAATTCCAGGAGGATCTGGCCGAGGCGAATCCCCCCGCCGCGTTTCTTCTGGATCTCCAGGCACTCATGTACCTTCTCGCGGCTGAGCAGCCCCATCTTCATCAGTATCCTGCCGATAGGCCGGCCGCGGAGTTGTTCGACTGGAGGGAGCTTTTCCATTGCATTTGCCTTACCCATTGCGATAGCCCCTTAAAGACCCTATAATCCAGTACGATCTTATTGTAGCGAAGTAAACATCTATTGAGAAGAAAATTACGAATGCGACATCTGGTTAATGAGACACACTCGAACACCCCCTTTTGGCGTACTTCTCGTCGCTTTCGTAAAACCGAGCCGTCAGACATCCCCGCTGCGCATTTCGCGCAGCCCATCGCACGCCCCAGGGATACCCAAGCCGCTTACGTCTTGAGGATCGGCCCAAGATCTTCCAATTCCTTCGCCGCCTCTTCGGCCTTTTTCTTAAACTTGCCCTTGGCGCCGGCAATCTTGGCCAGAGCCTTTTCCTGCAGCGCACCGGGCACACGAGCCTTGTCCAGCATTTCCTCAAGCGTGATCTTGCCTGTGTCATACAGCATCCAGAGGTGCTCATCCAGCAACTGCATGCCCAGCTTCTTGCCTGTCTGAATGCTCGAATCGATGCGGTAGCTCTTGTTCTCACGAATCAGGTTGGCGATTGCCGGCGTGACGACCATGAACTCGTAAGCCGCGACGCGCCCCCGGCCGGCGGCCAGCGGGCAGAGGGCCTGGCTGAGCACTGCGATCAAGTTGCCGCTCAACTGAATGCGAATCTGCTCCTGCTGATCCGTGGGGAACACGTCGATGATACGGTTCACCGTACCTGCGGCACTGGTGGTGTGGACTGTACTGAACACCAAGTGTCCAGTCTCAGCAGCACGCACAGCAGCCTCAATCGTCTCCAAGTCTCGCAATTCGCCGACGAGGATGACGTCCGGGTCCTGTCGCAACACGCGCCGCAGGGCCTCCTGGAAGCTCGGCACGTCGACACCCACCTCACGCTGGTTGATAACCGACTTTTTGTGGGGGTGGTAGTATTCGATAGGGTCTTCAATCGTCACGATGTGCCGGTCGAAGTTCTCGTTGATGTAGTTGATCATCGCGGCCAGGGTCGTTGTTTTGCCGCTCCCGGTAGGTCCGGTAACCAGGAACAACCCACGAGGACGACGGCACAACGCCGAGATGATCTTTGGCAAGCCCAACTCCTCAAACGTCAGGATCTTATAGGGGATCTGACGCAGCACCATGGAGACCGTGCCTTTCTGCTTGAACACGGAGACACGGAAGCGGGCCTGGGTGCCAAAGGCAAAACCATAGTCGGTTCCACCCTCTTCCTGGAGTTCCTGCTGGCAGCGTTCCGGCGTGATGCTCTTCATGAGGCCCGCTGTGTCGTCCGGCTCCAGCACCTTGGTCTCGAGGGAACGCAGGTGCCCATCGATCCGCATGACCGGAGGCCGGCCCACAGAAATGTGAATATCGGATCCTCCTTGCGTAACGCATGCCTGGAGGATTCTGTCCATGTTTAGTGTTGCCATCGATGACCCTTTACTGCGAAACCATGTGCCTAATCTTCAACAACCCCTTCAACCTGGGCGTTGCGTGATATCTCTTCGGGCGTGCTGATCCCCTTCCAGACCTTCAGCACCCCATCCTCTGCGAGCGTTCGCATACCGCTGGCTTTGGCCGCAACACGCAACTCGCTGGTAGTGGCCCTCTTGTACGCCAATTCCCTCAGCTCGGCGTTCATCTCGATCATCTCGAAGATGCCCAGACGGCCCTTGTAGCCCGTATTATGGCATGCGCTGCATCCGGCCCCTTTGTAGACTGGCCGCTTCTTGATCTCGGACGGATCAATCCCCAGAAGCCGCAGATGTTTCGGATTCGGGTTCTCATCCACGACCTTGCATTTCTTGCAGATAACGCGGACCAGTCGCTGCGCCATGATGGCCTGGATCGAACTGGCGACGAGGAACGGCTTGACCCCCATATCGATTAGACGGGTGATCGCGCCGCAGGCATCGTTCGTGTGCAGGGTGCTGAACACCAGGTGGCCCGTCAGAGCGGCCTGGATGGCGATATCCGCCACTTCGCTATCGCGGATTTCGCCGACGAGAATGATGTTCGGCGCCTGACGCAGCATGGAACGAAGGATCTTGTCGAACGTCAGTCCGATCTCCTCTTTGACCTGACACTGGTTCATACCGGCGAAGTTGTACTCGACCGGGTCCTCGGCGGTAATGATCTTGGTATCCGGCTTGTTCAGTTCCTGCAAGGCCGCATACAGTGTAGTGGTCTTGCCGCTACCCGTCGGGCCGGTCACCAGAAAGATCCCGTTCGGACGCTTGATGATCCCTTGGAAGGTCTGGTAGTTGTCCGGCTCGAAGCCGAGCGATTCGATGCCGATGTTGACGGCGTCCGGCCGCAGAATACGAAGCACCACGCTGGGACCATGCACAGCCGGGAGCGAGGAAACACGGAAATCGATGTCCGTGCCTGCGATATTCCGCTTGATACGACCGTCCTGCGGCAGACGTTTTTCCGCGATGTCCATGCCCGAGAGGATCTTGAACCGGGCAACCAGCGGGTTTTGCATGTTCTTCGGAATGCAGTCTTTTTCAAGGCAGACGCCGTCCACGCGGTAGCGGATGCGGACCCTGTCGGCCATCGGCTCGATGTGAATATCGCTCGCCCGCATGTGGTAGGCAGTATCGATAATCAGGTTCACCAGGCGGATGATCGGACCTTCGTCGTTGCCATCCGCGGCCTGAATTCGCATGGCCTCGGCCTGGAGTTCATGACCCGCCTCGGCCAGTTCCGCAGCCGTGGCGTCGATACTGTGCTTGAGCCGGTCATCCTCGGGCGCAACCGCGCTCTTGTCGACCAGCGATTCCTCGATGTAGGTCCGGATCTTCTTAGGACTGGCGACATAGCACTCCAGCTCCTTGCTGAGCCGAAGCCGCACCGAATCCATCATGTCCAAGTCCATCGGGTCGCTGATAATGAGCTTCAGACGCCCGTTGCTCTCGCTCAACGGCAGAATATTGTGCCGTTTGATGAGATCTTCGGGAATGATTTTCGTCGCATTCGGGGGAATCGGGACCTGCTCGACGTTGACGTACTTGAGACCGAACTGCTTGGCAATGGCCTTGGCCAGCGTGTCCTCGTCGATCAATCCCAGATCGAGGAGAACCTGGCCAAGCCTCTTGTTGCTGGTCTTCGCGGTCTTGATCGCGCTGATCAGATCTTGCTTCTTTACCAGGCCTGCCTTAAAGAGGATTTCCCCTAAGTGCATCCGTTTCTTGGTCATACCAACCTCGTAATGCTGCCGCCAATCGTGTTATTATAGCACTTCGGGCCCAGTCTGTCAAATCCTCAGCTTCAGGCGCAGTATATTCAGCGCCGTCTGCGCAGCGCGTAGGCGCACAGAACTCCGGTCAGATGAGAAAACGAAACGCGAGGTCTCCGCGCCATCGCGGCTGTCCACACCGA
>CAZDTD010000320.1:0-4098 GCA_964507995.1 uncultured Pirellulales bacterium | reverse complement strand
TCAGATGAGAAAACGAAACGCGAGGTCTCCGCGCCATCGCGGCTGTCCACACCGATATATACCAGCCCCACAGGCTTTTGTTCGCTGCCGCCGCCGGGACCAGCGATCCCGGTGATGGCAATTGCATAATCCGCTCCGGATCGTTGCCGGGTGCCCTGTGCCATGGCGCGAGCCACCTGCTCACTGACCGCACCATGTTTATCGATCATTTCCATGGGCACCTGAAGTTCCGTGTTCTTTGCCCGGTTGCTGTATGTGACCCACCCATATGTGAAGTATCGGCTGGAACCCGGTATTTCCGTGACCAGTGACGCGAGCAAACCGCCGGTGCAGGATTCCGCAATAGCGAGGGATTGGCCCGTTTGGGCCAGGTGCTCGCCCACCACCTCGGCCAGCGTCTGGTCGCCCACGCCGTAGACCAGGTTCCCGAGCACGCCCCGCAGAGACTGTTCCTCTCGGGCGGCCAAAACTTCCGCGTCGTCCATGTTGGCGGCGGTCGCCACGATCTCCAGCGTTATCACCCCTGTACTCACCGTGCAGTTGACGAGCGGGTTCCTGCCTCTCAGCATCGCGTCGCCGATCATCTCGGCAACCTTCGACTCGCCGGCTCCGAAACATTGCAGCCGCTTGGCTACGATTGCCTGGCCGGCGGAGTACTGCCGAAGTTCCGGAAGGATGAAGGTGTCGAGCATGTGCCGCATCTCGGTGGGCACACCCGGCATGGCGTAGAGAACCTTACCGCCGAGTTCGGCCCGGATGCCCGGCGCGGTGCCCCGCTCGTTGACAATTGGAGTCGCCCCTTGCGGAATATAGGCTTGAATTTCGTTCTTCCGGACCATCTCGATGCCCCGGCGGTCGAAGAATTGCCGCAGACCCGTCAGCAGGTCCTCGCGCAGCACCAGACCCACGCCCAGCAGACCGGCGATGGCCTGGCGAGTCAAGTCGTCATCGGTCGGTCCCAGCCCGCCCGAGATCACGAGGATGTCCGCCTCCTCCAAGGCCAGGGCCAGCTTTCGACGGATGGCGGGCTCCTCATCCGCCACGCCGTAGACACAGACAACCGGCAAACCGACAGTCCGCAGTTGACCCTCGATGTAGGCGGCGTTCGTATCGACGGTCTTGCCGCTCAGCAACTCGTTGCCGATACTGATGATGCCGGCCTTCTTGTACCCCCTGTTCATATCGATCCAACCCCACCTCCGCGTCGCGTGCGCTGCTGCCTGCTCTACACCTCGATCATCGCCTTGACGACCCCGTCCCGATACCCTGCGACCAACTCGAACGCCTCCTGGACGCGGTCGAGCTTGAATCGGTGGGTCACCATGAAATCGGCCTGGATCTTCCCGGACGCCACAAGATCGATGGCCTTCTGAGTGCAGCGGTTCTGCCGGCGGATATTGATGATCGTGATCTCCTTGCGGCGGATCTTGTCGATTGCGAACGAGACGCGATCCTCCCGCGGAATCCCGACCAGCATGAGTTTGCCGCCGGGCTTGAGCAGCTCGATCCCCTGGTCGATGGTTGACTGTTGGCCGGCGCATTCGAACGCCACGTCCATCCCGAGAGGCTGCTGCTTGAGAATCGCCGCGACAACATCCTCTTTGAGCGGATTGCCGACCCAGGCGGCGCCGCCCTTTCGGGCCGTTTCCACGCGTTCGTCGATCTTCTCCGTCAGGTAACAGGACCGCACGCCTTCGGCCTGGGCCGCGACCATGCAACTCAGACCAATGGGACCGGCCCCGAGGATCGCAACGTCCGCAGCGGGCCACAGCCGGGCCTGCTGGACCGCATAGACGCCGATGGCCAGCGGCTCACAGAGCACGCCCTGCTCGATGCTGATCCTGCCCAGAATCGGCAGACAGCACTCGTCGGGCATCACGATGAACTCGCTCAGGCAGCCGTCGCCCTGGCCGGGCGTGCCGAGAAACCGCATGTTGAAACAGGTGTTCTCGCGCCCCTTGTTGCACTGATCGCACCGATGGCACGGCACCGCGGGCTCGACCACGACCTGCTCGCCGATCTTGACGTGACGGACCGCGTCGCCCACAGCGACCACCGTCGCGGCGCACTCATGGCCGACGATGAAGGGGAACTTGACCACCTGCGAGCCGATCCGGCCCGTCTCGAAGTAGTGAACATCCGAACCACAGACGCCCACCTTCTCGATCTTGAGCAGGACGTCGGTCTCTTTCTGAATCTTCGGATCGGGGACCTCTCGCACCTCCATCCGCCGAATCCCGGTCAGCACAGCCGCTTTCATAAAATCACAAGACTCCTGTCGCTACACGTTGAAGCGGTAGTTGATGATGTCGCCGTCTTTGACGACGTATTCTTTGCCTTCGAGCCGCATCTTGCCGGCGGCCTTCACTGCCTTCTCATCGCCCAACTGCTTGAGGTCGTCGTAGGCGATCGTCTCGGCGCGGATGAAACCCCGTTTGATGTCGGAGTGCACCTTGCCCGCTGCGTCCCAGGCGATCGTGCCCTTGAGAATGGGCCAGGCACGCACCTCGTCCGGGCCAACCGTCAGAAAGCTGATCAGGCCGAGCGCCGAGTAGCAGATCTTGACGAACTTCTCCCCTGCGGATTCGGTGATCCCCAGATCGGCCTTGAAGGCCACCCGGCTTTCTTCGTCCAACTGGGCCAGCTCGTGCTCCAGCTTGGCGCACAGGCTCACTGTGGGCGCTGCGCCGCCCATGACCTCGCCTAAGTCGAACGTCTTGTCGAGCTGGTTCTCGCCCACGTTGACGACAAGGGCCATGGGCTTGAGCGTCAGGAAGCCCAGCGATTTGATGATGTTCAGCTCTTCGTCGTTCTGGATGGCGGAGCTGATGGGCTTCTCCGACTCGATGGCCTCCTGGAGCCGCTTCTGGAGGGCCAGTTCCACCTTGTCCTGAGCGATTGTCTTGGTAGGCCTGGCCACCTGCTTTTCCAGCTTCTCGATCCGCGTCGTGACCAATTCGAGGTCGGAGAGCAGCAGTTCGGTCTGCAATTCCGCCAGATCGCGTTTCGGATCGACCTTGTTTCGGTACGGCGGGACGGACGGGTCCTCGAACGCGCGGATCACCATGACGAGCATATCCACGGTTCGGATCTGGGCGATCAACTTGCGAGCCGCAGTCCGGCCGTGCTCATCCGTAAAGCTGAAGCCCGGCAGATCCAATACGTCGATGGTCGCACGGACCGTCTTCTTGGGTTTATACAGACCCTCCAGCCACACCAGACGCTCATCGGGGACAGGCACAATGGCCTCCTCGATGGCGTTGACTCCCATAGGCGGGATCGCCTTGCCGCTGATCGCGGAAAAAATCGTGCTCTTGCCCGACTGAACGAGCCCCAGCAACGCAGTTTTCATCTTATGCTCCAGACTGCCTTTTCGTCGTCAAACCCTCGTACACACTGCCACCAGTGGCATCATAAGCCACCACGGCGGGGAAATCAACCACCTCCAGTCGGCGAATGGCCTCGGTCCCGAGGTCCTCGTAGGCGACGACTTCCGCCCGAACGATCTGGTGGCTCAGCAGCGCGCCCGCCCCGCCGAGCGTCGCCAGATGCACCGCGCCGTACTGCTTGAGGGCGTTGCGAACCTCGTCGCCACGGTAGCCCTTGCCGATCATGGCTCGCAGGCCGCGAGCGATCAGCGTCGGGCTGAACGCGTCCATTCGCGAAGACGTGGTCGGTCCCGCGGCACCGATTGCCCTGCCCGGCCGGGCCGGCGTCGGGCCGACGAAGTACAGAATCGCCCCTTCCAGCACGATGGGCAACTCGTCGCCGGCCTCAATCGCAGCACACAATCGCTTATGCGCCATATCGCGGGCGGTGTAGATCGTCCCGTCGATGAGGACTTCATCACCGGCCTTGAGCCGACGCACGTCGGCATCCGCCAGCGGCGCACGCAATCGAATCATGTCGAACCTCCGAATAAGGTCGTATCCCTGAGAGTGTACACGATCTCCGCGCAAAGCGGCAATTCCGAAATCCGAAGCCCGTCCCAGGCAAGGCAGGCGTCAGCCTGGGACCCGCTGCGGCCCACGAACCAGCCGGCTCTGGGACACTCCATCTGTGCTACTAACCCGCAACAACTGAAATCCTTTTCCAGAT
>CAZDTD010000319.1:2590-4101 GCA_964507995.1 uncultured Pirellulales bacterium | reverse complement strand
GGCCGCAGGCGAATGAACTCCCGCTGGCCCTCGCCGTGGAGGCGGATATCCTCGATGAGGATATCTTCCATCCGCATATCCTCGCCCGGCTCCAGCAGAAACGGCGTCATCGTGAAGTGAATGATGTCGAGGTTCCGCAGCGTCACGTTGCGCATGAACGCGGCCCGGCTCTCGTGTCCGAGCAGGAAGATGCGAGCCCGGTCGCACCAGAGGATCGAATTTTCCACGGTGATCCGCTCGACGTTGCTGTCGGCCCCGCCCAGATCAAGGCCCTTGAGCGCGACACAGTCATCGTCGCTGCGGATGAAGCAATCCGTGATCAGCACATCCTGGGAATTGCACGGGTTGATCCCGTCGTCGTTCTGGACGCGGGAGTTGCACAGCTTGACGTTGCGGATCGTCACGTTCCGGCTGTGGACCGGCACGATCGTCCAATGTGACGAGCCGCGAAGCGTGATCCCGGTCACCTCGACGTTGCGGCTGTCGCGGATGGCGATGAGGTTGCCCACGGGACCCTTGCGCCATTCCCAGTCGGAGCCGTCGAGAATGCCGCGTCCGCAGATGCGGATGTTCTCGCCCTGGACCAGCACCTCGGCCTTGACGAACGCGCCGCCGGCAAGATACAGCATCTGGCCGCTCCCGAGGACGATCTTCTCCGGCTTGTGCACGCCGGGACCGAAGTAGACGACGTTCGGATCGCCCTCCTTCGGCACATCGGTCTCCAGCGGATTGGCGAACAACAGCAGCGGTCCTTTCCTGCCGTCCGGCTCGACGCTGATCTTGCACGGCCGGGTCAGCGTCAGGCTCAGTGCGTGATCGTCCTCCACGATCATTTGCACGGCATCCGACTGCGGGCGAATGATCGTGTTGCGAAGCGAACGCTCGGACGTAACTCGGATCACGACAGAACCCGACATGTCAAAATTGGCGAACGAGTACGGCCCACCGTAGTCGTATTCCTTGCCCGCAAACGGAGGATCGAGGACCCGAGCCCCATACACGTCCACCTGCTGACCACCCGCCTGCACTTGATAGTCGCCCGAAAGGAAGTCCCCCGCCGGAGCGGGATACGTCACGACCTTCGACTCATCTGCTGCAGCATACGAGGCTTGTCCCGTCATCACGAGAACTGTAAGCAGGGCCCCCGCGATTAACCGCATACCGGCGCGCGACATCATTTTCATAGCCACTTCTCCTGTCCAAACACAATATGAGCCACCCGATGACAGGATACGATAGCATGACGGCCGGGAATCGGAAACGACATTCAGGGAATCTACCCCACAGTGTGCCACCGGCATCGAGTCGGATCAGTGCTGATGAGTAGCGGGTGCGGCCGGCTTCCCGGCCGCGGGATCGTGGGCGGCCGGACTGGTTGCATCTGCGTGCAGCCGCTCGACGTAGTGGACATATTCGACGTATGCCTGCACAAACTCGCGGCCCGCCTCGACGCTCTCCTCCGCATGCTTGCGCTTCTCCGCAGCCAAGGCAAACCGGCGACGGATTCCCTC
>CAZDTD010000319.1:0-2490 GCA_964507995.1 uncultured Pirellulales bacterium | reverse complement strand
CCGCCTGCGCCGTCTTCACAACGGGCCCATCCATCGTATCGCAGTGAGCCCGCGCGGATCTCGCGGGCGCCGCCCAGCCGAGACCGACCAGAAGAACGCTGGTCCATAGAATGCCTCTTGCGTTCATACCGAACCTCCCACACATACGACACCGCGACCACATCATAAATGCACACGCGACACGCAATTTGGTACGCCCCTCCGCAAGGGAGGTTCTCGCTGCAAGGGTAAGGTTCTTCCTAATGCGACGGCGGGGTCATCCCGCGCAGCAGCTCGCCGGCCTTGAGCGCCGCTGACGTCGTGGGGTACTGTTCCTGGACCTGCTGC
This sequence comes from uncultured Pirellulales bacterium, assembly GCA_964507995.1. Lineage (GTDB taxonomy): Bacteria > Planctomycetota > Phycisphaerae > Sedimentisphaerales > Anaerobacaceae > PLanc-01. The sequence continues at coordinate 2,163 of CAZDTD010000319.1, read as the reverse complement.
AGGTACTCGAACGCCTTGGCCCGGTGAGACCGGCGGATTCTGTCCTGCATCTCCTGGGACGTCTGGGGCAACTTGCATTCCAGGTAGTACTGTGCCGTCGCGAGGATTCGCTGCGCCTGCGCAATCTGGTCTCGCGATGGATTGGGCTGCGTCGTCGGGCTGGTGACTGGCGGCGTCAGCGGCTCCGAATGGTCCAGTGCGTCGACTCCCTTCTCGAACCACGCGGCATTCGGGGGGACATGCCCGAGCCCGGGCACTTCCAGGCAGCAGATGCGTGTGAATCCGTCGAGCCGGAAGGCTTCATAATCGGATCGGCCTTCCGATGCGGTCCACTGCGTGTCGGTTCCGCCCTTCATCATCACGAACCTGGTCGTCTTCTTGAGTTCGTCGAGCGGACCCTTCCACGTCGGCGGCGGGCCTTCCACCGTAGGCTCCCGCTGCCCGCTCTGGCTCACGCGGGAATAGTAGAAATGTCCGCCCATGAGGAACAGGCCGCCGTGAAAGACCTCGGGGTAGCCGCGGACCATCATCGTGGCCCCACATGCACCGGCGGAGAAACCCGACGCATAGACCCGATTCTCGTCGATGTTGTAGAGCCTCTTCATGTTATGCACCGCGTCCAGCGGCGGGCCGTACGTAGCCGCATGACCCTTCCGTGTGTTCGCCGCGATCAGGATCAGCTTGTGACGGGCCAAGACGTTCCGCCACGCAGGCGGGACATCCGTCACGCCCATCCAGACGAACAAGCCGTGCGGCACGTCGGCACGGTAGGTGCGGGGAACAAAGACATCGAACGACAAACCGGCCAGATCGTACTCGAAGGACTTCCTGAGTTCGACGGACGAATTGGCATAGTCCATCCGCTGGAGCACCACGTCGATCGCGCTCAAAGGACTGCGCTCGATGAAGGTCAGACGCAGATTGCCCGTGGAGACCGGAACCTTCGTCGAGGCGCCGCCAGGACCCGCAGTCGAGGCGCCAAGAACCAACAGGCCGCTGAGCACCAGTTCCCGGATAACCATGCAGGATTCTCCTTCAGCCGAAATGCAGCTCCACCACGTCCTTGTCGTGCAGGACGTGCGTGAGGTGGACGCTCTGGCCGTCGTAGACGCCGGCGCCCCAGATGCGGGCGTTCTTGAGCTTCTCCGCCAGCTCCCGGTGGATCGCGAGGGCCATCTCCTGGACGGTCGAGCCGACGGGCAGCGTGAAGGGGTCCTTCATGTCCGCCGGCTTGCCCGGCGGCTTGGCGTAGACCCGAAGGATGTTCAACTGCCGAAACAGCATCTCGCCCAGCTTATCGAAGCCCTCGCCTGTCTGGGTCGAGAGCTTGAGGAAATCCGCCATCTTGTCGCACGCGCCCTGGACCGTCTCGAACGCCCCCTCCGACGCCAGGTCCGCCTTGGTACACAGGCACACCGCCTTCTTGGCCAGGGCATTGCCCTGCCCATCCACGGCGGGCGTCTTCTCGTCCAGCAGGAGTTTCTTCGATTCGAGGTAGTCCAGCAGCACGAGGATCTGCTCTTCGACGTCCTGCGACAGGTCGATCACCAGAGCGATCAGGTCGCTATTGCGATAGGTGCCCACCTGACCCGGCGCGCTGTAGTCGGCCGTGATCGGAGGCATGTCCACGAGCTGAATCTGCACGTCCTCATACTTGACCATGCCTGGGACCGGGACCTGGGTGGCGAACGGGAAATCCGCGACGTTGACTTTCGCCTTGGTGACGGTGGCCAGGATGGCGCTCTTGCCGGTATTGGGCAAGCCCAGCAGGACGACCTGTCCGGCCCCCGACCGCGGGACGTGGAAGATGTCGACGTGCCCGCCGGCGCCCTTCTTCTGCTGGGTGGAGGCCTCCTTGAGCTTGCTGAGCTTGCGCTTCAGGTCCGCCTGGAGACCCTCGGTCCCCTTGTGTTTGGGGACGGTGGCGATCATCTCCTCCAGCGCCGCGATCTTCTCCTCGTTGGTCGTAGCATTGCGGAACCGCTCGTCCGCGGCCCGATAAGCTGGTGTCAGATTGGCTGCCATAGACCACGAAAGTAAGAAATGGAAGGCAAAAAGTCAACCGTATCGCTCAGCCGGGCCTTACGCACGTGCCTCTACCGCGAGAACCGGCCGGTCTTCCGGAATTGGGTTCGTTTCGTGGAATGAATCGTGAAGCGTGAA
>CAZDTD010000318.1:0-4123 GCA_964507995.1 uncultured Pirellulales bacterium | reverse complement strand
TGCATCGAGGCCGGAGCCGTCGATCGTGCTGATCGCGAGCGACGTGGGCTGCTCGGCGGAGGCTGTGACCGTCAGATCGGTGATCGGATAGGCATACGGCTCCGTCGTGAAGCTCCAGACGCTACCCTCGTACACCGTGCTGTCGGGGGTCGCGTTGATTTCGTCCACGCGCCAGTAGTAGGTCTGGCCGTAATCGAGGCGGTCGATGTCCAGGGCGGTGACATCCAGGGCCAGTCCCTCGGCGATCAGGGCCGCGGGAGCCGCTGCCGCGACATCCTCTTGCGAGAGGCCGAAATAGACATTGTGCGCGGCCGCGTACTCGCCCGCGGACCAGGCCAGATCGGTCGTGACGAACACGTCGCTCGCGCCGTCGCCCGGCGTCGGACTCGACGCGTTTTTCTGCGTGAAGAACTTGTCCCCGGCCCGACCGAGGGCCAGGACCTGATCGGCGTCGAGCGCGGTGTCCCAGAAGGCGACCGTCGATACGTTGATCGGAGCGTCGTCGCCGTCCTGGTTGTTGCCGGCGCAGAAGAGCAGGATGGTGTCGGCCAGGCTGTAACGGCCGTCGACGCCCTGCTGGTTGCCTTTGTGGGCCACGACGCCGTCCATGTAGAGGTCATGTCGAGTGCCGTTATCGACCACAAGAACCAGGCGATACCAGGTGTCGCCCTGGGTGGTATAGCCGGAGGCGCTGGAATAGCCCACAGCGCCGATGCCGATCGCGCCGGAGGAATTGATGGTCCAGTCGGAATCGTCGACGTTCGTCGGATTCGTCTGGAACAGATCGTTGTACCCGCTGGGAGGATCGGACCGGCTGCTGGCCGGATAATTGAAGTCGATGAGCAGGGTCCACTTGTTGACCTTCGTGCCGCCGCCGTTGGGGGCTATGCCGTGCGTGCAGATGTAGTAGCTTCCCTCGCCAATCAGGATCGCGCCGTCTCCGGCGGTTACACCCGCAGCCTTCTCGACCGTCCCCACGAGTTCCAGCGGGGCGCCAATCGTCGCTCGACTGGTGTCCGGTGAGTTGAATTCCCATGCGCCTTTCGGATCGGGAAAAGCCGCCTGGGCCGGCACAGTGAGAGCAACGATCAAAAACAGAAACGTGAGCCTTCTCATACCTTTCTCCTTTCTCTGCCATAACATGATCACAACCGATCAGGGTTGCCCGCCTTTCACGGGCGACTTCTCCTCCCCGTCCGGTGCACAATACCGCCAGGAATCCAGCCGGTTGACGGTCTGGACCTGCCCGTCCAGAAAGACCGCGTTCACCACGCCGTCTTCCAGATCCGAATGCCGGGCCAGGTGAAACGTGCCGAAACTGTCCCACACCTCATAGACGCACATCGCCGTGTCGTTGAAGGCATAGATGTTGTAAGGCGCGGTGATCCAGAGGTTCTCTTCGCCGAAGAAGAACACCTCCGAGTGCCGTTTCATCGAGATGATCTTCTTCTCGCTCAGATACGAGTTCATGGAGTAATTGTAGTTCGGTTTGATGGGCACGCTCGCCACGTGCTCGGGGTGAGCCGGGCCGAATTCCTTCGCCACCGGCGGAAAGGACGGGCAAATGTGAATGTCCTTGCCTTTCAAATAGGGCCACATGGGTCCGGCGTACTCGGGGTGATGGACGAGATCCCAATCCGGATTGTGCCACCGGCAGTACCGGTGGGGTTCATTGGGATACGTCCGGCTATTGTAGAAACTCGTCCAGGCATTCGGCATCTTGGTGTCGTTGTCGTCGGCGTACAGGAACGCCATCACGCCATAGGACTTGAGGTTGGCTTTGCAGGCGACGAATTGCGCCTGTTTCCTGGCACGGCTCAAGGACGGCAGCAAGATGGCCATCAAGATGGCCACGATGGAAATGACAACCAACAACTCGATCAAGGTGAATCCCTTGTTCCTGTGGCAGTCAGGGGTCATATTCTGAAGCTCCTTCGGCGAAATCAGTCCGTATCACACCTTCGTGCAAGCCACGTCCCTACTCTCCTACACCATTCACATTCGGGGCCTGTTAGCAGCGTGTCAGAAACCCGTCAATCTGCTGCCGAGGCCGCGATTTCCGGCCGGGGGATCGGGAGAACCTTACAGCGGTCCGGCGTGTACGGAATCGGCAGCGTCCCGACAGGCTCTTGCACTGCCCCGGTACCGTGCGAGGCACGCACGCCGGGAAAACACCAGGTGTCACGAGAATCAAAGATGTCAGACACATCGTCTGGATATCTCCAATCTCAAAGCAGCTCTCTCCATCGTCTCTCGATCCACACGGGGGCGGGTGTGAACCAACCAGACATAGGTTGATTATGGCGGACTGGAGAGGGGATGTCAAGAGCGGCGCGGCCGTGTGGAAGAATGGTGGGCTTCAGCCCGCGCTGCCGTTGCCGCGCGAACGTGGGCCCCTCGGGGTCCTGAACTGTGGCCTGCGACCCGCGTGCCGAAGAGGGTTCCTGCGTTCTCGCTTCAAGGCGCACACGCACGAAAAAGCGATGAGTGGCCAAGGGGCCACTCATCTATGACGACGCATGGGCGTCTGGTTGCAAGGCACCGTTCAATCATTTCGCATTGTGCGAGTCGCCGTGACTGGGTGTACGCGGCCCTTGTTGATCCTCTGCGGCAGCCTTGGCCCGGACCTTTGCAGGCAGAACACATCCCTCAAGCGAATCTTGTGCTCTTTCTACGAGATCCAAGTTTCAGCCGCCGCATTGTTCACCCGTACAGACGATTCCCCCGGAACGCCTATTGCGAGTCGAAAGAGATTTTTTCAGCTTTTTTTGAGGCCCGCGACCAGATGGAATAGACCGGGATGCCCAGGAGGATGCTGCCGAGGCTGTACAGCGAGGGTTTCGGCCATTGTTCAAACGCAAAGACGGCCATGAAGAGGCTGACAACCATGAAAATCGCCGGCACGAGGGGGTAACCGGGCACGCGGAACGGCCTTGCCATCTGGGGCCGACGCCAACGGAGAACGTACACTGCCCCGACGAAGAGCATCGCGAAGAGCGACAGACCCACAGAAGCATACTTATACAGGTTCTGGAAATCCGTCACGAACAGGATGACGACCGCGCAGACGCTCTGCAGGGACATCGCATAGGTGGGGACCTGTCCCTTTTCGCTGAGATGGCCGGCGAAGGATGGAAACAGCCCGTCCCTGGCCATCGCGTAATAGACCCGCGGGCCCGTAATGACGAAGGCGCTGACGGTGGCCAGGAACGTCAGGCCCAGCAGAATGGAGAAGACGCTGGAGGCCCCCTGCCCGAACAGGTTCTCGACCGCCAGTTGTGGAACCCGCTCGGCGTTTTCGAATCCCACGTCGGCCAGCGGCACCGCGTAGGCAAAGACGAGATTGAGAGCCAGGTACAGGACGATCACGGACCCGGCGCCCAGCAGGAGGGAACGCGGGAGCGTCCTGGCGGGGTCCCGGACCTCGCCCGCCAGATAGCCGGCGGCGTTCCAGCCGCTGTAGGCGAACATGACGTAGAACAACTGCGTCACCGCGGTCCCAAGATCGACGCTTCCCATCGGCTGTCCCTCGGTGACATGTGAGAACTGCCCTTTGCCGAACAGAAACGCCGCGACCGCCAGGACCACGAACAGGCCGAGCTTGACCATCGTGGTGACATTCTGCGTCCAGGCGGATTGGCGATGGCCGAAGAGGTTCGGGACCGTGATCGCGACGATGATGATCGCGGCGGTAATCCGGACGAGGTTTTCGGTCCCGTTGCGGGCCCATTCGAAAGGCGTCAGGAGATACAACGCCGCGATGTAGCCCGCGACGGCCAGCGGCGCGGAAAAGCCCAGGAAGAACGAGGTCCAACCCGAGAGAAAGGCCGGCATCGGGCCGTAGGCCTCGCGAAGGTAGACGTACTCGCCCCCCGCGCGGGGTAACGCGGCCGCCAGCTCCGCGACGCACAGCGCACCACACAAAGCCAGCAATCCGCCCAAAGCCCAGAGTCCGATGATGAGCGGATAGTTCCCGAGCGAAACCATCATGTACCCCGGCGAGACCAGGATGCCCGTGCCCACCATGCTCGCGATCACCACGTAGGTCGCGGTGGACAGGCCGAATTTCCGCTGCAGTTCCTGCGTCGGCATCTCGTTCCCCTCACAACATTCAGATCGTCAC
>CAZDTD010000317.1:1632-4140 GCA_964507995.1 uncultured Pirellulales bacterium | reverse complement strand
TCTCTCGGTATAGTGCCCTGCTCATGTATGGGCGATCTATTCGATCATAGGGGTTTGTGAATGAGTAACGGCGCAGAAAAAATCATCTATTCGATGATGCGTGTCAGCAAGTCCTACAACAGCAAGGTCGTGCTGAAGGACATCTCGCTTTCGTATTTCTACGGCGCAAAGATCGGCGTCCTCGGTCTCAACGGCGCCGGCAAAAGCTCGCTGCTTCGCATCATGGCGGGCGTGGATCAGGAGTTCAACGGCGAAGCGATCCTGTCGCCCGGCTACAGCCTGGGATTTCTCGAACAGGAGCCTCAGCTCGACCCGGACAAGACGGTCAAGGCGGTCGTCGAGGAGGGCTTGCAGGACGTCGTGAATCTCGTCAAGGAGTACAACGAGATCAGCGATAAGTTCTCCGAGCCGATGTCCGACGACGAGATGAACCGGCTCCTGGAGCGACAGGGTCAGTTGCAGGAGCAGATCGATCACCAGGACGCCTGGGACATCGACTCGCGTCTGGAGATGGCGATGGACGCATTGCGATGCCCGCCGGGCGAGACGCCGATTCGCGTCCTCTCGGGCGGCGAGAAGCGGCGCGTCGGCCTGTGCCGGCTCCTGCTGCAAAAGCCCGACATCCTGCTGCTCGACGAGCCGACGAACCACCTGGACGCCGAGACGATCGGCTGGCTCGAGCGGCATCTCCAGCAGTACGCCGGCACCGTGATCGCGGTCACGCATGACCGCTACTTCTTAGACAACGTCGCCGGCTGGATTCTCGAACTGGATCGCGGCTATGGAATCCCGTGGAAAGGCAACTACTCCTCCTGGCTCGACCAGAAACAGAAGCGATTGCAGCAGGAAACAAAGGCCCAGACCGAGCGACAAAAGACTCTGGAACGGGAACTCGATTGGATTCACATGTCGCCCAAGGGCCGCCAGGCGAAGGGCAAGGCCCGCATCAACGCCTATGAAGCCCTCCTGAGCCAGGACATCGAGAAACAGGACAAAGACCTGGAGATCTACATTCCGCCGGGGCCTCGCCTGGGCAACCTCGTGATCCGGGCCGCGAACGTCTCCAAATCGTTCGGCGACCGCGTGCTCTTCGAGAACATGTCCTTCGATCTGCCGGCGGGCGGCATCGTCGGCATCATCGGTCCCAACGGCGCCGGCAAGACGACGCTTTTCAAGATCATCACCGGCCAGGAGAAACCGGATGCCGGCACGATCACCATCGGCGACACGGTCCGTCTGGCCTATGTGGACCAGGAACGGGCCTCGCTCGACCCGGAAAAGACCATCTGGGAAGTGATCTCCGGCAGTCAGGACACGATCCGGCTCGGCCAGCTCGAAGTGAACTCGCGAGCCTATGTGGCGCGATTCAACTTCGGCGGGACCGACCAGCAGAAGAAGGTCGTCGCCCTCTCCGGCGGCGAGCGGAACCGCGTTCACCTGGCCTGCCTGCTCAAGGAAGGCGCCAACGTCCTGCTGCTGGACGAGCCCACGAACGACCTGGACGTCAACACGATGCGGGCCCTGGAGGAGGCCCTGGAGCGTTTCGGCGGCTGCGCCGTGGTCATCAGTCACGACCGCTGGTTCCTCGACCGCATCGCAACGCACATCCTGGCGTTCGAGGGCGACAGCGAGGTCCGCTGGTTCGAAGGCAACTATTCCGACTACGAAGCCGACCGCAAACGAAGGCTGGGAAAGGCCGCCGACGAACCCCATCGGATCAAGTACAGGCCCCTCGTGAGGTAGACGAACGAGCGTCGAAGCAGGCAATTCCAGAGACATTTCGTCCCAGGATGCAAAAAGTCTCGGGAAATCGGCGTTTTTTGTTTGACAAGGACCGGAAAAAGCCTTAAGAGAAGGCCGGATTTCGACGTTCGTGCGAATGGAATCCAAAGCGTGTTGAAACCGTTTTCTAATTTTGTCACTGCAAGGAGGCCACGGGGTATGGCGCAGAAGAAGGCAGACAAACCGATGAGCAAGAGTGAAGTCGTATCCGGAATCGCCGAGGCGACCGGGTTGACGAAGAAGCAGGTGAACTCGGTATTCGAGGCGATGACCGGTCAGGTCAAGAAGAGCCTCGGCAACCGCGGCCCCGGCGCCTACACGGTCCCCGGCCTGATGAAGCTCGTCGTGGTGCGCAAGCCCGCCGTGAAGGCCCACAAGGGCATCAACCCCTTCACCGGCGAAGAGACCATGTTCAAGGCCAAGCCGGCGCGGAACGTTGTGAAGATTCGCGCCCTCAAGAATCTCAAAGACATGGTCTGATCCACCACCGATCGGATGAAATGCACAGGCCCACGCTGCGGACGATGCAACGTGGGCCTCTGTTTTTTCAGTCCTCGACCCCCAGTCGCTTCTGCAACTCTTCCAGCGAGACCCCCTTCGTTTCGGGCAGGTACTTCAAGACCAGGAAGAATTGCACGACCATCATGACGGCAAAGAAGGCGAACGCCGATGCGCCGGAGTTCTTGGCCACCACCGGGAAGGTCCAGCTCACCCCGATGCACAGCA
>CAZDTD010000317.1:0-1532 GCA_964507995.1 uncultured Pirellulales bacterium | reverse complement strand
AGATTCGTCAGGCCAATGATGACCGACTGCATCAGGGCGCTCGCCTTGTCGGCGCCGGCCATGCGGAAGATGTCGGCGGTGTAGTAGATCACCGCGTTGATGCCGTCCAACTGGTTGAACGCCGCGATCATGCCCGCCAGCAGCAGCGGCTTGAGGTACTTGCGGTGCAGAAGACTCTGGTGGCCCGCGGCCCGTTCGGAGACGAGCGACGACTCGATTTCATCGACCTCCCGAGCCGGAGCTTCATGGCCGAACCTCGTCAGAGCCGCCTCGGCCGCGGCACGGTCGCCTTTTCTCACCAGCCACCGGGGACTCTCCGGGATCAGGATCGAGGCGACGAGAAAGATCGCCGCCGGAGCGGCTTCGATTCCGAACATCCATCGCCAGGCAGCCGAATGTTCCGCCCCCAGCAGATAGGCAACCAGATAATTCGAGAAATACGCCGCCAGAATGCCCACAACGATATTCAACTGGCTGACCGCCACGAGCAGGCCGCGACGCCGGGCAGGAGCAATCTCGGTGATATAGACCGGCGACACGACCGACGCACCGCCGACCGCGATGCCTCCAATCCATCGGAAGAACAGCAGCGAATACCAGTTCCAAGCGAAGGCGCAGCCAACCGCAGAAACGAGATAAAAGACGGCCAGCACGGTCAACACGGGCCGTCGTCCCCACCAATCCGAGGGCCGGCCTACCAAAAACGCGCCGAAGAGGGTCCCGATCAACGCACTGGAGACCGTGAACCCCAGGAGATTGTCGTTGAGCGAGTAGGCATCCCGCAGGGCCTCCGTCGTGCCCGAGATCACCGCGGTATCGAATCCGAACAGGAACGACCCCAGCGCCGCGATGATCGCGCTGGTCAACAGCAATGCCCCGCCGCGGCTTTCGCCTGCCTGATTGTGGTCAACGGAATGTGTCTCCATGCTCTACAGACTCCCTTTCGATGTGTTTGGTATGATGAAACTCGCCGGAGCGAATGCGGCCAGATTCACGCTGAACCTCCCGTCCTTCACCGGGATCGTCCTGCCAACCGGCTCGCCGCGAAGGTTCACCGGCTGAACCGCTTCGACGTCGAATTCTGCGGGTAGACGCACTTCGCAGAGTCTTGCGACGCCGGCATACTCCCACAACCTCAGCACGGCGCCGTCCCCGTCCGGATTTGCGCCGAACGCAGTCACGAGGACGCCGGGAACCGAAAGCTCCAGACCCTTCTGCGCGACGGGCAGCGTCCCGGCTGCTCCCTCGGCCGCAGCAGCCTGCAACGGATACCGCGTTTCCAGCGACGGCGTGACGAGAGCGGATTCCGCGTCGAACCGGTCGAACGCCCAGAGTCGGACCCGCATCGTCCAGGTTCCTTCGTTCCAGAGGCGGAAGTTCGTGGTCCACTGGTTGTTGAAGAGATTGACGAACACGACCGGCCTGGTGGGCACGAAGTCGCGCGAATATCGCCAGAGCCCTGGTCGGTCGAGACTCACGAGCGGGCTGTCGAGCGGGCAAATGCCCACGCCGCGGCCCTCTGCGTCCGCGAC
>CAZDTD010000316.1:1357-4151 GCA_964507995.1 uncultured Pirellulales bacterium | reverse complement strand
CGATTGGACCAAGGCATGCAGATCATGGCCAACAGAAGCTGTATAATAAGGTTGTCACGGTACAAGAACGCGCTGAATCGGCTCAAGACGCTGAACTTCGTCAGGGTCTTCTCCGACAACCTGGCGGACGCGGCGGGTGTGACTGCGGCCCAGGTTCGCAAGGATTTCTCCCTGTTCGGAATTACCGGGAACCGACGCGGGGGCTACAAGGTAGACGACCTGGCCGAGCAGCTCAATAAGATCCTGGGCAAGGAGCAACTTCAGGAATTCGTGCTCATCGGGGTGGGGAACATCGGCAGGGCCTTGCTGCACTACCCCGGCTTTGAAAGGAGCGGGATCAATATCGCCGCTGGGTTCGATATCGATCCGGTGAAGTACAACGCGGAGGGTAAGCCGCCGGTGCTGCCGTTGGAGCAGTTGGGCGAGTTCGTGAACGGGCGTAATATCACGCTTGCGATCGTGGCCGTTCCGGACTATGCCGCCCAGCAGGTGCTCGGCCTGTTGCTCGCAGCGGGGATCAAGGGCGTGATGAACTTCGCGCCCATCTGTCTCAAGGCGCCCGACGGTTGTATCGTGAACAACATCAACCTGGAAACAGAGCTTGAGAACCTGATCTACTTCGTGAACGCCACTGAGAACGGGAACTAACCATATGCTGCCGCCGGTATCCGTAAAGACGAGAATCCTGTTCTCGTTCCTTATGGTGATCCTCGTGCTGTCGATCTCGATCGCCCTGTTGGGCTATTGGGTGCTGCAGAAGGACATCATCGGGCGGGCGGATCTGAAGGTCCGCAACGACCTGACGACGGCGCGGACGGTCTATACCAGCGAAATCGAGCGGATCGGCCAGGCGCTGAAGCTGGTGACGCCGAACGGCGACATCGAGGCTCTCAAGAAGAAACTCAACGTCCACTACCTGCGATATGCGACCCCCGAGGAGTTTGGGTCGCTGCGCAGCGAGATCGCCCGGGCGGCGGTGAAGAAGGGCGACCCCGCCGGAGTCGGGGGCACGCGTCTGATCGAGGCCGAGGAGCTTGCCACGCTCGGCGATTTTCCAGGCGAGGCGCCCATCGAGATCAAACCGACCCCCAAGGCCCGGGCGACGGATCGCAAACGGGTCGATTCGGTGATGGCGAAGGAATACGCGGTGCCTCTCCTCGACGGGCAGGGGAAGGTCGCCGCCGTGTTGTACGGCGGACGGGCGATCAATCGGGACGACACCTTCGTGGACCACGTCCGCGAGATGGTGTACGGGGCTGGTATGTACAAGGACAAGCCCGTCGGCACCGTTACGATCTTTCTCGACGACGTGCGGATCGCCACGAACGTCCAGGATGAGAACGGCCAGCGGGCCATTGGGACGCGCGTGTCCGAAGAGGTCTACCGGGCTGTGGTCGAGCAGGGACGGACCTGGCACGAGCGGGCCTTCGTCGTGACGGACTACTACAAAAGCGCGTACGAGCCGATCCGGAACATCGAGGGTCACATCATCGGAATCCTGTACGTGGGGACGCTGGAGCAGCCGTTCGTCGACATCGCGAGAGAGATGATGCAGTTCTTCCTGTTGCTGGTGGTGGTTGTCTCGGTTATCGCGGTGCTCTTCTCGTTCGTTCTGGCCGGCACGATTTCCAGGCCGCTCATCGAAGTGGTCCACGCCAGCGAATGCCTGGCCTCCGGCGACTGGGGCTACCAGGTCAAGGGCAATTCGTCGATCCGGGAGATCAACAGCATGGCCGAGGGCTTCAACGCCATGGCCCTCGGATTAAAGGAGCGGGAAGAAAGCCTGCGGGTCTCCAACGAGAAGCTGGCGGCGATGAACAAGAGCTACATCGACCTGATCGGGTTCGTCGCTCACGAGCTCAAGGGGATTCTGGCCTCTGCGGTGATGAACGCCTACGCCGTCCGCGACGGTTACCTGGGCCTGATCAACTTCAAACAGCGCAAGGCCATGGACTCGGTCACGAGGAATATGGATTACCTCGATGCGACAGTCAAGAAGTTCCTGAGCCTGGGTCGGGTCGAGCGGGGCGAGCTGCCGGTCAACAAGACGCACCTGAACCTGAAGAAGGACGTATTCGACGTCTCGATCAACTCGCTGGCGCCGATGGCGGTCAAGAAGAGCCTGAAAATCGCCAACGAGGTGGGTCCCGATGTGGTAGTGAACGCGGACTCGGATTTGATGCAGATCGTCGCCAACAATCTCGTCAGCAACGCGATCAAGTACAGCCCGGACGCCGGCGAGATCAAGATCACCGCCCGACCGATGAACGGGATGGTCGAGGTGGATGTGTATAACGATTCAACGCCCTTGAGCGAAGAGCAGAGGGCGAAGTTGTTCCAGAAGTTCTCGCGGCTTGACAATCCCCAGACCAAGAAGGTCAAGGGCACTGGGTTGGGTCTGTACATTACGCGGCAGATCATCGAGAAGCACGGAGGCCACATTGCCGTGGAGCCGCGGGAACACGGAAATTCGTTCGTATTTAGGATAGAAAGGAACTGAGAACATGCCGACCCCATTGGAACTGATCAAAAAGAAGCGGGCCGAAGCCGTCAGCCGAATCATCGGCAAAGGCTACCTCTCCACGAAGAGAGTGTACGTGGGCATGGCCACGTGCGAGATCGCAGCCGGCTCGAAGGACGTCATGGACGTTTTTCAGAAGGCCGTCAGTCGCGGCCTGACCGATGTGTACCTGAGCCAGAAAGGCTGCGCGGGACGCTGCAACCTGGAACCGACCGTCGAGGTGATCGAAGCGGGCAAGAGCCCGGTCAAGTACGGCAAGGTGGACAAGGACCG
>CAZDTD010000316.1:0-1257 GCA_964507995.1 uncultured Pirellulales bacterium | reverse complement strand
TGGAAAGGAATAGGCACAGTGACTGCGACATCATATCGAATCATCATGTGTGACGGGACCGGCTGCATCAACAAGGGGTCCCGCAAGCTGACCGCCTTGTTGCGTGAGCAGTTGGAGAAGCATGGCCTGGCCGACCGAACGACCATCGGGTTGTCCGGCTGCCTCGGCATGTGCGACAAGGGCCCGATCATGGTGGTTAACCCGGGCTACACCATCTACGGCCGCGTGACCGAGGCCGACATCCCCGAGATCGTCGAGGAGCATCTGGTTCATAACCGGCCCGTGGCCCGGCTCGTTATCCAGGAAGACCACCTGTACAACCGGTTCTTCCGCGTTTTCGGCGACGCGAAGTTCTTCGGCAAGCAGATGCGAGTGACGCTTCGCAACTGCGGCATCATCGATCCCGAGAACATCGACGACTACCTCTCGCTTCGCGGCTACGAGGCGCTGGCCAGGGCCATCACGGAGATGACGCCGGAGCAGGTTGTGGACGAGGTCGAGAAATCCGGTCTCCGCGGACGCGGCGGCGCCGGCTTTCCCACCGGCCGAAAGTGGCGGTTCACCGCTGGTGCGAAGAACAGCCCGAAATACGTGATCTGCAACGCCGACGAGGGCGATCCCGGGGCCTTCATGGACCGAAGCGCCATCGAGGGCGACCCGCACACCATCGTCGAAGGCATGGCCATCGGCGGGTACGCGGTTGGTTCCGACCATGGCGTCGTCTACATCCGGGCCGAATACCCGCTGGCCATCAAGCGAATTCAGAAGGCCATCGAGGACGCCCGGGCGCACAACCTGCTCGGCGACAACATCCTCGGGTCGAATTTCTCGTTCGACATCGAGTTGCGTCTGGGCGCCGGCGCGTTCGTCTGCGGCGAGGAAACCGCGTTGATCCACTCGATCGAGGGCGCTCGCGGCATGCCGAGGCCGCGGCCGCCGTATCCGGCTGTTTCCGGACTCTTCGGAAAACCCACGCTCATCAACAACGTCGAAACCTGGGCGAATGTCCCCGTCGTCCTCCTCGACGGCGCCAACTGGTTCAAAACGGTCGGCACCGAGACGAGCAAGGGGACCAAGGTCTTCGCGCTGGCCGGCAAGGTCGTCAACACGGGCCTGATCGAAGTCCCCATGGGCACCACGCTTCGCGAGATTATCTACGATGTCGGCGGCGGCATCCCGAACGGCAAGCGGTTCAAGGCCGTCCAGACCGGTGGCCCCTCCGGCGGCTGCCTGCCCGAGCAGTACCTCGACACGCCC
>CAZDTD010000315.1:0-4169 GCA_964507995.1 uncultured Pirellulales bacterium | reverse complement strand
TCGAATCCCGCCCTCTCCGTTTCTCATTGATGAAGGATGATTGATTATTGATAATTGAGGCGGAAGGCTCGGACTGCGAGAATCATCAATCATCCATTATCCATAATCAATAAATATGATGAACTTTCAGGCAGAGCGGTTGAGACGGCTGCCCCAGCACCCCGCGGAGATCTGGCAGGGCGGAATCACGAGACTGCCTCTTTGGGTCCGGGCGGACGAGGAAGGACTTCCTGATCCGGTTCGTTCGTGGGCGGCCGGCTGGGTCAGCCTGCAAACCCGGGCGGTCTTTCTATCTGAGGGCTACACGGCACCCGCGGGCCAATCCGAAGCCCTCCTCGACGCCTTGGTCGATCTGGCCTATGACAAGAAACTCGCAGGCTACCGGCCGGGGAAGGTCCAGGTCTGCGAACCCGTCTGGGCCGAATTCCTTCGCAGTCAGCTCCAAGGTTCCGAGATCACGGTCGAGTTGATCGCCAAGTCGTTCCTCCTCGAACGCAGTCTGACCGACGCCGCGGAGGCGAGCCGACCCTACTATCCCATGCCCTGTGGCCCAATGGATACCGAAGGCGTCACCGTCGAGATGATGCGGGCCTATGCAGCCGCCGCGGCCGAACTCTACAAGACCCGTCCCTGGGAGCTGCTGGCCAACGACGACTTGATCGTGCTCGAATCGCCCGTCCCCGACCCTGTGCTGAAGAACATCTGCGTCCTCGGGGCCCAGGGCGAATTCACCGGCCTGTGCTTCCACGAGTCGCCCGAAACCGTCCAGCGGTGCGCGCCGAACCAGGGTCCGCAATGGATGATGCCCGGTCGGCACTGGCATCTGCGTTTCGATCCGATCGACGGCATCTCCCTGGGCGACGTGGACCTCTGGGAGCGGTACGACCTGCCGGTGGCCGGGCCGAACGCCTATCCCTTCGCGGTCTGCTACGAAACGAAGGGCCCCTACCGCCGGCCCGGAGCGATGGAACTGGCCTTTTTCGAAGGTTTCATGCGGGCCCTGGCCCAATCGACCGAGCAGGAGTTCGACTCCGGCCGCTGGACCAAACACGTGGACACATTCGACAACCCAATGACGTTCGCGTTCACGCTGCCGGACGTTCTGGCCCCCGAGAAGCCGCGGGA
The DNA here is from genome assembly GCA_964507995.1 of uncultured Pirellulales bacterium. Lineage (GTDB taxonomy): Bacteria > Planctomycetota > Phycisphaerae > Sedimentisphaerales > Anaerobacaceae > PLanc-01. The sequence continues at coordinate 3,044 of CAZDTD010000315.1, read as the reverse complement.
TCCCGAACTTCCACTGGCCAGCCCACTGGTCATGGACAGGATCGCGGCCCACATCGACCGCATGCTGGAGGGCAGGGAGTTCCAGACGCAGCAGGAATACGAGGCCTTCATGCAGGCCAAAGTCCTGGGCAGGAAGATCGAGGAGTTCGTGCCCGAGACCTCCCTGGAGAAGGCACAGGACATCGTGTTCCGGGCCTACAGCGTGATGGGCCGCAGGCAGATCCACATGGCCCGCAAGGCCCTGGCGGTCGATCCCAACTGCGCCGACGCATACATCATGCTGGCCGAGCGAACGCCCATCCAGGACAAGCAGCTCGAATACTGCACCCAGGCCCTGCAGGCGGCCGAGCGGACGCTGACGCCGGAAGTCTTCGAGAAGCACGCCGGGAAGTTCTGGCAGGTGGTTGGGACTCGTCCGTACGTGCGGGCCAAGTTCCGGCTGGCCGAGTGCCTCATTAAAATGTCCCGGCTCCAGGAAGCCGCAGAGCACCTTCGCGAGTTGCTTCGCCTGAACCCGGACGACATCCTGGGCGCACGGTTCTGGCTCTGGCCCTGCCTGCTGCGACTCGGCAAGGATGCGGAGGTCGAGAAGCTCCTCAAACAGAGCAAGAGGGACAAAGACGACTGCACATGGGTCTACACCCGCGCCCTGCTGACCTTCCGTCAGAAGGGCGCTGTCCCCCTGGCCACCCGACATCTCAACCAGGCGATCAAGAACAACCCGATCTGCGCCGAGTACCTGATGAACGGCAAGGCCTTCCCCAAGCCGACGCCCGACGGTCGGGAGCTGTTCTACGACGACGAAGGCTGTTCCTGCGCCGACGTGCTGGCGACCGCCTGGCACGAGACGGCCGGAGCCGCCGAGTGGCTGGACGAGAGAATCGGCTGGTCCGCCGAACCGGAATTCGACGACGAGGAAGAAGACAGTGGATGACGGCGAGACTACACACTGACAAGACGCTGACTCTCCGACGCCCGGACTATGAGGAGCAACGAGGCGGGAATCACCTCCTCGTCTGGCGGAATCTCCCCTGCTGGATGATCGTCGATCATGACCTCCGCCGTCTCCTGGCGGCAATAGACGGGAAGCGCCACGCCGAAGAACTGGCGGCCTCCCAGCCCTCTTCGCAAAGGAAAGCAACACTCCAGGCTCTGCGACGCCTCCATGGGATGGGTATCGTTTCCGACGGGCCGGGTGCCCCCTCGTCCGGCGGAGCAACACCCGAATCCGGGATTGCCAACATCTCCATCAACATCACTGCGCAATGCAATCTTCGATGCCGCTTCTGCTACAATCTCGACTCGCTCAGCACCCGGCCGGCAGAGGAGCTGAGTGCCGATGAGATCACAGGTTTCCTCGATTCCATCAAGCCGCATCTGACGCGAGACTGCTCCCTGACCCTCTTGGGAGGCGAGCCGCTGCTGTTTCCGGAGAAGACGCTCGCACTGGCGCGGTACGGCCGCAAGAACGGGCTCCAGACGATCGTGTCCACGAACGGCCACTGCATGACGGACGAATTCGCCAGGGGCGCAAGGCGACACCGGCTCCAGGTGCAGGTTTCGCTCGATGGGGCAACCGCGGACCTCCACGACCGGGTGCGCGGCCCAGGGTCCTTCGACCGCACCCTGTCCGCCGTCCGGCGACTGGTGGACCAGCGGGTGTTCACCATCGTAAGTCTGGTGTGCCACAAGGAGAATCTGCACTGTCTGGAGCAGTTCTACTCCCTGGCCGGAAAGCTTCGCGTGAACGAGGCGAGGTTCATCCCGCTCAAGCGTCTGGGCGGCGCGTGCAAGGCGGGACTGGAGCCTGTGGACCCGAAGGAACTCGTCGTTCTTACGGCGAGGTTGTTCCGCGAGCATCCGGAGTTCAGGCCTCTCCTGGGGCGCGACGCCTTATCGATCCTGGCGACAACCTGCGCCCGCTCCGTCCGACAGCCGTCGTGCGGCACAGGCCTCAGGACCTTCCTGCTCGACGCCAACGGCGACATCTATCCCTGCCTGAACACCCATGTCCCGGACCTGCGCGTCGCCAATATCCGCGAGCCGGACTTTAACTTCGCGAGGGTATGGGCGGAATCAGCCGTCCTGAATCGCGTGCGCGAGGAGACCTCGGTTGAAAACCGCCGAAACAAATGCTACAATTGTGTCGTAAAGTACTGGTGTCTTGGATACTGTCGCGGAGAGACACTTCAGATCCGAGGCAGTCTGGCGGACCGTGCGGCCGATTGCAGCCAACAGAGAAAGGCGATCATCGAGGTGTTCTGGCTGCTGGGCGAGGAACCCGGTATGACTCGAGGGCCAATGACTTGAAGGTGCGGAGGGCACTATGAAGATCGTGGCATACAGCAAAGTCCCGGCGGCGACGCCGTTCGTGCACTTGGGCTACCTGGCGGCGACCACAACCAGGCCAATCCAGGGACTCTTTTGGGGCGGCGTCGTAATTCTCATCGCCTGCTTTTCAATCATAGGTAGACAGCTCTCCCGACGAAGGGAGTCTGCCGAATCAGTCGGAGCTTCAAGATTCCACATGTTCAGACTGCGTGTCGTCAGGTTGGCTTTGTTTGTGCTGGGCGTCATTGTCCTCGTGTCTGCCTATGTGTTTGGGGAGAAGGTCTATGTCGCCCCTGTTGGTCTGACGCATATGCAAGTTGGCATTTGCGCGCAGTATCTCAACCCCTCCAAAGCGGGCAATGATATGGATATCGTCGCCACCTTGCCAACGCAGGAGGGCGAGTATAACTTGCGCTCTGTGCTGAACGTAGGCAAGTGGTCTGCCAAGGAGTATGCCGACGCTTGGAAAACGCCCCTTCTCCTGCGAGCGACGCAACATGAGGGGCGACTGACGTACCGGGTCGTCAGTGCCGGCCCCGATCGCGTCGTGGGCACACAGGACGACATCACCTCGGAGAGCCAGCAGGCTGAGTTGGCACACCGAGAGGCGGAGAGTTCCGAGTGAGGGTATACAAGACCACTCAATAGGATAGCGAACCACCAGTACTCAGGAGAACGTGGACGCCGTTATTGTGCCTCCGGGAACAAAAAGC
>CAZDTD010000314.1:0-4176 GCA_964507995.1 uncultured Pirellulales bacterium | reverse complement strand
ACGTGGACGGTGCGGGCCTGCTCGAACTGGGCGGCCAGGTCCGTGATGGCGTAGGCAGGCGAGGTCGATCCGTCGAGGACGATCAACGCGACGGCGGCGAGCAGGAGGATTGCCGCGACCGTCGCGAATCTGCTGTAACGACTCTTCATGATCTTTCTCCAAATGGGAATGGTGTCCGTTCTTTCGTTTGTATCGAAACACTCGATCCTTTGGAGCGCGCGCTCTTGACGATTTGCCATATCCTCATCGAGACCAGCGAAGTATTCCACGAGGGCGGCATCTTCCTGCCTCAGGGCCAGCATGTGGTCACGGCAGGATTCGCAGGCGCTCAGGTGCTCCTGAAGCTCCCGACTGTCCTGCTTCGCCAGAGTGCCTGCGACGAAGTCCGCGATCCGGCCTCGGAATCTATGGCAATCGCTGTTCATGGGTACCCCTTTCGGTCAGCAGTTCGTGCAGTCTCTCGCGTGCCGCTCGCAATCGTTCGTATGCCAGGGCACAAGAAATGCCCAGTCGCCGGGCAATGGTTCCGGCGTCCTTGTGCTCGAAGTAGAACAAGACCAGCGGCAGACGAAGCTCCTGTGGCAGCCGACGAATGGCCGCATCGAGGTCGTGGTTCTCCTGTGGCTGCGGCTCCGAAACCGGCTCCTGCGTCATTGGCAGGGCCTGATGGCGCTTGTGCCTGCGGAGTAGATCGATGCATTGGTTTTTCGCGATCCGCAGAATCCACGACTCAAACCGCTCGGGCTTCGCCAGTTTGCGAAGACTCAGAAAGCCCTTCAACAAGGTCTCCTGGGCCGCATCCTCGGCATCGTGAACATTCCCGAGCATGCCGAAGCACAGGGCAAACACACGCCGGTAGTGCGTTCTTACGAGCGTCGCATAGACCGTCTTGTCGCCGTCCTGCCCAGGGCGAACCACGTTATCATCTGTCGGATTGTTCAATCGGAGCTCCTGAACCTGCTACCACAATCAAGACGAACAGGGAGCCTCCGGATTCCAGAAAAAAGGGCCCGCTGAGGATTGTACTATGTTATGGGGCGACCGCGATGAAGAGTTCGGGGATGAAGATGAAGTCGGAACTGGAGAGGGACTGGTTGTACGCTTGGACGGCCAGGACGTTCACGCCGGGGACGAGGTCGGTGATGTGGTCGCTCAGGTCGATGGATTCGGGCGGGCAGGGACCCGTGGGCGTACCCGAACCGCAGCAGGCCTCGTGACTGGCCGTCGCGGGCTCGTCCCAGGCACGGGAGGCCGGAGCCGACTGGGCCGCGATCTCGACGCCGTTGAGATAGGCGACGTAGCCGTCGTCGTAGTCCATCGTCAGCGCGAGGGCAACCACGCGGGACGGGTCGTCGATGGTGAACTCCCGGCGGGCGAAGACGCTGAGGTAGGCGTTCCGCATGTCAGTGAGGTTTGTGGCGATTCGCGATTCGTAACCCGAGCTGTTTTCAAAGCCGATGGGCGTCGGACCGGCCGGCCACGCGCTGTCGTCGAACGCGAGCGCATTCCAACCGGCGGGGGGCTCCTGCGTGCCCTTGAAGTACCGCCACTCGTCGCCCTCGCGGATCAGCGGGTCGGTCGCCTCGCACAGCCCTCGTATCGTGATCGTCTGGAGTCCGGTGATTTCCGCGTTCACTGGATTGCTCAGTGTCACGCGGATCTCGCACAGGCCTTCATCCGCGGGCAGATCGATGAATTTGACGGTCTCGCCGGGAGCAAAGTGCAGCGTGCCGTTCGCCAGTTCCCGGCTGCCCGAGTCAATCGCATAGTTCACGGAGACCTCACGGGTTGTGAACGTGCTCAAACGGATGGGGATGCCCTTGGCGAGCGAAGTCGAGTCGAGCGTGTCTTCCAGCGTGGCGATCCCGAGGCCGACCGTGTCGGCCTGCGTCGCCAGGAACGGCGTCAACTCGTCCGCCTGGTTCGGGTCTGCCTGTGGGTCCCAAAACTGGTTGTCGGGGAAGTCCGCGTCGGCTGCGCTGACGTAGTTGTCCCGGAGGTCCATCTGGTCGACGTGGATTGTCCAGTCGTCCCAGGCCCGGCCCCAGACGTCCCGCAGGTTGAACAGCAGCAGCGAATCGCGGACGGTCAGAAAGCCGTCATAGTCCCAATCGTAGTTGTCGCCGAAGCGGGCGCCCACGGCGTTGGCCATGCTCAGGCAGTGGACCGCATTGACGTCGGGGTTGCCGAAGCCGCACTCAATCCCCTGGCCGCAGTTCAAGGCGACTGTGTCCACGACCGTCGCGGTTCGAGATTCCGACCAGGCCATCGCCTCGTGGTACATGGACTCGAACCAGCAGCGACGCACATCGACCGAGCCGCCACTGCCGGAGCCGGCGTCGACACCGTCGTCGAGCGCCCAGCCGATGAGGCAGTCTGTGAGTGAGTGCGCCCCGCCCGTCAGGTACAGGCCGTCGTTGTCGTCGTCGGCGAAGGGAGCGGTCTCGGACGGAAACTCGATCAGTGCGCAGCCTTCCAGCGTGACGGACCCGCCGTTGTATTGGCCCGTGCTGATGCACTTCTGGATGAGGCATCGCGTCATCGTCAGATACCCCTTCTCACCATGACCCGCCTGGCCGTGATTGTCCACGATCCAGCAGTCCGCGAGAGTCACATGAGCCCCATCGGAGACGTATAACAGGGGCTGTTCGTGGCGATGGCTGCTGCCGTGGCCGGGGTTGTTGTCGAACCAATCCGGGTCCGCGCCGCTGCCGGTGAAGATCGTGCCGGCGAAGTCGCCTTGCGACGTGCTCTTCTCGAAGACAAATCCGCCCCAGGGGGCGTTTCGGTCCTGGCAGGTGAAGACGACGGGATTCTCCGCAGTCCCCTGAACCACGATGCGGCCCTCGACGGAGATTTCCACATCCGGATCGACCACGACGACGCTGCCGCTGCCGAGGGTCAGCGTCGCGTCGGAAGCGATGCGGAGCGTTTCCGTGATGCGGACCCTCGCATTCCGGCCCCAATCGGCGGAAGTGACGATGTCACCGGAGACGGTCTGCCAGATCGTTGCGGATTCGACTGCGACGGTCTTCGCAACTTCGAGCGAGTGAATCCGAGCGACGTAGGAGACGTCGCCTGTCGTCGTAGCGGCCGGCAGAAAGGCCGACCCCACGCCGCGGAGCAGTCGCAGCGGATGGGCCTCGAATCCGGCGGCTGTGACAACGCCGTTGACTCCGACGCGATTGCCCGACGGATCTTCGACTCGGGCGATGACCGGGATTTCGAGTCCCAGGGGGTACTCGGCCGGCGCGACGATCTGGAGAGTTGCGTCCGCGAATTCGGCGGCTGCCGAGTCGATGGTGCAGCAGGGCGTCCAGCGGGGCAGACCCCATTCGGCGTTGCCCCGGTCCGTCGCTCGGACGATGAACTGGATGAACGCGCTCTCCTCGACGCTGGTCAGCGAATCTGTGCGATGGGCACTCAACTCGTAGTAGTCCGGCTCGGCGACCTCGACGGTTGTCCCCACGGCAACGGGCGTGCCGTTCAGTTCCGCTGTGTACTCGAAGCCCGCCTCGGGCCGCACCGTGAACGCGACGCGATTGCTGTAGACCTTTTTGTCCTCGACGCCGTCGATGGTGATCGCGGCCATCACAGGCGTACCGAGAACGACGAAACACAACACCAACAAAAGAGACCAGACTATTCGACTCGGCATGTGAGCGACCCTTCCGACCCGGCTGATCGACATCTGAACCCACCTCGCACAATTCTATGGAGAAGCACGTCTAATAGATTTTTATTCTACCATATTGGCGAGGGGACATCAATCCAACAACAGCAGTCGACAGGGCAAAGGCACATTTCACAGTGGAACATCCCTATTAGATGAAGATGGTACTACACCGTCCATCTTGATTTGGTGGGTAGACTCGGAAGGTCGTTCTTCGTAGGTCGTGCGTCCCCGCACGACTCTTTAGGCGAGCGGGGACGCTCGCCCTACGAGGAGGCGGGCCTCGCCGAATGGTCCAGTCAGATTCATTTCTTTCTGTGGCTGTGTAGGGTGCGTATCACGCACCGTTTTACTCAGTTGGGGTCGGTGTTCTCCACACGGGTGAAGGGCGTGCTCATTTGCTCTTTGGCGTAGGGGGTGGGGGAATAGGCGAGGCCGAACTGATCGTGACGCTGTTCGCCGTCCTCGATGCCCACGTCGGCGGCTTTTCGGTATTCCGCAAT
>CAZDTD010000313.1:0-4222 GCA_964507995.1 uncultured Pirellulales bacterium | reverse complement strand
GGCGGGTCCTCTGGGGCATTCTGTTCGGCCTGTCCATCCTGGCGAACGTCGGCCTGCTTTTCCTGCTGCTCGGCACGGTCGTCGTCCTGGCGGGCGCCGGCGCCGCCGGATACGGAACGAACGTCATCCGGGAAGGCCCGCGAACCAGCCGGATCGCGGTGATCAATATCGACGGCATCATCGACGAGTCGCAGGCCGACGCGGTCCACCGCCAGCTCAAGGCCGCAAAGGACGATTCCGCGGTCAAAGGCGTCATCGTCCGCGTGAATTCGCCCGGCGGCACGATCTCCGCCAGCGACCGAATCTACCGCGAGATCGTGGACTTCCGCACGCAGGAAGGCCGACCGGCGGTCGCGTTCATGCAGAACATGGCCGCCTCCGGCGGATACTACGCCTGCGTCGCCTGCGACCAGATCGTCGCCGAGCCCACGGCCATCACCGGCTCCATCGGCGTCGTCATGAGCCACTTCGTCTTTCAGGATCTGCTCGAAAACAAGCTCGGAGTTCAGCCGGTGTTCCTGACGAAGGGGCAAAAGAAAGACTGGCCCAGCTCCTTCCGCAAGCCCACCGCCGAGGAGCTTTCCTATATCGACGAACGCCTGCTCGAACCGGCCTATCAGCGATTCGTGAGTGTGGTCCGGGAAGGCCGCAAGCAGGTGCTCTCCGCCGAGGAAGTCGCGAAGCTGGCCGATGGGAGCATCTACACCGCCGACCAGGCGCAGGCGGTCGAACTCATCGACAAGACCGGATACCTCGACGACGCGATCGCGATGGCGAAGGACCGGGCGGGAATTCAGGAAGCCCAGGTGATCGAGTACCGCAAGCCGCTGTCCTTCATGGACATCCTGACGGCTCAGGGCAAGAAGACGAGCCTCCTGCCGTTGGACCGCACGAAGTTGTTCGAGCTGTGCACGCCGCAGATTCTGTACCTGTGGAATGCGTACTGACCACCCGCGGCGCAAGCCTGTAGTTCGAAGAACGCCGTCAAACAAAATGGGCGGCGACATGCTCCGTCGAAAACTCGAAGCACGAAACTCGAAATCCGAAACAAGCTCAAATGATCGAAATCCGAAATTCAAAACGCCGATCCACGCGAGAGCAGTCGTGAAGGACACGTGGCCTGTGTTGATCGCCGTTCTCTGGCTGGCCGGCACGGCTGTGTGCGCCGAACCTGCCGGGTCCGAAGACCTCGGCTTGATCGCGGTCAGCCCGGACGGCACAGGCTTTGTCGATCAGTCTTCGCACGAGCGATTCACCCCCTTCGGCACGAACTACTACGACCCGCACACCGGCTGGGCTCCCAGGATCTGGCGGCAATTCGATCCCAACCGCGTCACGCGTCACTTCGAGGTCATGAGCGACCTGGGCGTCAATTGCGCGAGGATCTTCCTGACCGCAGCCACGTTCCAACCGGATGGGAACACCATCGACGAAGGGGCATTGAAGAAGCTCGATGCAATGATTGAGATCGCCCGCGGGTCCGGCATCCGGCTGATCCTCACGGGTCCAGACCATTGGGAGGGCAGCCCGCTCTACTGGAAACCGGACCGCTTCGCGGGCGAGCAGTCGCTCAAGGCCCTGGAGAACTTCTGGCAAACTCTCGGCCTGCGATATCGCGGCGAGCCCGCCATCTTCGCCTGGGATCTGTTGAACGAGCCGCACATGCCGTGGTTCGTCGAGACGTGGCAGCCGAAGTGGAACCAGTGGCTCCAGGCAAAGTACAAGGACCGGGGCGAATTGAAGACCGCCTGGGCAGAGACGCTCGGAGACAGCGAACAGTGGGGAGATGTCACCGTGCCTGAAGACAAGGCGGCCGGAGGCAACCCCCGCCTGCTCGACTGGCAACTCTTCCGGGAGCACCTCGCCGATGAATGGGTCCGCCGGCAGGTGGAGGCGATCCGCAAGGCCGATCCGACGCACATGGTGACCGTGGGATACATCCAGTGGTCCTATCCACTCGTGCGAACGGGCAACCCGAGCCTGTACGCGGCCTTCAACCCGAAGCGTCAGGCCCAATGGCTCGACTTCATCTGCATACACTTCTATCCGCTGCTGGGCCGCCCGTTTGAATCCCAGGAGGCGTGGGACAGAAACCTCGCCTATTTGCAGAACGTTCTGGCCTATTGCCACGTCGGCAAGCCGGTCGCGCTCGGTGAGTTCGGCTGGTACGGGGGCGGTGCAGTCCGCGGCCAACCGCCTTTGACTGAGGATCAGCAGGCCCGCTGGATCGTTGCGGAGATCGAGGCCTCGCGGCACTTGGCGGCCGGCTGGCTCTCCTGGCCCTTCGCGGATACGCCCGAATCCGCCGATATGAGCCAGTTCGGCGGACTCGTGCGTTCGGACCTGACGACCAAGCCTTGGGGTGAGCGATTTCGAACCTACGCATCGCAACTCTCCACCCTGCCCCAACCAACGCCCAAGTTACCGGCCTTCGACTTCATGCCGTCTCTGACGATGCCTGCGGATACGCTGCCCTCTCTGCACAAAGATTACAGCAATCAGTTGCGATCGGCAGTCCTGGAATAGAGCCCCATCCGTCCTATTCGTCCCATAGGTCCTATTCCCCAGCCCGCGGCGAATCGTTCGAAAGCTCCCCGAACAGCGTCAAGGGCGAGGTCTTCGTGATGTGGACCTGGGCGAATCGGCCCGCCAGCGAGGCGGGTCCGTTGAAGACCACGATGTGATCGGTCGAGGTCCGACCCATCAACTGCGGATGGTCCTCGCCGTCCGTGGGATTGACGTGCGCTTTCTTGCTGAGCCCCTCCACCAGGACCGTGACATCGACGCCCAGGAAATCCCGGCTCAACTCGTCGCAGATCTGCTCCTGGACCGCCAGCAGCTCGACGTTCCGCCTTTGCTTGACCTCGTCGGAGATCGTATCGGCCAGACGCCTGTCGGCGGTCGTGCCGGGACGAGGCGAGTACTTGAACACGAAACAGTTCTTGTAGCGGGCCTTGCGAACGAGGTCCGCGGTGACCTGGAAATCCTCCTCAGTCTCATTCGGGAAGCCCACGATGAAGTCGCCTGCCAGAGCGATGTCCGGCACGATAGCCCTCGCCTTTTCGAGCATGTCCAGGTAATGCTCCGCCGTGTAGTGGCGGTTCATGGCCTTCAAGACGCGGTCCGATCCGCTCTGCGCCGGCATGTGCAGGTACCGGCAGACCTTCGGGGAATCCGCCATCACCCGCAGGATGTCCTCGTAGTATTCGTCGCGAGGGTAGCTCGTGACGAACTTGATCCATTCGATCCCGGGCACCTCGGTGGCCATGTCGAGCAGGTCGGCCAGGCTATAGGTCTTTCGGCCGTCGTCGTACTGATAAGAGTTCACGGTCTGGCCCAGGAACGTCACCTGCCTGATCCCGGCATCCGCCAGACGCCGCACCTGCTCGATGATCGCATGGGGCGAGCGGCAGGCCTCCGGCCCGCGGACATACGGCACAATGCAATACGTGCAGAAGTAGTTGCAGCCGCGCATCACGCGGACGAACGCCTGGCCGGGAAGCTGCTTGTCGCGAATGCTGAAGGTCGATTCGAAATCGTCCAGAATGGGATCGCCTGGCGCCGCCGGAGAGCGGATCTGCTCCGTCACGGCCAGCCGCTTTTCCTTGTTGGCGAGAGTCTCGGTGATGAGTCCGACGAGTTGCGAGATCTGGGCCGGGCCGCACACGATGTCCACCGCCTCGTGTTCCAGCAGCTTGTCGCCCAACCGCTGGGCCATGCAGCCGATGACCGCGACGACCATGCCGGGCCGGTGTTGTTTCAAGTGTTTGAGGTGGCCCAGATTCGACAGGACCCGATCCTCCGCGTGCTGCCGAACGGAGCACGTATTGATGACGACGGCGTCGGCGTCCTTGACCCCCTCGGTCAGACGAAACCCGGCATCCCGCAGCGCGCAGGCAACAAGCCCGGTGTCCAGCTTGTTCATCTGACACCCGAAGCTTTTGATATGAACGGCACGATCTTCCATAGCGGCACAGGATACGGGATTTGGGGCAAAGAATCAAACTGGAAGGTTGATGGAGGGCAGGCGATCTGTGATAATCAGCACAACATGGTGAAATACCAGAGGACAATCGAGCAGATCGCCGGCATCGCCCTCATCGCGGCGATCGTCCTGGGCTGCATGTTCGTGCTTCGACCGTTCATCTCGGCCATTCTGTGGGCGGGCATCCTGTCTTTTGCGACGTGGCCGGTGCACGAACTGCTCATGAGGTGGTTCCGC
>CAZDTD010000312.1:0-4243 GCA_964507995.1 uncultured Pirellulales bacterium | reverse complement strand
GTCACGCAGGCCAACAGCATGCAGATCGCCGAGATCGAGCTGATCGGCAAGCCGGTTTGGATGTGGTTCTCGGATGGTTTCGAGGCCTATGAGGTCGGCAGCGACCTGCACGGCCAGGCTGGCTGGAAGGGCTGGGGCGGCGCCGAAGCGGCGGGCGCACCGGCGTCGAACGCGTATGCCTTCAGCGGAACGAATTCGGTCGAGGCTGTCGCCAGCGCCGACCTCGTGCATGAGTTCGACGTTGCCGGCGGGGTTGTGACCTTCTCCGCCATGCAGTACATTCCGTCCGGCTCGACGGGCGAAACGTTCTTCATTCTTCTGAATCAGTACGACGACGCCGGGAGTGCGAATGACTGGTCTATCCAGTTGAAATTCAACCTGGCGACCGGTGTTGTCACCGCAGAGGCGGAAGGTGGCAATGTGACAGCGCAGATCGTTTTCGACCAGTGGGTCGAGCTCAAGTTTGTCGTCGATCTGGATGGCAACACCTGCGACTGGTACTACGGCGGGGCGTTGATCGCATCTCATCCCTGGGATGGCGACGGCCATAACACGCTCCGGGCCATCGACCTGTTCGGCAACGGCGCCTCGTCGGTCTGGTATGACGATATCGTTGTGAAGTAAAGTGTCCGGGAGTCCGCACCGAGACCTGTGACCGCATCGGCGGTTCGGAGATCGGTGTCGAGTCCTGCAATGTGAGTAGGTTGTTAAGGCGGCCCCGGCAAATGCGTCGGGGCCGCCTCTGTTCTTGAGGGAGGCATGGTTCCCATGAGCTCGCGAACTGTTCTGTTGCTCTCGTTGACGTTGTCTGTTGCATCGTCCGGCGTGGTGGCGAACGGCCAGTCGGGCCTGTCCTGGAAGCATCAGATTGTCTTTCCCGACGATGCGTTCCAGAGCTGGACCTCGCCGCCCTATGTCAAGTTCACGATCGTCATCCAAGATGGCTGCGACCCCAACCTGGTCTGGTTCCAGGACTGCACTCAATACGATTATCATTTTGATTTTGCCGTCGAATGGCTCGAACCCTTCCAGGGCATGACCCTCGAGCAATTCGACGAAGTCACGCTCCATGCGGCGGGGCAGCAGGCCATCCTTGGTGCTGTCATTCTGCCCTCTTGGCACGATCCGGCGTTCAACGAGTACGGAATTCAGCTCACTCGCATGGACACATACACCCGAGAAGAAACCCTTGCGATTCTCAACGTGGTTAAAGCCGCCGTCCTCGCCGATCCGAACGTGACGACATATTATTTCCCGACCTACGAACAGTATTCGGTGGCCGAGGTGAACCGGGAGTGGTTCGAGGCCCGGGGCGTCCCCATTGGCTCGACCGCTCAATGGTCCGAAGGTGGCGCGATCTATGCCTCCGGATGGACCCTTGGAACGCTCAGGCAGGTCGCAGGCACCGACATCCAGCGGGCCTATACGGCGGGCGAGCTGTCGCCGGACGACGTTCTTCTGACGGACGGCGTACCGGCGGAGATCCCTTCCGTTGCCGGAATCATCGCGTTGATGCCCTCGACGCCGAACTCGCACGTCGCGATCCTGTCTCGCTCGCAGGGCGTGCCGTTCGTCTATCTCGCGCAAGATGATGCATCGCTGGCTCGATCGCTCGTCGGTCGGTGCGTCTACCTGGCGGCCACGCAGTCTGACTACGACCAGTCGATCAAGTTGCTCGATGCGGACTCTCTGAGCGAGGATGAAAAGGCCTCCTTGCTGGCGATGAAGAAGTCCGCGCCCCTGGTGATCCAGCCCATTGCGTCGCGAGGCAATCTCTGGGCGGATACGAACGACCTGGGGTCCTCGGACATCCGCTTCTTCGGCGGCAAGGCGTCGAATTTTGGCGTCTTGCGCCGGGCTTTTCCGGATGCTTCGCCGGCTGCGATGGCGTTCTCATTCGACCTGTGGAACGCGTTCCTCGACCAGATACTGCCTGAGGTGGCAGGCGGCAGGACGCTGCGCGAGGAGATCGCCGTTCGACTCGGGAAATATGCGACGTATCCGCCGGCCGACCTCGAGATGCTTGCGGACGATCTGGCCGATATTCGGGGTCTGTTCAAGGATTCGCAGGCGACTGGCTTCGGCGAAATGGGACCCGTAGTGATCGATGCCCTGCGGGATTTTGGATTCGATCCGACCTGCAAGATTCGTTTTCGCAGCTCGACGAACGTCGAGGACAGCGATCAGTTCACCGGCGCCGGCCTGTACGACAGTTTCAGCGGGTGCCTGGCGGACGATATGGATGACGATGCATCCGGTCCATGCGCCTGCGATTCCTCCGAGGGAAGCGAACGCGGCGTGCTTCGTGCGATCCGCAAGGTCTTCGCCAGTTTCTACAACGACAACGCCTTCTTAGAGCGGCTCAAGCACGGCGTGAACGAGGCCGAGGTGGGCATGGCCCTGCTCGTACACCATTCGTTCCCCGATGAGATCGAGCTGGCCAACGGGGTCGCCACGCTGGAGCGGACGCGGAATGCGAGTTGGTCGGCCAGCATCGTCTCCCAGAAGGGGGCGGTCTCTGTGACGAATCCGCCGATGGACGCGGCGCCCGAGGAGGTCAAGATCGAAATCTGGGGCTCCGATCCGTGGGTGGAGGTCGTGCAGCGTTCCAGTCTCGTCCCGCTGCGGGAGGACACGGTCCTCGAATGGCAGGCCGAGTATGTCGAGCTGTATGACCTGCTCGTGGTCGCGGCCGATCTGTACTGCAAGGAAACGCAGAAGCAGGATATCGTCCTGGACTTCGAGTTCAAAAAGACCTCGCCCGAGGACGAACTGGTCATCAAGCAGATTCGCGAGATTCCTCAGGCTGACGACGCGGGGTATGACACGCCGCTTTTGCTCGGCCAGACGAAGACCTACTGGACGCTCCAGGGCCGCGGCGGGAACGTCTTCACGAATCACCGGCTCAAGTCCCGCTGGACGCTCGTGCCGAGGAGTACGTGGCTCAGCGACGAGAATCTAAAAGAGTGCCTCTACGACGAAGTGTCGATCGAGTACGTCGCCGACGGCGAGGTCCGACAGGTCGTCGGCAGTCTGGCGTCGTTGACTGACGCTTCGCATAGCTACACGCCTCGCCAGTTCGAGTACGACTCGTTTGTTCTGACGGACAGTTGGCGGTTTGCCGATCTGAGCAATCCTCGAACGTACGGGCTGCAAGCCTCGTCGATGTTCGACGCGACCGTGTCCGATCCCGTGGTGACGCTCGATGAGTTCCGCATCGACGTGGAGGTCGTGTACGAGGAACCGGTCTGTATCGACGCCAACGACGGCTGGACGGATGAGAACGCGAGTGTGAGACTCTATCCGCCGTGGGAGCCCATGGTGAGCGATGAAATCCAGGAGTGTTCGCTCGATGATCCCAACACCGGCGTCTCAGTCTGTACGCGGTTCTATAGCCGCTGGAGTTGGGACTGGACCTCGCCCACGTCGGTCCAGTTCGAGAGCACGCGGATTGAGGGATTGACAACCGAGCCCATCGTTTTGACGGGCTACTTCTCCCAGAGCGTCGGTGCCGGGGCACACCTGTGTCCGAAGAATTTCCTCTTCGAGCCCGGCCTGGAGCCCGGCATCTCGCAACAGACACTTGACGAACTGATTGCGAGGAACGTTCGGTTGATCTATTATACGACCGGCGCCCGCGAATGCCGGCCCATGGAACGGAAAGACACCCCCCCGTCCATCCGGCTGTACGGTTTCGATGAACCCATCGAGTGAATTCCGTGATTCGCAGCGGCGCCGGAAGGCGTTGTCTTCGCAGATCGTCCGCCGGGATGTTGCCCTGCGGCCGGATCGATGGATGGTGGAATGGATATGGGCAAGGAGGACCTATGACGCGAAAATGCCGTTTCGTCTTGCTGTCGCTTGTTTCTATCGTATGCCTTGCTGACGTGGCCCTCGTGCGGGCCGGGTCGGCGCCGCAGGCGGATCGGTTCATCGTTGGCGCGTGCACGCACTTCAGCCAGGGCAAGGGAGTCCTCGACCGGAACATCGAGAGCATCCAGCAGGCGGGCATCGTCTCGATTCGGGACGAAGTGGGCTGGGGCTCGGTCGAGCGTCAGAAGGGCAAGCTCGCCATGCCGGGGCAGTTCGATACGTACGTTCGCAGGGCGGCCGCTGAGGGGCTGAACGTGCTGCTCATCCTCGACTACGCGAACGGTTTCTACGACGATGGTGACAGGCCCCGCTCGGCCGAGGCGATCGAGGGATTCTGCCGATATGCGGAATTCGTCGTGAAGCACTTTGG
>CAZDTD010000311.1:0-4248 GCA_964507995.1 uncultured Pirellulales bacterium | reverse complement strand
GTTCTGGATCTGTTCCTTGAGACGCTCGATGCAGCACTTGATGTCCACGACGGACTTGGCGATGGTGGCGTCGCCGGCCTTGCTGGCCACGGTATTCGCCTCGCGAAGCATCTCCTGGCTGAGGAAATCCAGCCGTCGGCCCGCCTGCCCATCCGTTTCGCAGATCTGGTGAAACTGCTGGAGGTGGGCGTCCAGCCGGGCAATCTCCTCCGAGATATCCGACCGGTCAGCCAGGATGGCGACTTCCCGCGCCAGGGTCTGCTCGTCCAGTTTGAGCTTGGCCTCCGCCAGTAACTCTTCCACGCGGCGTCGAAGCCGCTTGGCGTACTCCACGACCACCGAGCCGCTGCGCTGGCGAATGGTCTCCAGCTCCTGGATCATGATATCGCAGTGCTTCTCGAGATCCGCCCGGAGGAAGCCGCCTTCCACCTCCCGCATCCGCTGGAGCTTGTCCAGGGCCTCCCCCATCAGGCGAAGCACGAATTCTCTGATCTTGGCGCTTTGCTCCTCGTCCGGCTGCACGGACTGGACGATCCCGGGCAGCTCCAGCAGGCCGGCCAAGTCGATCGTCCCCGTCACGCCCAACGAGGAACTGATCCCCTTGAGCCGCGACACGATGGCCGCGAGAGCCGCTTCGTCGATGTCGAACAACGCCCCGGCGGAGATGCCCTTGATTCGAAGCACGCAATTCACCGTGCCGCGAGACAGGCGCTTTCGCAACGCCTTGTCGATATCCTCTTCGAGGAATGTGGCCCCTTCCGGCAGCTTGATGATCGTCTTGAGGTAGCGGTTGTTGACGGTCTTGATCTCGACGGCATAGGAGACGCCGTCCAGTTCACCGTTCGCCTCGCCGTATCCCGTCATGCTGTTCAACATCGTCGTTCACTCTTCAAAGATGGTACGCCGCAAAACCATATCATCCCGGCCGTCATGCCCCGATGCTGCGGTCTGCAACAGGGCGCATTCAACGACATCAATCGGGACTCACCCCCAGCGCAGACCCCTGCGAGGATCAACCGCCGGCGGGCCGCCCCGGTCGGTCGTCGCGCCGAAACCGCGACGCCAGGCCTATTGGACCCCGTTGCCATCGGCCGGTTGCTGCAGGGCAGGCTCCGTCGTCGCAGAGACAGCCGCAGGTTGAGCCGCTCCCTGCTGCGCAGCGCCGGGCTCAGCCACAGGGGCCGGTTGCTCGGTCGTCGTCGCAGGCTGGGCCGACGTCGACTCGGCCGGCTGACTGGCCGCCGCAGCCGGCGTCTCAACACCGTACTCGCTCACGCTCGGCCGGAAAAACTTGGCCATCAGGACCGCAAGGCCCAGGAACACGACGACCAAGCCGATGGTAACCCACGTGAGGAAATCGCCGGTCTTCGAGCCGAGCAGGCCGCTGGCCATGCCGCCGCCGAACGCCCCGCTCAGTCCGCCGCCCCGGCCCTTCTGGATCAGGATCACCAGGATCAGAACGATCGAGACGATCACAAACAGAACAGCCACGAGCTTCATCACAACGCCAACTGCCAACAGCGGTAAGAATGTCATAGAAAGCCTCAAAACAAACCCGTCAGTCAGACCCGCCCGAACCGGCGGCCTTGTCGATTATACGCGATTCAATCCAAACGAACACCGTCAGGCGGCCGCCTGGATGATCTTCACGAAGTCCTCGGCCTTCAGGCTGGCGCCGCCGACGAGGAGACCATCCACATCGGCCTGAGCCATCAGGTCCTTGGCGTTTCCGGCGTTGGCCGAGCCGCCGTACTGGATTCGGATTTCCGCAGCCAGCTTCTCATTGAACATCCCGGCCAGGAACCGGCGAATGAACACGTGCACCTCCTGCGCCTGCTGCGGCGTGGCGGTCCGACCGGTCCCAATCGCCCAGACCGGCTCGTAGGCAATCGTCACGGCATGCATCTTGTCGACGCTCAGGCCGGCCAAGCCGGCTTTGAGCTGGCGTGCGACCACGGCTTCCATCTGCCCGGCATCCCGCTCCGCAAGCAGCTCGCCAACGCAGAGGATGGGCAGCAGCCCCCCACCGATGGCGGCGGTCACTTTCTTGCCCACGAGCTCATCCGACTCGCCGATGACGTGACGGCGCTCGGAGTGCCCGCACAGAACGTAGTTGCAACCGACGTCCTTGAGCATCGCCGGACTGATCTCGCCCGTGAAGGCCCCTTTCGCCTCGAAATAAAGGTCCTGGGCGCCAACCGAAACCCCAGTGGACTTGACGGCCTTCACAACCGACTGCAAGTACACGAACGGCGGAATCAGGGCCACGTTGACCTTGTCGCCGGCCAGGCCCGAGGCGCCGTTCGCCACTGCCTGTGCCAACTCCACGCTGGAGTGGCTGTCCGTGTTCATCTTCCAGTTGCCGGCTACAAACGGTTTTCTCATGGTCTTCTCCTGTATCCTTCACAATCTGCACAATCTGAGTTCTGCAAAATGGGAATTAGGCATATATTCCCATTTTGCAGAACTCCTTCCAATGCCCAGCCTTCTACAGCACGTCCTTCGCTCGGGGGAAACTCCCGAGAATCGACAACTGCAGACAGTGCTGCCGGGCTTCTTCGAGCCCGCTCCGCACGCGTTCCTCGGTCCGGTGGCCAAGAAAGTCCATCACGAAATGGTACTCCCATTCGCGCTTCTTGCTCGGCCTGGACTCGATGTTGGTCAAGTTGATATTGTATTTCTTGAATGTCTCCAGCACGTCGGCCAAGGCGCCGGCCTTGTGGGCAGTGCTGAATACGATGGAGGTCTTGTCTTCTCCGGTCGGCCTGGCGTCCTCGCGGCTGACGACGAGGAACCGCGTCACGTTGTTGGCGATGTCCTCGATGCTCTCGCAGACGACGTTCAGCCCGTACATCTCCGCTGCCGTGATCGAGCCGATGGCCGCCGCATAGGACTCCTCCGCAGCCATCTGGGCTGCCTTGGCCGACGAAGCCACCGCAATGGTGTTGGTCTCCTTGAACGTCGAGGCCAGCCAGTTGCGACACTGCGCAAACACCTCCGGCTTCGAATAGACCTTCTCGACCTCCTCCAGCGTACAGTTGGCCAACAGATTGTGATGGATCGTCATCAACACCTCGGCACAGATCTTCACATCCGTGTCGATCAGGGCATCGAGTGTCTCGATCACACCGCCGCCAGTGGAGTTTTCGACAGGGACGATCCCCAGATCGCAGTGGCCCTTGCAGATCTCATCGAAAATGCAGCGGATATCCGCCAGCGGTTCGTATTCAACGCTCCGCCCGAATTTCAGCAGGGCCGCCGTATGGCTGAAGCTGCCCCCCGGGCCCAGGTATGCGATCCGAGGTCGCTTCTCCAGGATGAACGAGCCGCTCATCATCTCCCGCCAGATCGCCGCCAGCGTCCGGTCGGGCAGAGGCCCCTTGTTGGCCTTGACGACTTTGTCCAGGACCTCCTTCTCGCGGTCCGGCGCATAGATGGGTCGCTCGGCCTGCGTCTTGAGCCTGCCGATTTCCACGACGACGCGCGCCCGTTCGTTGAGCAGCTCGACAAGGTGCGTGTCGATTTCGTCTATGCGTTTTCTCAGTTCATCCAGCGACATACCATGAGCCCGGCTTTGTAAAAACTCTCTTTCTTAGCACAATTGCCTGAATTCGTCAACGAATTTCACCACCCGGCTGTAATATTGACGCCCCTGCCGCAACCGCCCGTTCGGAGTTCCGCGTTTACGCGGCCCCCAGCCGCCTGAAGTCGCAACTCCGAACCACGCACAACATCCGCGTCCCCGATTCCCGCAGGCCCGTTGACTGCAATTGCTCAGTGATGCTATCCTGGCATGGACCGAGAATGAGGAGCTTTCAAGTGTTGCAGTATGTGATTCTTCAGACGAAATGGGGCTATTTCGGCCTGGCAGGCGAAGGCGACGCCGTGCGTCGGACCTGCCTGCCTGCGCCGGATGCGGAGGTGGTCAAACGCCGATTGCTCCTGGGCTTGGACCCCTCCGACGGCAGTTTCCGGTTCGATCCAGGCTGGCTCCCGAACATCCAGGAGCGAATCATCGCCTATTTCAACGGTGAAAACGTCGATTTCAGCGTCAATCCGCCCATTCTGCTGGACCATGCCACATCGTTCGCCCGCAGGGTCCTGAATGCCTGCCGAGCCATACCTTTTGGCCAGACAAGGACTTACAGCAATCTGGCCAAACAGGTCGGCTCGCCCGGCGCGGCTCGTGCGGTCGGGGGCGTCATGGCCTCCAACCCGATCCCATTGATCGTTCCCTGCCATCGGGTC
>CAZDTD010000310.1:0-4251 GCA_964507995.1 uncultured Pirellulales bacterium | reverse complement strand
ACCACACCCATCACACCATATTTTGCCCATCTGAGAATCATAGTTCTGCTCCTTTAACTTAACCAAACCAACCCTCTTTGGACTGTTTCAAGCCGTCAAACCGGCCACATTAGGTTGGTCGCAGGCCCCCATCGTTTATTGCAGGGCCGAACGCGGAATTCGGGGCCCAAACCCCGTTTGGAGCGTTCGAAATGACGCCGTGGGCGTTATCTTTCCTCTGTTCCGAAGGAAACATGGTCGTCGCGGTGCAGAACTTCGAACGATTTTGCACAAATTTCGCGAGGTGGGCGTGAAACATTGTCTCTTCAAACGACCTTATTCATATGAGAACGCCATAGCGCCGGGCCTCGAAGCCGGATCGAGCGTTACTCAGCAGCCGGTGAATGCCTTCCATAGACGAAGGCATGGATGTGCAGATTCATCATGGAGGATTGAGCCATGAAACGGATCAACGTAAGCGACCCAGTGCAAATCAAACAACTCCTGTACTGCGATGGGGTCCTGGCCGTGAAGGACGACGCCTGCCCGGCCTTCGACGGGTTCGAGCTGTGGTGGTATGACAAGAAGCACGACATCTGCCAATGCTGCCGGTCCCGCTGGTCCGATTTGAGAAAGCACCTCGAAAGATACAGCCTCGACCATGCGGCCTCGATCCTCTGGCACAATCGAGACGCCTTGTTCCTCCGTGACCGCCACCTCTCCGAGGATCGTAAACTCTTGCGGATGACGGAGTTACGCAACTGACGGTGGAAGTGAACTCGTAGGGTGCATGTCCGTTTGTGTGCGGGCGCAGGATCGTTCGATGTCTCCCAGCCAAGACAGCGTGGCGGACGATATCTGTTCGGAGTTCCGCCTTCAGGCGGGTTTCATGGTCCTGCGGCGTAGCCGCCGCCTCCGCTGAAACCTCGGGGTTCTCAAGGCCGTTCGGACCGTCCTGACCCGCCTGAAGGCGGAACTCCAAACAACAAGACTGCACGGCCGATGGAGGTCGCAAGGGCGGTCATGCACCCCGCCCTACCGGAGTGCAACAAACTGCTTGCAGGCGGCGCCCGAATCGATTAGCATTCCTCTCAGTTTCAGTCGCATTCATGGCACTACGAAGGGGAATATCCCATGAAGGTCGTCGCATTCAACGGCAGTGCCCGCAAGGACGGCAACACCGCCATCCTGGTCCGGCGGGTCTTTGCCGAGCTTGAGAAAGAGGGCATCGAGACGGAACTGGTCCAGCTCGCCGGCCAGACCATCCGCGGCTGCACCGCCTGCGGCCAGTGCCATAAGAACAAGAACCAGCGATGCGCCGTCGAGGGCGACATCGTCAATGATTGCATCGCCAAGATGATCGCCGCCGACGGGATCATCCTGGCCTCGCCCGTCTATTTCGCGGACATCACCGCGGAGACCAAGGCCCTGATCGACCGCGCCGGTTACGTCACCCGGGCCAACGGCGACTTGCTCCGGCGCAAGGTCGGCGCCGCCGTGATCGCGGCCCGCCGGGCCGGTTTCATCCACGCCTTCGACTCGATCAACCACTTCTTCCTGATCGGCCAGATGATCGTCCCCGGCTCAAGCTACTGGAACATGGGCCTCGGCCTGGCCAAAGGCGACGTCGAGCAGGACGAAGAGGGCCTGCAAACCATGCAAACCCTCGGCCAAAACATGGCCTGGCTGCTCAAGAAGATAGCTTCGCACTGATCAGCCGGTTCAGACTGATATCCTCTTCCGCAGCTTCGAGGGCGAGCTTGCGGTGGATTTCCGGGGGCACGCGGACCATGAACTTGCCGCTGTAGCGACGCCGGCTGATCGGCTCCGGCACAGACTCGCCGTTGGACCGCATATCCTTGATGACCTGTGCCACCACCCTGCGGATTCCGCGGAGGGCCCGCTCGGGCGTGGCGTCCAGCCAACTGAGGCTCGGGAACTCCGCACACAGACCCACACATTGGCTGTCCTCATCCGACCAGGTCACACGATAGGTATATTCGTTAAGCACCTTCTGCTCGTTCACGTTCCAACCTCTCAATCGCGGCAAGAACCTGCCTCACCTGATAGGCTTTCGCCTTTCCCTTGTCGTTCTGGATGTTGACTCTCGGATCGCCCTGCCAAGGCATCCGATAGATGCGATGACTGGTTCCTCCCTGACGCGGCGATCCGAAGAAATGGTCGCAGACCTTGCACAGGTCCGCAAAGCGTATGCCCTTCGGATTCTCCCGCATGCGGGCAACGATCTTCTCCACATCCATCATATCAAAATAATACCAATACTGATACTATACGTCAACAGGAAATGTTCGGCTTTTTGGGCCCGTCTCCAGGGAATCCGTACCGTCCCGCAAGGCCATCGGACCATGTAAACCATCGGCCCAAACACGCCCATCGCTTCTCAAGAAGATCGACGCCTGACGGCGACTGTATCGCTCATCGCCTCGCTCCCAGTATTCGGCGGATTCGTTCATAGAGAATCTGCTCGATGCTTCCGAGGTCCATCTCCGCCGACTCCAGCCATTGGCTGCTCGCCCTCTTCATAGCAGGCGGACTCCCTCTTCCATGATCTGGCGGGCGAAGCTGCTGTCGGTCTCGATGAATTTCCGATGCATGGGTTTGGTATGCACGAGCAGGTCGATGGCGTACTGAATCCTCAAGTCCAGAATCCGGTTCGATACGCACCGAACGATATCCCGCTTCTGACGCCAGGTGGTCGGCAGGAAATCGTCCCGCGTCACGACATAGAGATCGATGTCGCTCTCTTGGGTCGGCTGTCCCCAAGCGTGAGAGCCGAAGAGAATCACAGCCTCCGGGCACAGCGGCGTCAAAGCGTCCTTGATCTGTGCCTCCAGGCCATCCGGAAGCTTGGTCGTGTTCGCAGTCATGGACGTATTTTATCGAGCCAGACAGGCCGCGCTAAGCGAGTTGCGTCGGAGCATCGGATCACGCGTGCAGACCATTGTTGCGAGGTTTGGAGTTCCGCCTTCAGGCGGCTCAGACCCGCGTAAACGCGGAAATCCGAACCATGCAGATCCTCGGCCAAAACATGACCTGCTGCTCAAGAAGATCAACGCCTGGTGCCGCTTCCCTGGGCTTCCTCGATCATCGCCGCGACTTCTTCGACCGTGAGCGCAGGTGTTCGACTGTGGATGACGGCATGGCATGTCGGACAGACTGGGCACAGATCTTGAACCGGGTCAACCTCGTACTCAGCATCCACTCCTGCCAGTTGGCGCAGGTGGTGAACGTGAATGAGTCCCTGTGCTATCTTGCCGTACTTCTCGCCGAGATCGAGTCCACACGCCTTGCAGCGGCATCCGTAGTGCAGGATGCACTTCTCGCGTGCCACGCTGCTCCGCTCGTAGGCATTGACGGCAATTCTCCTGACGGCGCCCTCGTAGAGCGGCGTCGTCATATCTACCTCCTCCGGAATTGTCGGCAGTTCATTCTCCACCCAGCCAAGTTGCTCCAGCGCGAGGGCGACCGTAGAACGCATGATCCAATTCCACTCACGCTTCGGCTTCTCGAACTCGGCAAGCACACCGACAATTGGGTCGGGCAGCGGCGTCCAACTGAGAGCTTCTCCAATGATTCGTCCGAGTCGCCCGTAGTGAAGGTTGGCACTACCGAAATTGGGGTACCCCACAGCCTTTGCCATCTGCGTCGCGGTGAGCGTTCGGTCAGGCGCATGATAGTGCGCCTGGAGCATGCGCCGGTGATGGGGCGCGATGATGAGACACCGAAATGCGCGCACATAGTCATTGGCTTTATAGTCTCTTGCCTTCTCCATCTCCATCTTTCATGCGAACAATGTGGTCTACGGGGTCAATTCTTGACACTTGACGCATATACAATTCCAGGGACGGCATTACCAATTCCATGTAGGCCTTCATTTTTGAGGCAAGCCTTCCGGGTACTGGGGGATCGAGTCGCAGATCTCGTGCCAGGGGGCCTTCGCGCTGGTCCAGATGTGGCATTGCGGTCGCATCTGTGGGTCATCGTCCAGGGAGCCCGCTCGGACGAAGACCATGCCCGGCCTGTGTTCAGCGAGTGAGAAGATGTGGCAACCGCAGGTCTTGCAGAAACTGCGACGCTTGCCGGGCGAGGATTGATACGGGAGGAGATTGTCCTCGCCGCAAACGATCTTGAACCCTTCGGACTCTGTCACCAGAACCGAGGAGAAGGCCGAGCCGGTGAACTTGCGACAATCCGGACAGTGGCAATTCGCGAACAGGAGCAATCGGCCGTGTATCTCGTACTTCACCGCGC
>CAZDTD010000309.1:0-4281 GCA_964507995.1 uncultured Pirellulales bacterium | reverse complement strand
GCAAGCCGGAGGAAGTCCCGGCCCAGATCGAGCGGCTCGTCGGCCGGCACGTGCAGTCCGCGTCCCCGGTCATGTCGCTGCATCGCAAGGTCGGCGATCGCGACGTGTTCATGGTGATGGGCGCCGCGAAGGGCTCCGAATGTGTTTTCAGGGCCCAGGGCCGTCCGGAATTGTGGGACCCGTGGACCGGTGGGACTCGCCTGCTGTGCGTGGTGTCGCAGAATGCCGACGGAACGACGGTCCGTATGCCCTTGGAAGACTACGAGGCCCAGGTGATCGTCTTCAGTCGGGGCCAGGCCGAGCCCGCCGATCTCGACGTGACCGGCGAACGGCAGATGGAATCCATAGCGCTCGACGGTCCCTGGGAATTCGAACTCAAACCGACGCTGGACAATCGCTGGGGCGATTTCCGACTGCCCGTCGAGCAGACGGTGATCGGGCCGGAGGCGAGAATCTTCCGCTATGCCGAAGAGCAGGAGCCCAACCCTGCCTGGCAGACTGCGAATCTCGATGACTCCCGCTGGTCTCGTGCTACGCATGGTTTCGGCCAGCGATTCTGGAAGCTCGGACCGCTGCCTCAGGATGTTGACGCCGCTGCGCTGGAGGAGAAGCTGGCGACGATGACGCGCGTGGACCCTGCGGTTCCCGTGGAGATTGGAGGCAAACAGTATTCGTGGACGCCCTATGCGTTCTCCTGGCGGTGGGGCGTCGAAGGGGACCCGGGACATCAGGGCTACCACGGTCTGAAAGAGAATGTCACCGACGATTTCCTCTGCCTGGGCAAGCCCCAGGACGGGCTGAATGAAACGCTCTACGTGAAAGAAGACGCGGGCGCCCGGTACTACCTGTGGACGTGCGCCGTCGTCGAGAAGGATGTGCAGGCCAAGGTGATTGTCGGAGGTCTCAAACCGGCTGCCGTCTGCGTCAACGGTCGGGTCTTGCGGCAATCGGAGGAGGTTGTCTCGCTCCGGGTCGGAAGCAATCCGGTGCTGCTTCGCTACGACAATGCCGGACGTGGGCACTTCGTCCTTGAGCGGCTCGGCGCGCCGGAGGCGGAAAAGGACAGATCGGGCCTATATTCTTCAACGAAATCTCCCTCGGCGCAAAGCGCCGCTGCGCGTCGGGGTTCGATTTCGTTGAAGAATGGACAGGACAATACTTGCGACTCGCGACCGGAGTTTGAGAGGGAAAAATCGAAGACGGAGATTTTTCCCTCTCAAAGTAGGCCCGATCTGCCCTTTTCCGAGAAGGAACGCACGCCGCTGGCGATGAGCTGGTACGACCGGCCCGGCGTCGTGCCGTTCGATGTTCACAGCGATGAGGCCAAGCCCGTCGGCTGGTATCGCTTCGTCGCAGCGCCGGGATTGCGTGCGATGACCGTTCGCTGTCACGGCGTATTGCAGGCCTGGGCCGACGGCGTGCCGATGCAGGTCGAGAAGCAGGGCGGGTCGGTGGACGGCCTCGTGCGATATCGCGTGACCGCGTCGCAACCGATCTCCGGCATGGCGAAGGTCGCCCTTCGGATCGAGCAGCAGCGAGGCTTCTCCGGCGGGGCGACGATACCCGAGCCGGTCGAACTCGAATGCGGCCCGGGTCGGATGCCGGCCGGCGACTGGTCGCAGGGCAGCGCCCTGGAGTGTTACTCGGGCGGCGCCTGGTACCGCAGGACTGTGACGCTGACGCCGGAGCAGGCAGGGGATCGGGTTCTGCTGAATCTGGGCGACGTCGCCGCGACGGCTGAGGTGCGAGTGAATGGTCGAGTGGCCGGTATCCGGGTAACGCCGCCCTGGGTTGTGGATATTTCCGGGCAGGTCAAAGCCGGCGAGAACCGGATCGAGATCCTGGTCTACAACACGCTGGCGAACCACTACCTGACCATCCCGACCCGTTATCGCGGCTCGACTCGTTCGGGCCTGATCGGACCCGTCCGCCTCGAAATTCAGTTGGCGAGTTCAACCCAGTGACATTTATGCAGGAGAGAAAGGTCATGACCGAACGATATGACCGCAGGGATTTCTTGAGAATCGGAACCGCAGGTCTGACGGCGTGGGCTGCCGGCGGGGCATCTCTCGCGGCTCAAGTCGAGCAACCGGCGATAGAGACTGTCCGCGTCGGACTGGTGGGCGTCGGCAACCGGGGAAGATGGCTTCTGGAACTCCTGCTGAGGATCAAAGGCGTCCAGGTCAAGGCGGTCTGCGACATCATTGAGGACCGCGTCGCCAAGGCGCAGGACATGGTGACCGCCGCGGGACAACTCAAACCCAACGCTTACACCCGGGCCGAGACCGACTTCCAGCGTCTGTGCGAAGGTGAGGATCTCGACTTAGTCATTAACGCGGTCCGGCCTTGGAAGTGGCATGTGCCCATCTGCGTTGCGGCCATGAACGCAGGCAAGCACGCCGCCACGGAAGTCCCGGCCGCCGAGACGGTCGAGGGCTGTTGGGAGTTGGTCGAAACTGCCGAGAAGACGAAGAAGCACTGCGTCATCCTGGAGAACTGCTGCTACTTCCGCAACGCGATGCTGGTCCACCACATGCTGCGAAAAGGCCTGTTCGGCGAGCTTCGCCACTGCGAAGCAGGATACCAGCACTACTATCTGAAAATCGGTCCCGGCGCGCCGCGCTCGGCCGACCCGCTCGTCCAGACGGGCAACAGCTACCCGACGCACGCCATCGGCCCGGTCGCCCAGTGGATGGACATCAACCGCGGCAACCGCTTCGACTACCTCGTCTCGATGAGCGCCGATGGGACCCGGGGCAATCCCGGCGCCGACATCAACACGAGCCTCATCCGCACCGTCAACGGCCAGACGATCACGCTGTACTACGACACGAAGCTGCCCCGGCCGTACGATCTCATCTACCGCGTGCAGGGCACCAAGGGCATCTACTCCGCGACCCTCGACCAAATCTACATCGAGGGCAAAAGTCCCAAGGCCGAGACGTGGGAACCGATGGACGAGTATTACAAGCAATACGAGCACCCACTCTGGAAGTCCTCCGGCGAAGAGGCCCTCGCTCACGGCGGTCACGGCGGCGCTGACTGGCTCACGATTCACCGCCTGATCCGGGCCCTGCAAACCGGTGCAGAGCCGGATATCGACGTCTACGACGCTGCGGCGTGGAGCTGTATCACGGAACTGAGCGAGAAATCCGTCGCCAATCGAAGCGCTCCCGTGGACTTTCCCGATTTCACGCGAGGTCGCTGGAAGACGACCCAGCCCATCGGGATCATTGGCGCGAGCTGAGCCTCAGCGACTGTCGTCATTGTCTCCGATGGTTTTGCAGCAAACAGGACCCAGCAGGCCGGATTCGAGCAGGGGGGAGTCCTTTGTGTAGGGATTCCAGGTGGCCCAGGTTGTCTGCTTCTCCGGCGGGAGGAATTGGTCGCCGATCAGTCGGTTTGGCCAGAGGTTCGCGACGGTGACCTCCAGCACGTTCTCGCCCGGCCGGACCGCCTCCGTGATCTCCATTTGATAGGGCATTTTCCACAGGACACCCAGATCCTTGCCGTTGAGCGTCACTTGTGCCATGACCTCCACCCGGCCCAGGTCCAGCAGCCACCTCTGTGGGTCTGACAGACGCCGGTCGTCAGTAGGGTGCGTACCACGCACCACCTCTGTCGAACCGGATTTGGTTTCGGTGCGTGATACGCACCCTACACGCGCATCCAGTGTGAAGGTCGTCCGGTACGTCGCCAGACCGCTGAAGTACTTCACGCCCGGGTTTGGATGTCTCGACAGATCGGCGAGTTCGTCCAGAACGATTTTCTGCGATGTGCCCTCGAACCGGACTTCCCATGGGCTCGCAATCTCGAATTGCATGGGCAGACCCATTGATGGCTTGCGGACTGCGATCCTCCTGCCGAGCGGCTTCCTGGCGAATACCACGAACACCGAGCCGGAGGGTTCCAGTGACAACTGCATCCGCGTGACCTTGCCGTTCTTTTCGAATCTGTCACACTCGCGAATGGTGCCTGTGACAGGGTCCCAGAGTTCGGGGCGTTTGTTTGTCGCTCGGAACGAGCATTGCGCGATGACCGGCTGGTCGGTTGGGTTGGCTACGAAGTAGATCTCCGTATCGCGGTCGCGGCGGTGCGTGTATCGCAGACTCACATCGGACTCGAAATCCGGCGGAACGTTCATCTTGCCCAGCACGCCGGCGACGAGTTCGTAACCGCAGTATAGATCGGGGAACTCCGGCTGTCCTGCGATTCGGTCGATCCGGCCCCAGGGGGACATGCCCATCTCACCCAGTTCCATCACGGCCTGCCACGCGGGGC
>CAZDTD010000308.1:0-4300 GCA_964507995.1 uncultured Pirellulales bacterium | reverse complement strand
CCCCTCTGGGGACTGTCGTCGCGGGAAGTGAGCGGCGAACGATGGCCCGTGCCGGCGGCGTCCGGATAGGCCCAGAAGCTCGCGGTGAACGCCTCAGGATTCAGGTCCGCGCTGTAGGCCACGTCCACCGCGTCGCCGGTGCCGTCCAGAGACAGGACCTGACCCCGCGTCGGATCGGTTCCGACCGCGGCGTTGCCGAGGGCCGTCCCGTGATGGGAGCCCGCCGAGTCGTTCAGGTTGCCGTCGAAGGTGTAAAGGGCCACAAGGTTGGCCGTGTCGGGCTGGGTCGGCACGACGTATTCCGGAGTCCGCGGGTACAGGCGGATGTCGTCGATGTACAAAGTCCCCGCGGCTCCAGCGCCCTCGACGCCGATCGTCAGCGATTTGATGTTGCCGACGTTGCCGACTGTGGACAGATCGATGTTCCAGGGCAGCCACATCGCCTCGGCGATATCGGTTGCCAGGCCGTCGTAGGCCACTTTTGTGTTGTTGATCTTCACGTACAGTTGGCCGGTGTTTCCCGCAGCGCCGTTGAAGAAGAGCGAGAGGCTCTTGATGCCGCGGGCGGTCCAGTCCTGTGCGTCGTCGAAGGTCCGCTTGGTTTCGGCATAGGCGGCCTGTCCCGAGTTGTCGTAGAAGAGCGGCATGGACTGACCGCCGCCGTGTACGATGGTGGTCTCGCAGAAGGTGCCTTCCACGGCGGGATCGATCCCGACGATGGAGCCGTTGGTGTCGTCGTCGTAACCGTCGGTCCAGGTCTGGAAGACCGCCTCTTCGGCGTCCATATCGTCCGTGTAGCTCTCGAAGTCATCGACGACCGCGAACTCCTCGGTCGTGAAGCTCCAGACGTCGCCGGCGTACGTGCCGGTGTCGCCGACTTCATCCACCTTCCAGAAGTACTCGGTTGCGAACATCAGATCGGCGGGGGTGTAGACCCGGTCGGTTATCGTCTCGCCTGCGACGACACCATCCGCGACGGCGTTGCTGTCCGTGCCGAGGTAGACGACGTGCGAGGTCGCCTCGCGGCCCGGTCGCCAGGTCAGGTCGGTTTCGACGCTGACGCCTGTGGCGCCGACTTGCGGCTGGGACTCGAACGCCTGCACCGGGACATAGAAGAACCGTACCTCGCTGATGCTGACCATCGCGCTGGTTCCCCAGTTGTCGTTGATCGTCAGTCTGACGGATTTCGCCATGGCGCCGCCGAGATCGATGATGTTGTTCGCGGTGTACGTGGCCAGGGCGGTTCCCTTTGCGAACTCGGGCACGTTCTCCAACGAAGTCCAGGTCTCGCCGTCGGCGGAATACTCGACCACGACGTCCTTGGCCCCGAAGCCCATGAGGAGTTCGAGTTCCGAGTTGCCGTTCCAGACCCACATCTCGTGGAGCTTGTACACCTTGTCGAATGTGTACTGGATCCAGGCGGGGAAACCGGTGGGACTGATCCACATGGTTTTCATGTCGGTGCCATGCTGGTCCAGATCGTCGAGTCCGGACCCGTCGATTGTCCGCTCGGCAGGCGAGGTGGCCTGTGCGGCGGAGGCCTCGGCCGTCACGCTGGTGATCGGATAGGCATACGGCTCGACGGTGAAACTCCAGACACTGCCCTTGAAGACGGTGTAATCGGGCGCATCGTTGACCTCATCGACCCGCCAGTAGTAGGTCTGGCCGTATTCGAGCGGGCTGTCCGAGACGTAGGTTGCATCCGCCTGGCCCTGGCTGACGAGGACGCCCTTCGGGTCGGTCGCGGTGGCGTCGTTGACGTCGTCGAACGATGTCCCGAGGTACACGTCGTGCGTGGCGGCGAACTCGCCTGCGGTCCAGCCCAGGGGCGTATCGCGAAGCACATCCGTCGTCCCATCTGAGGGGGTCGGGTCCAGGCTGATGCCCGCGTCGCCCGGCATGATCGCCTGGATCTGGATGTCGGACAAGACCTCGTCGTAGATGCGAACGTCGTCGAGCAGGCCCTGGAATTGCTCTGCCACGGAGTATCCGCCGTAGCCGATGTTATAGTTTCCCGTCGCGGGCGTGGCAGGCGAGCCGCCGGTGACGCGGCCCGCTTCCTGGCCGTTGAGGTAGAAGATCACCAGATTGCCGGCCTCGTTGAATGTCACGGCGACGTGCGACCACTCGCCGCCGACGGCCGTCGTGGCGGTTTCGTAGTCCATGACGCCCAGGGTCGTGAACCGAAAGACGTTCGTTCGGAACTCGAATTTGACGCCGTTGTTCTGGGTCGTATGGCCGAAGAAGCAGTTCCACTCTCGAGTCAGGTCCTGGGGTTTGGCCCAGGCCGCGATGGTCAGGTTCTTCGTCCAGTTGGTCAGCATGTTGTCCTTGCCGAGTCCGACGCGGATGTAATCGTCCGTGCCGTCGAGCAGCAGGGCGCCCGAGCCGATGCGGGAATCGCTCGAGAAGGTGGCGTCGCCTTCGACGGTGCCGTTGTTGCCCCTTCCGCTTCGGTCGGCGCCAAGATTGTCTGGATTTTCAAATGTCCAGCGGCCGATCATATCGGCCCAGGCACCGCTGGCCAGGCTCAAGACCAAGACCAGCGCAATTGCGTGAGAGAATCGTTTACTCATGACAGTCCTCCTTCAGAATTGTTACAAGGTGATGCTTCGATGTGTCGAGCTACCATACAATCCAGACCCTGCCTTCCTGCCCTGTGGTCTGCTACCTGTTGGCGCCACAAAGGCGAATACCCAACAATCCTCAGATCAGTTAGTTTATCGTACAGGCGGCCGACCTGCAATACCCAAATTGGCTATTGTACGCTCGGTTGGCCCCACGTTTTTCTTGCCGACCGCGAGCCTGTGGCACTATACTCGGCGTCGGCGCGCCGTCCGTGTGGATTTCCGGGTGCTCGGCGACTCCGAGGAGAAGGCGGGGATTGGGAAGACGAGGAATGCATGAAGAAGGCCGGTGAGAGGCGAATAGGCCGCCGAGGGGTGGAACCCGGGCTGGTTGCGGTCGTCTTCCTGGGGCTTCTCGTCTACGTCTGGAAGGGGATTCAGACGCACCTGCTCTACTATGGCTTCGGCGTGTTCACCGCCTACCCGGTGTTCTCGTGGGAAGGCTCATTTCTGCAAACCGCGTTCCGCACTCCCGGCGGGGCCCTGAATGCGCTGGCTGCGTTGCTGGCACAGATGTATCGCAGCCCCTCGCTGGGAGCCTTGGCGATCGTGGTCGTATTGTGCGTGCTATTCGTCGGACTGCGGCATCTGTTTCGCTCGATCCGGGCCGAGTCGGAAAAAGGCGAAGCGGGTCTCTATTCGTCAACAAGGGTGCGTGGTACGCACCCTACCGCTACCGTGCGATCATTCGGAGTTCCGCCTTCAGGCGGGAAGACCAGTTCGACCCGCGTAAACGCGGAACTCCAAACGGATTCGCCTGTTTCCGACCTGGCCTGGATTCCGGCGATCCTTGCGTTGATGATCTACAATCGCTATGAGGACCCGCTGGCGATGCTCCTGGCGATGAGCTTGTCGGCCTGGATGACGGTCCTTTACATCGCCATCCCCAAGAGCACGTTGACGGCGAGGGCAGGGGTGTTTCTGGCCCTTTTTGCGGCGGCATACTACCTGGCCGGCGGATGGGCTTTCGTCTTCGCCTGTGCCATATGTCTGATTGAATCGATACTGCATCGAAGGGCAATGGTTGCGGCGTTCCAGGCGGCTCTTGCCTGCGGCGGGGCCTTCGTACTGGGCCGATGGCTCTTCGATCTCCAGCCTTGGGCGATCTACACCATCGGCACGTTCTGGGATAGGGGCCACAGGAACGAATTCTCCACCCTGACGACCGTGCTGACCGTGGTTCTGTATGCTTTCCTGCCGGGCGTCGTTCTGTTGGTGTCCGCAGGTTGGGCCCTGTCGTCGTTGGGAAGACGCGCGAAGCGTGCAAAAAAAGACGACAGGCAGGCCGCCTGGCGGGGAACCGGCGGCCGTCTCGGGATTGTCGTGCGAACACTCGTGGTGGCGGTAACGGCTGTGCTGTGCCTGGCGTTTTCTCGGAATCACATCCGCGACGAGCGAACCTTGAACTACTATGCCCGCCAGGCGGATTGGGATCGGGTGATTGCCTTGGCGCATCGCATGCGGGGTCGAGGGGATTTCACCCGTTCCGGCGTCTTCGATATCAATCGCGCCCTGGCGCATCGGGGCCGTCTGAACGAGGAGTTGTGCGCCTACCCTCAGGAGGAAGCCAAGATGCTATTCCTGAGTTTCGATGATATGAAGGGGCGTCTTCAGCACACCAAGCAGCTCGAACTGTACCTGGACCTGGGGTGTCCGAACGCCGCAGAGAAGAA
>CAZDTD010000307.1:0-4301 GCA_964507995.1 uncultured Pirellulales bacterium | reverse complement strand
TCCGGAATTTCTACTACCGCATCCCCCATTGGGACCTGATCCTCCACGGCCTGAGCGGACTGATGCTCGGGGCGCTGAGTTTCTCCGTGATCACGCTCCTGAACGATGCCCAGAAGGTCCGGATCAGCCTGAGCCCCGTTTTCGTGGCGGTCTTCGCGTTTTGTTTCGCAGTGGCGATGGGCGTCGTATGGGAGTTTTACGAATTCACCCTCGATGGTCTGCTCGGGCTCAACATGCAGAAGTTCGCCCTGGAGAATGGTCAGTCGCTCATCGGCAGGGCGGCCCTCACCAACACAATGAACGATCTGATCGTCGATGCGCTCGGCGCGATTGTCATGTCGATTGTTGGGTATGTCTCCGTGAAGTACAAGAAGGGCTGGATCGCGAGAATGCTCATGAAACGCACGGCTCCGGTCGCAGGCGGTCCGCGCATTGCCAAGCAAACGCGATAATCGATCCTTGCCCGTCGCCACCATTCAATTCATCGGCCGAATGATCGGTCGCAACTTTGATATGCGCCGGTGGTCGGGGCCACTGGATCTTTCGGGATTGTCTGAACCCGTGTGGATACTGGTGCCGTAATCTCGCCAGGATGGTTTTGAATCCATCTTGCGAGGTGTCGCCATGACGCCCGTTGTCCGGTTGGATCATGAGTCTTTCGAAAGAGTGCGCGTGGAAAGGAGAACGAACAATGACTATCGAAGGAAAAGTCGCGTTGGTTACCGGCGGCGCCCAGGGAATCGGTCGGGGCATCGTGCTGCGGTTGGCGAAGGATGGTGCAAACATTGCGATTGTTGACCTCAAGAAGGAGAAGATGGACTCCGTCGCCAGGGAGGTGAAGTCGCTGGGGCGCAAGGTCACGGTTTTTGCGGCGGATGTGGCGGACCGCGACCAAGTCTATGCGTCTGTTGACCATGCCGAGAAGGAATTGGGGGGCTTCGACATTATGGTCAACAACGCAGGGATCGCGCAAGTCCAGCCTCTGGCCGAGGTTACGCCGGAGGAGGTCGAGACGATCTTTCGAGTGAACGTCCAGGGCGTACTCTGGGGCATTCAGGCTGCGGCCAAGAAATTCAAAGCCCGCGGGCAGAGGGGCAAGATCATCAACGCCTCGTCGATTGCCGGGCACAATGGTTTCGCCATGCTGGGGGTGTATTCCGCAACCAAGTTCGCGATCCGAGGTCTGACCCAGGCTGCGGCGCTCGAATACGCCAGCGACGGCATTACCGTAAATGCCTACTGTCCGGGCGTTGTCGGCACGGACATGTGGGTCGAAATCGATGAGCGTTTTTCGAGGTTGACTGGGGCTCCGAAAGGGGCGACCTACGACAAGTATGTCGCAGGGATTGCACTGGGCCGCGCGGAGACGCCGGAGGACGTGGCTGCTCTCGTCTCGTATCTGGCCGGGCCCGACTCGGACTACATGACCGGGCAGTCGCCGCTCATCGACGGCGGGATTGTCTATCGCTGATGCGGGCGAATCCCCGTCATTGGCGTCCTTCGCCGATCCGGCAATGTGGGTGCGGCCACGAACTGGTTCTGACTCTCTTGGCCTCGCCTGCCACTGCGCACCGCGTCCGAGAAAACACGCCATATCTGCATATTGGCTTGACTTCAAGCCGAGACGTCCACAACTGAAGAACATGGGGGTGGACGGCAGGGGTTTCTATGCACATATGCGTCAAAATGCACAAAAAACAATGGGTGGGCGTATGTTAAGATGGGTATAATGTATGCCGATAGAGATCATTGGTTCATTGTCTCTGGAAGAGGTTATTATATGGAATGGCGCATCTGTAGAGCGGGTATGGCCATACTTGCCTGTGTTCTTTTGGCTGGTCAGGCGATTCAGGCCAAGACAATTCGCGTCGGCGAAAGCAGCCACGCGGAATACCGTTCTATCAAGTCTGCGGTCGATGCGGCTGCCGACGGCGACGTGATCGTGGTCGAGCAGGGCACTTACACCGGCGACGACAACCGCGAGATATACATCACATCCAAGGCCGTGACGGTGCGGAGCGTGGATCCGAACGATCCGGCAGTTGTGGCTGCGACGATCATCGACTGCGAGGGCACTGAGTCCGACATGTATCGTGCGTTCGATGTGATCGCAGGGGCGAATCCCCGGCTCGATCTCGAAGGGGTGACGATCGCCAATGGTTACGGCTCCATGAGCGGCGGAGCCGTGCTGTGCGAAGGGGGCGAGTTCCGCGCGTACAACTGCACGTTCTCGAACGAGAGCGCCGTTCGATGGGGCAGCGCCATCTGCTGCCGCCAGAGTCAGGTGTGGCTCCTGGGATGTACGTTCACGGAGAACAAGTGCCTGTCGGCGGACCGGGGGGCCGTCTTCTGTGAGACGAGCGATGTCGAGCTGAAGGGCTGCACCTTCGTTTCGAACCGCCGCGGCGCCTTGGTCAGCCACGATTCCCGTTTGACGGTCGAGCGGTGTGTTTTCGAGGAGAATACGGCGACCGACGGTGCGGCCATCTATGCCAGCTTTGCTGCCCATCCAGAATTGGCCCGCGAGTTGAGCGTGAGCCGGTGCATCTTCACGGCCAATGTCGCCGGGGGCTCCGGGGGAGCCCTGTACGTTCGCGACATCGCGGCCCGGATCGACGGATGCACGTTTACGGCGAACACCGCATCCCAGGACGGCGGCGCGATTCTGAACTATGAGGCCGACACCGTTGTGAGCAATTGTCTGCTGATGAGCAACACGGCGGTTGGCCTGGGCGGCGGCGTACACAACCTGTATGAGGGCTCGTCGCAGATTGTCAACTGCACCTTCGTGGCCAATGAGGCCGGGCAGGGCGGCGCGGTCGCCGGCAAAGGAAACGCCTGCCCGCTCGTCAGCCACAGCATCCTCTGGCGAAACGTGGCCGGTCGAGGGTCGGCGTTGTACATGGCGCGTTACGATCTGGGCAGCGTCAAAGGGGGCGTTGCGACGGTGGAGTATTGCGATGTCGAAGGGGGTCGGGACAGCGCGTACGCGGAACTCGACTGCGCCCTCACCTGGTCGGACGGAAATATCGACAGCGATCCGGTGTTCACCGGGCCGACGTACGACGACTATCGGTTGTCGCCGGATTCGCCGTGCATCGATGTGGGCGATCCCTGCTATGCTCCTTCCTCTGACGGGACGGACTTTGACGACTATCCGCGTCAATTCGGGGCCACGGTTGATCTGGGCGCCTATGAATTCCGCGGCCTTGGGCCGGTGTACCGGTTCTGGTCGTCGCTCCTGAAGAGAGACTTCTACACGCTCTTCGGGACCGAGCGGGACCACATCGTCGACGTGTGGCCCTATGACTGGACGTACCAGGAGACTGCGTACTATGCCTACTATGAGCCCATCTTGGACAACGTGTTTCCAGTGTATCGGTTCTGGTCGCCCATCTTAAACTCGCACTTCTGGACCATTGACGAACAAGAGTCCCTGACGGTCCAGCGGGAATTCTCCGATGTCTGGAACTACGAGTGCATCGCGTTCTACGCCTTCAAACCGGGTTCCCAACCGCTGGATGCGCTGCCTGTCCACCGGTTTTGGTCGAACGATCTCTACTATCACATCTACACGATGGACGAACGTGAGAAGGACGATCTGATCGAGAACCTCCCGGATAGCTGGCAGTACGAGGGGATCGCTTGGTGTGTCTATCCCAAACAGCAGGACTTGGGCGTGGTTTCCTACGCCTTCACACAGGGCGCCGAAGGCGCCTGGTGCACCTGTACGCTGGCGGCCTCCATCGACGGCCAAGAGGCCCAGATCAGTTCCCCGGAGATCCGCCTGACGCCCGCCTCGGCCCAGATGCAGATGACGGTCGACTTCCGCGGGCTCACGGTGGTTCTGGATATGCTGTCCGTGCGGACCGAGACGGTCGAGCATGTTGCCGAGCTCGCATTGCCTGGGACGGATGTCAAGATCCCGGTGGCCCTTTCGACCCAAATGCAGTTCGTCTTGCCGACGGCCCGCGGCCCATACACGATCGATCCAACGACGCGTTTGTTCGCCGATTACCGCCAGGCGAATCAGGACATTGCGGGAAAGGATTCGTATTTCACGTACACGGGGGTCATGCGCCTGGGCGGTCAGGAGGTCGCTTTCGACCGAAGGATGTTCGCCACGCGATATGAACTGGAGTCCGCCGGGGAATTCACAGGTCTGGAGCTGCTGCCGAAGGGCATCTCCGCCAGCGTCCCGCTGACTTTCCAGTGGCACCGCCAGCAGACGCGGGACCTTCTGGCGGAAGGCCAGGTCGACGGCCGTCGGGTGAAGGTCTACGTCACGTACTCCTACGTTG
>CAZDTD010000306.1:0-4302 GCA_964507995.1 uncultured Pirellulales bacterium | reverse complement strand
ACCCACAGGGACAGCGTCGCGAACATCACGCCCGTAAGGAAGCCGACCAGAGGAGTCAGGAGCCCCGCCGGCAGCTCGATGATCCCGAACACCATCAGCACGCACAGAACCGCGAACGTAAAGAACAGGCCCTTCGTGCCGGCCCAGAGGATCTCGCCCACGATCAGATTGTTCACCGTGATCGGAGCGGCCAGCATCCCGTCGTACACCTTCTCGAATTCCAGCCGGATGAAGGTGCCGAAGGTGCACTCGTAGGCCGAGGTGAACATCGCGGCGGTGACCAACAGGCCGGTGCCGAGAAAATCGATGTACGGCAGGCCGTCCATGGGACCCATGATCCGCTTGCCCAAGCCCAGTCCGACGCCCATCAGAAACAGCAACGGCTCCAGGAACGGCGGCAGCCCGTTGCTCACCAGATTCTTCGTGTACACGCGCATGTGCCGATACCACACGCTGAACAGCCTTTGCGCAAGCGACGGATAGGCCCTCGGGCTACTGCTTTTCATTGAGTGCCCTCCCCGTCGCCTTGAGGAACACGTCCTCCAGGGTCGATTGCCTGATGAAGTATTGATTGCCGGAGAGCTGCTCGACCACCGTCTTGAGCGGCTCGATCTGCCCGGCGTAGAACCGCAGTGTTCCGTCGGTGCGATCCAGGCGGACTCCAACCGGCAAACCGGCCTCGTCGATCGCCGGCACGCCGCTGGCGACCGGCACCTCCAGCACGTACGCTTCGATGTTGTCTCTCAGCAGGCTCCGCGGGTCGTTCTCCAGGACCCGGCGGCCCTTGTCCATGATCAGGACCGTATCACAGATCTGAAAGGCCTCTTCCAGGTAGTGAGTGGTCAGCAGGATCGTCGTGCCCTGGGCCCGGAGCTGACGCAGTTTGTCCCAGATCAGGTGGCGGACCTGCGGGTCCAGGCCAGTCGTCGGCTCGTCCAGGACCAGCAGCTTCGGGTTGTTCAGCAGCGCCCGGGCGATGACAAGTCTCCGCTGCATGCCGCCGGAGAGCTCGCGCATCCGCGATTTCGCTTTCTCGGACAGTTCGAGGAAGTCGAGCAGGACCTTGATCCGCTCCTTCGCCACCGACGCGGGCAGACCATAGAATTTCGAATAGATCATCAGGTTCTGGACGACGTCCAGCTCATCGTCGAGGTTGTTCTCCTGCGAGACCACTCCCGACAGGTACTTGATGGCCAGCTCATCGCACGCGGGGTCGTAGCCAAAGACGCGGATCGTCCCGCCGTCGTCCGCCCCCCGGCTGCTCCGGCCGTAGAGCATTTTCATCACGGTCGTCTTGCCCGCCCCGTTGGGGCCCAGCAAGCCGAAACACGTGCCCTCCTCGACCTCGAAGCTCAAGTCGCAGACAGCATGCACCCTGCCGAATCTCTTGTTGATATTCCGAACGCTTATGACTTTCATAACCCCAACACCGGGCGTCCTGCATCCAATCCATTGCAACCGCGATCCGCCGCAGCCTTCTACGCATCAGCCGACATCCGCAGTTCAAATCCATCGCCGTATTGTACACATCCCGCAGGCAAAAACGCCACCAATACCAACAAAACGATTCGAAAGGGTGCGACGCAGAGATCTCATCCGGCATCCACCGCGAGCAGAGCAGGTATGGGACCATGATCGGGGCAGACGGACCGGAAATGGCACGGGGCCGTGGAGAGCCACGACCCCGTGATTGCTGCAAAACAGGGGAGAAACCTTTATTACAGAGCGCGGCGACGCCGGAGATATCCGACAAGGCCGGCGCCAAGCGTGCCAAGCAGAATGGCGCCGGGCACCGGAACGGTCGTCGTCTGGTTGTACGTGAAGTTATCCATCGCAAAATGGCTGACACTGGAGATGAAATTGAGGGTGTCAATCCCCATGAAGTTGAAGTCATACCAGGTGGGCCCTGTCGTCACGATGGGCACGGTCACATCGTACTTAAGCTCTCCACCGAGGCAACCCAGCACCCGAACGTTCTGGTCGTCCCACGCAGAGGTGAGATACGCTCCGTTGAAGTCAAAGGTCGTGTCCGAGGTCACCCAAGTCGGATCCGCAAACGCGTTGAAAGCTACATAGGATTTCGAAACCGTGCCGTACTCATAGCCGCTGCCGGGGTGGCAAGTCTCGTACAACACATTGAAATTGTCCCAGTTCAACCCGCCGTAGCCGTCCGGCACATCCACATCTGTCGAATCCGGGAAAGTGCTGATGTCGTCGAAACCGAGCACGGCGGCATTTGCCGACGCGCAGATGCCCAACAAGTTCACCAATGCCAACATTACATACACAAGTTTACCCATTTCCCAACCTCCAAGAAACAACACTTCCACACACGATTCTCTCACGATCTGGTCAACCATCCAGCGAGAGTTACACACAAGCCAGAGCAAGCCCCCAACTTTCAGGTTTGCGATTATACCACATGTATGTCACGAGCGTCAAGAGGGGAATGTCACTCTGTGAAAACTGTCCGCTCGTGACATAGACGCTGATTCGGATGCTCTCTATAGATTCGTGGGAAGGTACCGAGGAATGCGCGGGAGAGGATTCGAACCTCCAAGCCCTTACGGGCACTACCACCTCAAAGTAGCGCGTCTGCCAGTTCCGCCACCCGCGCGATTTTCCTGAATCGTGCTCAGCCACAGAAGTCGCTGGACAGCAATTCGGCCACCCAAGCCCCTGCGGCTGATGTTGAGTATCGCCGATGACCGACGGGTTGTCAACTGTGATTCTTGCGATTCTCCTGCAAGAAGGCGGATTCGCCCTATCGGCCCCGCTCGTTGCCCCAGAGAAAGACGTGCAGGCGGCCGCAGAAGCGAAAACCGGTTTCCCGGCACAATTCCGCGACCATCGGAGCCCTCATCAGCAGCTCCTCTCGCGTCCTGGCCTGCGGCATGAACAGAACCCGCGTCGGATCGACCGCAGGCAGCTTCCGGAGGAGTTCTCGGACCTCGTCGATGTCCCGCGATGATTCGATGACGAACTTGAGCTGGCAGGGATAAGTCGCGATCAGCCGACACAGCACCTCCGGGTCGCAGCCGGGCGACTGGTGCAACGCCAACGCGTTCGAATTGCCGAGTTTCGGGCTGATGCTCAGCAGGTCGCACGCCAGGCCAGGGACAAAGAGAGGCCCCGACGTCTCGATGGTAATGTGCATCCCGAGGGCCTTGAGCCGGCCGGTCAGGTCCACGAATCCCGGCCGGACCGTGCCGTCGGGCCCCACCAAGGGCTCGCCGCCCGTCAGGACGACAGACGCGCACGCCCATTGACCGACCTGTTCCACAATCCGAGCGACGTCCAGCTCTTCGCCCGCTGTGTAGTCCCAGGAATAGGCGGTGTCGCACCATCGACAGCGCAACGGGCAACCCGCCAGCCGAACGAAGACGCTCGGCGTGCCGACCAGCAGCCCCTCGCCCTGCAAGGAATGGAATATCTCGGTTACACGCATAAGTACACGGTCACCCCTGCGGAGCGTATTGGATCGGGTCCTGGAGTCCGGCCTCGGCAAAGCCCTTGAGCCTCAGTCGGCACGAATCACAGCGTCCACAGCTTCGGCCCTGCGGGTCGGGGTCGTAGCAACTGTGCGTCAGGGAATAATCCACACCCAGTTGTGTGCCTGTCCGGATGATCTCGGCCTTGCTCATGTGAAGGATCGGGGTACGGATTCGGTATCGCCCTTTGCCCTGCACGGCGGCCGCCGTGGCGAGATTGGCCATCGCCTCGAACGCCGCGATGAACTCCGCCCGGCAGTCGGGGTAGCCGCTGTAATCGGTCGAGTTGACGCCGATGAAGATGTCGAAGACGCCCAGCACCTCCGCCCACGCCAGCGCGTAGCTCAGGAAGATCGTGTTCCTCGCCGGCACATAGGTCGGCGGAATCGCTCCGCCCTCGCCCAAGTCGGCCCGGTCCTTGGGCACATCGATCTGCGAATCGGTGAGAGCCGAGCCGCCGAGAGCGCCCAGGTCGATGTCGATGAGCCGATGTTCGACCGTGCCGAGCGACCGGGCCACCCGCCGGGCGGCGTCGATCTCCCGACCATGCCGCTGGCCATAACGGAAACTTAAGGCGCGGCACGCGTAGCCTTCCCTGTGGGCGATGGCCAGCGTCGTCGCCGAATCCAGTCCTCCACTCAACAATAC
The DNA here is from genome assembly GCA_964507995.1 of uncultured Pirellulales bacterium. Taxonomy (GTDB): domain Bacteria; phylum Planctomycetota; class Phycisphaerae; order Sedimentisphaerales; family Anaerobacaceae; genus PLanc-01. The sequence goes on along the minus strand of CAZDTD010000306.1, from coordinate 163 downwards.
AATGGCCTCGGCCATACGATAACAGCCTCGTCAAAAGGTACAAGATGGGCAGCCGGGGCGACTCCCCAGCCGCCTGTCCATGCTATCGCGGGCGGACCGCTCTGTCGATGGATTTTGTCTCGGTTCAGGCTTGTTCGCCTCTGTCACAGGCGTTATATTGGAG
>CAZDTD010000305.1:0-4328 GCA_964507995.1 uncultured Pirellulales bacterium | reverse complement strand
CGGCCGGGACGCGGGTTCTGGCACTGGTGGTCCGGCACGATGGGCAATTGGGACAGTGTCGCCTACGACCGCCAGGTGGGCTGGGTGGACTATGCGTCGGACTTCGGGTTCGAGTACTACCTGGTGGACGCGGGCTGGGAGGAGACGTGGGTCAAGCCGGGCAGGGACAAGTGGGCGTTGCTGGGCGAGCTGACGCGGTACGCATCGGATAAGAAGGTGGGGATCTGGGTGTGGAAGCGGTGGAAGACCGGGAAGACCGAGGGCATTGAGATGGGAGGGCTCGACGATCCGACGAGCCGTCGGGAGTTCTTCCGGCGTTGCAAGGCGGCCGGGGTTGCTGGCGTCAAAATCGACTACATGGACTCCGAGGCGAAGGCGATGATCGATTTTTATACGGATGTGTTGGAGGACGCCGCGGTCGCGCAGCTCATGATCGACTTCCACGGGGCGAACAAGCCGACGGGGGAGCCCAGGCGGTATCCGCACGAGATGACGCGCGAGGGCGTGCGGGGCCTGGAGTACAACAAGTGGTCGGCGCTGCCGGCGGGGCACTACGCGTCGCTGCCGTTCACGCGTTTCGTCGCGGGACATGGGGACTTTACGCCGTGTACGCTGAACCCCGAGATGCTCAAGGGCACGACGTTCGCTCTGCAGTTGGCGACTGCGGTTTGTTATACGTCGCCTGTGATGTTCTACGCGGACAAGCCGGAGGTCTACTTGAAGACGCAGGCGGTCGATGTGCTCAAGGCGATCCCGTCGGTCTGGGACGAGACAGTGGTTCTGCCGGGCAGCAAGATCGGCGAGCTGGCGGCCATCGCCCGACGCAGCGGCGAGAAGTGGTTCGTGGGAATCATCAACGGCGGGGCGGCGAAGTCGTACAAACTGGATCTGGCCTTCCTGGGGCGGGCGGAATACGCCAGCGTGCAGTTGGCCGACAATCCAAACCGGCCGGATGATTTCTCGCGTACAAACGCTGTCGTGCGAGGCGGCGCAACTTTGGTTGTAGCCATGAACGCCGGCGGCGGCTTCGTGGCGATGTTCGAACCGGTGAAGTAACAGGTGGGCCGTCGACTACTCGACGGCAAATTCCTTTTTGCGGGTGTTCATCTGGGCCTTGAGCCGGGCCACGATGGACGAGTGCATCTGGGATACGCGTGACTCGGACAGATCAAGCGTCGCACCGATCTCCTTCATCGTCATCTCCTCATAGTAGTAGAGCACGATGATGAGACGTTCGGCGCGGGTGAGACCTTTCGTGAGCAGGCTCTTGAGGTCTCGCTTTTGCGCTTCGAGCAGGGGGTCCTCGCTGCGGTGATCGCGGATGACGTCGATTTCATAGACGTCCTTTTCGCCTTCGGCGTCTCCGCACTTGTTGTTAAGCGACACGAGGCTTGCCGCATTGGCGTCGCGTTGCAGGCGGGTGAACTCGTCGATGTCCATGTTCAGCTCGCTCGCCAGCTCCTGCTCGTTGGGCTTGCGGCCGAGGTGCATTTCGAGGGAGTGCGTGGCCTTGGCCAACTGGTGGGCTCGCGCGCGGACCAGCCGGGGCACCCAATCCATGCTGCGCAGCTCGTCGAGGATCGACCCTTTGATGCGTGGGGCACAGTAGGTCTCGAACTTCACGCCGCGCGCCGGATCGTAGGCGTCGATCGCGTCCATCAGGCCGAACGTGCCGGCGCTGATGAGATCGTCGACTTCGACCTTGTCGGGCAGCTTGGCATGGAGCCTCTCGGCCGCGTACCGCACCAGATCGCGATAGTGTTCCATCAGCAGATTACGGTGCCGGTTGTCATGGGTTTCGTGGAATTGGCCCCAGATCTGCTCGATGCTCAGCTTGCTCTTGGCCTTCGCTGTTTGTGTCTTCACAGATCGCCTCCGTTGCGTGCGACGCATGAATCCGTGGGTGCCTGGGTTGCCACCTTGCTCACCATTCGTCCATCCTTGTTCATCGGGCCTGCCGTGCCTGTGGGCATACGAGGCCATATGTTTGATTATCGGCGTAATGCCCGCCGACTTGAGTCAATTCAACCACCGCAACACCCTTTGGAAGAAATTACCCTCCAGTCCGTCGCGGCGTCGGGAGCCCCCGATCCGCGCCGCCAGCGTCGCGAACGAGGAACTGATCTGCGCCTTGGGATAGGCGAGAACCACGGGCTTGCGGGCTCGGACCGCGGCGCACAACCGCTCATCCTTGAGCAGGGCGCCCGCGTAGTAGAGATTCGTCTGGAGAAACTTGCGAGTGACATCCGCCATTCGCTGATAGACCTGCTTGCCCTCGGCTGGGCTGTGGGCCATGTTCACGATCAGGCTCATGGGCCGGTCGTATTTTTTCCGGACCATGACCTTGATGACGCCGTAGGCATCGGCCATCGCCGAGGCTTCCGGCGTCGTCACCACGAGGACATGGTCGGCCGCCAGGCAAAAACCGATGACGGAGTTGGAGATGCCGGCAGCCGTGTCGATCACGATCGTATCCGTCTCCTGCTGGAGGCGGGCGAGGTGTTCGAGCAGACGGTGTTGCTCGCATTCGCTGATGTCCGCGAGGCGGTCGAGTCCCGAGGCGCCGCAGATGACCTGCAATCCCTTCGGTCCCTGCTGGATGATCTCCTCGATCCGCTTGCGTCCGCTAATCACGTGCGAGATGTTGTACTTGCTCCGGAGGTTCATCACGAGGTCGAGGTTGCCCAATGACAGATCCGCGTCGAGCAGGAGCACGCGTCGGTTCTGATTGGCCAGGCAAATGGCGAGGTTGGCCGCGATGTTGGTCTTGCCGACGCCGCCCTTGCCACTGGTGATCGCCAACACGGTCGCCGAAGGCCGGCACGGGTCCGGCGTCTGCTGCAAGTTGAGTGCATGATTTTCCATACCCGCCGTAAAACGCCTCCTCTGTCTTACTCCGCTGTATCGCAATGCGTGGACGAGTTCTCAAATGGGCCATCGCCCATGAGCGTCATATCGACGTGCCAGCCCGCTGCATCGGGGCCGACGCCGCACTTCTGCCGAAGGAGCTCCGCCGCCACCTTGCGGTTCAGCGCGTTCTCCAGCAGCTTGTTTACCTGCAATTCCATGTACTCATCGCGGCTCTTCTGGAGCAGCGCGTGCGCCTGCGCGTCGGCCACCGGGCGAATTCTCGCCGATCCGTTCGGACCGAACGCGACGTTCCGCGTGTCCCGGAACAAGAGCCGGTGGCTGTGCAGATGCTCCGCGACGGCATCGGTCAGCACGTCGGCGAACTCCCGGACGGGCATGTCCTGGGGAATGAAGGCGGGCGCATCGACGTGGTGGATGTTGTCGTACAGGATCCGGCGGCGCAGCTCCGTGAACCGCAGGATTTCGACAAGCACCTCGACAATATTGTCCGGAATGAGCGACAGCAGATCCATCTGTATTCCCTCAATCGTGGTTCTGGGAGGTCACGAAAGGCACGACAGCGAGGCCGCGACACGCGTCCGATCCGAAGCGGGACCCGAGGGGGGAGAGATCAGGATCTTGATGAGCGGGGAACGCGAGCTGGAGAAACTCGAAGGGCGAGACAAGAAGGGGAGGGGACTACAGGGAAGACTGTTTGAAAACGAAGCCGTGTGTATCATCCTTGATCCTTTCGGTCTTCTGTGAATCGCCACGAGGCGAGTTGTTTGTTCATCCGGCCGACGCAAGCGTCGACACATCAATTCCGACTTATCTCCGAGGGTCCGCGCCGGAGCGGGCGGCCTGAACCTTGCTCTCCTCGTCCCTGAGGAGATGCCGGATCTGGGCGAGGCTCTTGGTCTTTCTGAGCTCCACGATCCGCGACAACTGCTCGAACACGGACTCGTCATAGAGCCGATGGCCGCCCTCGGTCCACTCCACTTCGCGGATCAGTCCCATGACGGTGTAGTTGTGAATCGTCTGGCGGGAGAAGGGGCTGTTGCGAACCAGTTCGCCGATGCGATACCGCTTTTCGGGAATCTTGAATTCGGTGCTGTATTCCTGCCACTTCATGCCGCCATTCTCACTCTGCCGATTCATTGACTCGTTCCGCTCATTCGCCGTGCGAGGAGCGATCGTCACGCTGTCCGCCGTGGCGGCACGGAATTGCCGTCACGTTCGTATCCGAACCGGAAGCAGGCGCAATATCGTGGTCTTCAGAGAAACTGCAACTGAGGGAATCACCACAGATACCGGGGTACACATGCCGCATACAATCTCCCACTTCCGATACTTGCGTCGTCGTTGCGAGGCGGATCTATAACGCTCACCAAGCCTGTCGGATCGGTAGACACCGATACAAGAAACTTCATGTTCGAATACAGAGACATCACCCACAGATCCGACGACCACATGTATTT
>CAZDTD010000304.1:0-4334 GCA_964507995.1 uncultured Pirellulales bacterium | reverse complement strand
CTGGAGAAGATCGCCAACGATCCCTCGCCGCAGTTGGCGACAGCCAACAAGGTCACCGCCCCCATGTACTTCGCCAATCCGTTCAAGAAACGCGGCAGGAGGACGTTGTCCGACCTGACCAGCACGCATCCGCCCATCTCGGAGCGAATCCGCATCCTGCGAAGCATGGCGCAGGGCGCCTCTTTCCGAGACTACTCCCAGGCCTATACCGCGGTGACTCATTCGAAGAGCGTCGTGCCGGCCTCGGCTCTCAACGAGGAGCAGGTGGGGATTCGCCAGGGACGGACGGATACCGGCGGGGAAGAGAAGGCTCAAAGGCAGATTCACCAGATCGGCGACATCATGCGGCGGGTGAACGGCTTTGCGTTCCTGACGTGCCCATGCGGCTTGAAACTCAAGATCCCACCGAATTTCCAGGACAACAGCGTCTCGTGTCCACGTTGCGGACGGTCGCTGCCCCTCGGCGTGAAATAGCGGTCACCGAATCGAGCCGGCAACACTTCCATCATTCGGTCGCAGGCGACGAAACAGTCGGCGTCGGCTCTTGCTGTTCCTGTGATTCCTGCGGCGCTTGGGACTCCTCCGGCATCTCGGCCTGCGGCGTCTGAGGCGGTTGGGCTTCCTGGGCCTGCTGTGGTTCTTGCGCGGGCTGTGGTTCTTGCGCCGCTTGCGGTTCCTGTACCTGCGGTTGTTCCGCCGGCTTGACGTTCATCGCCTTGAGGTTCTCGCGGATCGTGTTGTAGATCAAATGGGTCTTCGTGTCGTCCCCGAACGTGCCGACGCGAATCGAAAGTTTCGTCGAGCTGCTGTTGATGGCTTTCAGACGGATAGAGATTCGCTTATCCGCCACGTCCCGCGCGACCACGCGAGCCGACAGCGCATCCTTCCCGGATTCGCCCTCGATGACGTTGAGGCCCAGCTTGTCGGCAGCCTGCCTCGAGGCGACGTATGTTTCCTCGATGGAATAGGGCTCTTCCGTATCCATGTCGCCGGCTATATAGGCGACGGTCCCCGCGGCGCCGGCCCCGACGGCAATCGCCAGACAGCCGCTCGTGCCCATCATCAGAGATATCAACAAAAGCAACAAAAACACCAAATGCATACGCATAGGACACCCCCAGATTTCACACTCTCCCCTGCCAAAAGTATTTCAAACAAACCGCAAGGTTTCAACCCCTATCTCGGCAAACACCCGCGTCGTGGTCGCCGGAAGAGCCATAGCTCATTGTCAAAACTTGAGTTACAGAACAAAGAAAGAATGCGGCCCATCGGCAGGAGTTTCACCACGCCGGTTGAGGATTCCCCCAAACAACAGTACACTACGCACAATGCAAGATCGAGCGACTTTAAGGAGATCGAGCCTATGAACGCGTGCGGAACTCGCAAAAGCAACGGAATGTCGGGAATCGGTTGGGCGGGCGCTGTTCTGATCGGCCTGCTGGCCAACGTCGGGACGCAGGCGGTGGTTCCGCAGCCGGAGGAGTTCGAACTCCGAAATCGGTGGATGGATGCGATGGTGACCGATTCGCAGTCTGCTCCCCGCTCCCACTTGGAGATGCTTTTCGAGGACGCGGCCGACGGAATCTCGCGAGGGAAGTCCTGGCGCGGCACGCCCTTTCAGATCGGCGAGAAGACCTACACAAACGGCCTGGCGTTCAATTCCACCAAACACCTGCTCGTCGTACTCGACCGGCCGGCGGAGCGATTCATCGCCAACGTCGGCCTGGAGAACAACGACGACACGCAGCGCGGCGCGACGATGGGCAGCGGTTCCGTGACATTCCACGTACTCGTCGACGGCAAGGAGGTCCTCACGACGCCCGTTCTGCGACTGAAGGATGGGCCACAGGCAATCGACGTCCCGCTCGACGGCGTCAGGCAATTCGAGATCCGCGTCAAGGATGGCGGCGACGGTCGGGGCTGGGACCAGGCGCTCTGGGCCGACGCCACAGTGAAACTCCGTGACGGCAGCGTCATCCGACTCCAGGACCTGCCCCTCGGCCAGACGGGTCCCAAGGCGATTTCCATCCAGGAGCCCCCCTTCTCGTTCGTTTACGACGGCAAACCTTTCAGCGATCTGCTGAAAACCTGGACCGTCAGCCGCGACATGCAAAGACTCGATGCGCAGCGGGCTCAACACACCCTGCTGTACACGGACTCGGCAACCGGCCTGCAGGCCCGCTGCGTTCTCGTGACCTACGACGACTTCCCCACCGCAGAATGGACCCTGTACTTCAAGAACACCGGCTCAGCCGATACTCCGATTCTGGAGAAGATCCAGGCCCTCGACACGCGGATCGACTGCACAGGCGACCGCGAGTTCCTCCTCCACCACAACGTCGGCTCGCCTGCGAACGGCAACGATTACGGCCCGCTGGAGACGACCCTGAGACCGGGCATCAGCAAGCACCTGGGCGGTTCCGGCGGCCGGCCGACCAACACGGACTGGTCCTACTTCAACCTCGAATGGGGCAACGAAGGGATGATCGTCGCCGTCGGCTGGCCTGGGCAATGGGCGGCCGAGTTCGTCCGCGACAGCGCCAAGGGCCTCCACCTGTGGGCCGGCCAGGAGGAAACCCGGTTCAAGCTGTTGCCGGGCGAGGAGGTCCGCAGTCCGCTCATCGTGGTGCAGTTCTGGAAGGGCCGGTGGGTGGTCGCACAGAACATCTGGTGCCGCTGGATGATGGCGCATTCGATGCCCAAGCCCGACGGCGTTCTGCCCCCTGCGAATCTCTTCGCCGCCAGCTCGCGCCAGTACAACGAGATGATCGACGCCAACGAGGCCAGGCAAATCCTGTTCATCGACCGCTACCTCGAGGAAGGCATGAAGCTGGACTACTGGTGGATGGACGCCGGGTGGTATGTGCATCACGGCGGCGGCTGGCCCCGCGTCGGAACGTGGGAAGTGGATACAGCGAGGTTCCCACGAGGGCTGCGGGCGATTTCCGACCATGCACACAGCAAGGGCGTCAAGATCCTCGTCTGGTTCGAGCCGGAACGGGTGACCGCCGGCACGTGGTTGACGAACAACCATCCGGAATGGATCCTCGGCGGCGCCAAGGGCGGCCTGCTCAATCTCGGCAACGATGCCGCCAGGCAGTGGCTCACCGAACATGTGGATCGGCTCCTGACCGAGCAGGGAATCGACCTGTATCGCCAGGACTTCAACATGGACCCGCTGAACTACTGGCGCGGCGCAGATGAGCCCGACCGCAAGGGAATTACGGAGATCCGGCACATCACCGGCTATCTCGCCTACTGGGACGAGCTGCGCCGCCGGCATCCGGGGATGCTGATCGACTCCTGCGCCAGCGGCGGCCGGCGTAACGACGTCGAGACAATGCGCCGGGCCGTGCCGCTGTGGCGAAGCGACTACGCCTACGAAGCCATTGGCCATCAGTGCATGACGTACGGTCTGTCCATGTGGCTGCCCTATCACGGAACCGGCACCGTCGCCACCCGCAACGCCTCCTACTACGGCAGCGGCCGAACCCCGGTCGAGCCCTACGCATTTTGGAGCAACGCCTGCCAGGGTTTCGGGCTCGGGATCGACGTCCGCCTGAAGGATCTGGATTACGCAGCCTTGCGTCGACTGGTCGGCCAGTGGCGACAGATCGCTCCGAACTACTATGGAGATTTCTATCCGTTGACACCGTGGACGCGCGACAGCACGGCGTGGATGGCGTGGCAATTCGACCGGCCGGAAACGGGCGAGGGATTCGTCCAGGCGTTCCGACGTCACGAGAGCGACTACGAATCCGCGAGGCTGCGGTTGTGGGCCCTGGAGACGGAGGCGAACTACGTGGTGACCGACCTGAACACAGGCGATCAGCAATCGCACATGGGCCGCGAGTTGATCGAGAAGGGACTGCGGATCGAACTGGCCGACAGGCCGGACACCGCAATCCTGACCTATCGCAGACAGTAGCGACAGCCCGCCGTGCAGCGCCGCGACGCATGTTTGACAACGGAGTCCGGGACGGTTACGATTATGGATATGGTTCGTACCCTATTGGCTGTGTTGGCAGGCCTTGGGTTGATCGCCTGGTCGGCAGGATGCAGGACCCAACCCGAGCCCGAGGAGAAGATCTGGGAGCAGGTGAAAATCGGCGAGCTTGCGCCGCCGCCGAATGACCGACTGCCCCCGCCGCAGGTCTTTTCCAGCGTCGTGATGGATATCTATCTCCTGGAGTTGCCCGCCGACCGCGTGGATCGTCTGGACGACTTGTGGTCGATGCTGTCGCCGGACCCGATCAAACTGACCAGCTACAACACGTTCACCGAGAACGGATTCCGAATGCGATACGGCCGCACCGAGGTCTGGTCGCAAATCC
>CAZDTD010000303.1:0-4336 GCA_964507995.1 uncultured Pirellulales bacterium | reverse complement strand
GCCGAGCCCTCTATCAGAGACCGTCACCTCCTCATCGGCCCAGACGTATCACAAGCACATAGAACAACATGCCCAGGAAGGCCACCAGGAGGTTGGCGATCGTTCCAAGGCAACATACCGTCGCCATTGCATTGGCCCGACGGCTCTGAAGGACCATGAATCCCGTCTCGTTCACCTCAGGCGGGCGGTTCGCCCCGCGCAGGAAGCCGTGCCAGACCGCCCAGTAGCAGCCGAGCTTGAAGACCAACCAGACCCCGATGAACGATGTCGCAGCCATCCGGAGGGCTACGAAGAACCCGATTCTTTCGAGCAATCCAAGCCAGTGCACGGCTCCCCCATACGTTTCGGGCCATTCCAGGAGTGTTTCCCAGTCTTCCGGCGTCATGCCGGCCGGCGGATTGCGCCGGAAGACCTGCAAGATCGCGTTGAGGCGCAGGTCAACCACGATCCCAAGTCCCACCGTCGCGATCAGACCGATGATGGATGGAAGCGGTTCCCGCCAGATCACATACAGTTGGTTCTCCATTGCACAGCCTCCACAGCTCTCTATGATGTTGTCCTCGCCGCTTCCCGCTCACATGCACGACAAGAGGCGCGTTTCGCTCCACGCTCGAACAGGTACTACTCACCCATCACAGGGCACTTCCGTACCGCTGCTCCGTCAGACCCCATTCTCCTGGCGGATCGTGCCTCGCGGCGGTCCTACCAGAAGATAATGTAGAAGACGGCGACCGCCGCCAGGACTGCGCCACCCGCGAGTTTCACATCCCAGGTCGTCTTCAGATCGATCCCCTCGCGGACCGGCAACGTCTTGGGCGTCTCCAGCGGTTTGAGGAAGGTGATCAGGCCCATGATCATCAGGACGAGCTGAAAGACCACGCTCACCTGGATCAGGAAGTGCAGTTGCGGCGCGAACCACTGGAACAGGCCGTAGAAGACGGGACCACAGATCAGAGCGACCACGCCGGCCGAGCCGGGGGCCTGGGGGACCAGCATGCCAAAGAGAAAGGCCGCGACGACGCCGGGCCAGATATAGCCCTGGAATTGCTGGATGTAGTTGAAGACGCCGCCGAACTTTGGGTCGGCCAGCCGGGGCGCGAGCAGACAGCCGGCGACGATGAAGACCCCTGTCGTGACGCGCCCGAGCAGCAGCAGACGCTTCTGGGGTGCGTTGCGGTCGAAGAGCCGGTTGTAGATGTCCATCGTCAGGATCGTGGAGGCGGAGTTCAGCATGGAGGCCAGGGAGCTGATGACCGCCCCTGCGATGGCCGCGAACATGAACCCACGCAGGCCGGCGGGAACCAGGTTGCGGATCAGCATGGGAAACGCCTCATCGGGGGTCTTCATCTGGCTGCCGTAGAGCTGGTACGACATGATCCCCGGCAGCACGATGGCGAAGGGGATGAGCAGCCACAGACCGCCGGCGAAGATCACGCCGAGCTGGCCCTGGCGGAGCGTCCTGGCTGCGAGCGTGCGCTGCACGATGAACTGGTTCAGGCCGCAGTAGTAGAGGATGACGATCCCCAGGCCGGAGACCACGCCCGTCCAGGGAAGGGCCTCGTGACCGGCCGGAAGGACCATGTGGAGCCGCTCGGCGTTGGCGGTGGAGAATTGCTCCCATCCACCGCAGGCGCGAAGACCGAGGAAGAAGGTGGCGATCCCGCCGACGAGCAGTGCGCCGCCCTGGAAGAGGTCGGCCCAGGCGATGGCCTTGAGACCTCCCCAGACGGTGTAGGCCGCGGCAACCAGCCCGATGAGCCAGATGCCCCTGGTCAGGTCCATGTCGAACACCTTGTTCAGGGTCAGGCCGCCGGAATAGAGCACCGCGGTCAGAAGCACGACCACGTAGATGACCACTGTAGTCAGGGCCATGAGGACCCGGGCCGTGGAGTTGTAGCGATATTCCAGATACTCGGGCATGGTATAGATGCCCGCCTTCAGGAAGCGGGGCAGCAGCGTGAATGCGATCAGGACGATACCGATGCTGCCGGCCAGTTGCCAGTTGCTGACCGCCAGGCCCACGCTGCCGGCGCCCTGGCCGCTCATGCCGACGAACTGCTCGGTCGAGATGTTGGCTGCGATGATGGACAGGCCGATGAGCGGCCAGGTGAGCCCCCGGCCCGCGAGGAAGTAGTCCTCGCTGGTCCGCTCCCGGCGGCTCTTGAACAGGCTGACCCCGACGACCACAGCGATGAACGCGACGAAGATCCCGATATCGAATGCATTCAATTCCATAGGTCCATCCAACCAAAGCCGTTGTGCATCCCACGGCGCTACGATAATCGACCGTGTCGCCGAGTGCCACAAGAATCCGGCCAGGCGCCTTTGCACGCAGAGCCGGTTTCTGGTACAAGAGAGGCTTTCGACAACGACAGAATGGCAGTAATAGAAAGGGTGAATGTATGTCCGACGTTCTCGACCATAGCGCGATGACCAGGCGACGGTTCCTCAATGTCTCTTTGGCCGCTGCAGGCGGGATCATCGCGCTGTGCCCGCGCGAGGGTCGGGCCGACGCCAAGGCCGATTCGAAGCAGTCGCATTGGGCCTTCCTGTCGGATACGCACATCCCGGCCGATATCGAGAACAACTACCGGGGCTTCTACCCCTACCGGAATCTGGAGAAGGTCGTCGGGCAACTCACAGCGGACCTGCCGGAGGGCGTGGTCGTCACAGGCGACCTGGCCCGGCTCACCGGCCAGATGGGCGACTACGAGAACCTGCGGAAGCTGCTCATGCCGCTGGTCGGCAAGCGGCCTCTGTACCTGGCCCTCGGCAATCACGACAACCGCGCCACATTCCTCGACGCGTTCGAGGATCGGCCCGGTCAGGCCCAGCCGGTCCAGGACAAGCACGTCGTCACGGTCGAGGCGGGTCCCGTCCGGTTCATCCTCCTCGATTCGCTCCTGGCGACCAACCAGACGCCGGGCCTGCTCGGCAAGGCCCAGCGGACCTGGCTCGCCCAATACCTGGCCGGCAGCGACGACAAGCCGGTGATCCTGTTCTTCCACCACACGCTCGACGACGGCGACGGCGACCTGTTCGACGTCCTCTGGCTGTTCGACCTCATCAAGCCCATCCGCAAGGTCAAGGCCATCGTCTACGGACACTCCCACGAGTACCGATCCTCGGAACTCGACGGCATCCACCTGATCAACCTGCCTTCGACAGCCTACAACTTCCGCGACGACCAGCCGCTGGGTTGGATCGGCGTCAAGCTCACCCCCGAGGGCGGCGAGTTCACCCTGCACGCGGTCGCCGGCAACACGCAACTCGACGGTCGGGTCGAGGGCTTCTCCTGGCGATCATAGCGGCGACAAGCCCAAATTGAGTCAGGGAGCCGGTACACGGTCCGGTTCGCCGCTTTCGCTCAATTACCGCCAGCCCTGTTATTCCCGGACTGTGCCGCAAGCTCCCACGCGCAAGGACCGCAAAACCATGTGTTCGCGGCCCTCTGCATCCGCCCCCTCGAAAATTCGCTATATTTTACCGGGGGACCGTCTTTGCTGTGCCGATGATCCTCCCGAGAAATGGATGAGGGGGCCGGCGCGCCGCCGGGAATCCTCACCCACCGACCCGCGATCGACAAGGGGAAGGGTGATGTAGTTATGCACGATGTCTTGGAACGAGGTTTGAACAGACGGCAATTCCTCAAGGGCGCCCTGGCGATGGCCGCCGGCGTGGCAACGCTGGGTCCGGTCCGTGCCTTCGGCGAGGACCGGGATGAATGCACCCGATGGGCGTTCCTCTCCGACACACACGTGGCGCCCGATCCCGACAATCGTTATCGCGGCCTCTATCCCTATCGCAACCTGCAGGAGGTCGCCGGACAGATCGCGTACAATCCGCCCGACGGCGTCGTCATCACGGGCGACCTGGCCCGCCTGAGGGGCAAGACGGAATCGTACGAGAATCTCAAGACGCTCCTGGCCCCGGTCAGCGAGCAACGGCCTGTCTACCTCGGCCTGGGCAACCACGACAAACGCGACGATTTCTCCCAGGTCTTTGGCGACTCCGTCGGCGCCGGCATGACCGTCGAGGACAAGTGCGTGGCCGCCGTGGTTGCGGGCCCGATGAGACTGATCGTCCTCGACAGCCTGGTCGTGGATCGGGCGGCGGGTCTGCTCGGCCGGCCGCAACGGACCTGGCTCAAGAACTTCCTCGACGCCTGCGACGACCGGCCCACGATCCTGTTCTTCCACCACAGGCCGCGGATCGACCTGCTGGATACCCGACGCCTGTTCGACATCATTGCGCCTTCGAGCAAGGTCAAGGCCGTGGTCTACGGGCACTCGCACAAGTTCCGGTTCTCCGAGTACAAGGGCATCCACCTGATCAA
>CAZDTD010000302.1:0-4343 GCA_964507995.1 uncultured Pirellulales bacterium | reverse complement strand
GGCTGGACGAATCGCATGTAGCTGATCGATTCGTCGCCCCAGGGCGATGGCGTGATCCGCGAAGGGACACGGGCAAGCGCCATCGCAGGACCAGCGGCAGTCGGAGCGGTGCTGTGCATCTCATGGCAGCCCAGGCAGCCCCGCGTCTCGCCCGGCATCACGCCGGTGACGGACCGCATGGTTTGCAGGGCACGATGCTTGTCGTCGAGCAATTGGAAGTAGAGGGACCTGCCCGAGGGCGCATCGAAGCAGACGGACCCATCGGACTCGATGGGCACTGTGCCAAGGATGCGTTTGACCCCCTCGGAGGACACCATTGACACGACCGGGCCGGTCGACGCGTACGGCCGTTTGTACCAGTAACTGTACGTCTTGGCGTCCATCGTCAAAATGCGGAGGTACTTCGCCTTGTCCCGAAGCGAGGCCGGCGCGTTCTGGTACACGTTGTTGCTGAATATGACGCCGCCGGCAGGATGATGCCGCTCGGCCTTCGTCGGCCATTGCACCGTGGACGGGATCACGGGCGGCCTGGGACGGGCCTTCACAGGCATCGCGTGCAGGATGTTGTGCGTCCCCTCGTAGATGAGTTCCTTGTTGCCGTCCGCATCCATCAGGTAGAGGACGAACTTCCCCTCGCGATTGGCGGAGACGAGAAAATCACTCTCGCTCAGCGGATAGGGATTCTGATAGGCCCCATAGCGTCCGCTTGTGTGATACCGCGGCGACTCGACCGGATCGACCGGGCCGTTGCCCGACTCGGGCCATTCCACCTCTGCTGTGACTTTCGTCAGGCCGTTCGGAAAGTTCAGTCCCTTCCTCGCGTCCACGATGCCGATGCTGCCGGCAAACCAGTTGTGATGGGCCGAGCCGGTGAACATGACCCGGTGGCTGCCAGGAATCTGGCGGGCGTCCTTGAGCAGGTCCGGCCAGACCGTCTGATTGCCCCAGAACGTGGCGGCCTGCGTCCCGTCGGGATGCATCGTCCACAGCGATTGAGCGCGCCACAACGGCTTGTCGGTGTACTCCCAGCGGGTATAGACCACGCGGCCGTCCTGCATCAGCGAGGGCAGGTAGTCGGGCTCGTTGTTCCGCGAGATGAGGTACATATTCCGTCCGTCCAGATCGCATCGCGTCAGGGTGAAGGAATTCGTCGGAGGCATACAGCGGACGTAATTGTGCCCACGCGTGCTGGCAAAGACGATGTGCTCGCCGTCCGGCAAGTAGACCGGGTCCACATCGTCGTATATCCCGCCTGTGATCTGACGCAGACCGGAGCCGTCGATGTTGATTTCGTAGAGGTGAAACGTCTTCTCGTTCGCGGGGTGGAAACAGAAGAGCACGCGCTGCGCGTCGAACGACAGATCGGGACGCCAGAACGTCCCGTGCAGAGGCTCGACCGGCATCAGCTTCGTCAGGCGGCCCGTCGGCGACAGGCCGTCCAGAATCAGCAGCCGCCCGCCCGGCACGGCCATATACCCCAACCGGTGGCGGGTCTCGTGCGGCCACTCCGAGCCCTGGGGAAATGGAATATCGACGAACAGCACCCGGTTGAAATCGACGACGGGATTGGCGAACAGGATCTTGCGTTTGACACCGCGAACCGCGAAGTACAGTGCGTCATTGGCGCCGTGGGCGACCCTGGCCTCCAGGCTCGCCAGTTCCGCCAGCTCCCCGGAGAACTCGATTGCATCGCCATGCTCCTCGACGATCCTCGTCGCGACATGACGGGCCCAGTCGATTTCCTTTTTGATTCGCTCGGCGGTGACAGTGCCCTCGGCTTGATGGAGCCAGTCCCGCCTCAACAGTTCCTCGGCTTCGCTGGCCGAGTAGTCGCGTGTCTCGGGCGTATACGGCGCGACGTAGGGCGCCACCGGCTCATGCTGTACCGGCCGACGCACGATCCGCCTGCCAGCGTCGAAGATGGCCTCGATCCAGTCGGGCTCGCACATTCCCGCCTGCCCCATCGCCTCCAACCGGGCAAACCGTTCTTCCAAAGCCTCCACGTCCCGCCAGACAGCACGTTCAGCCTCGCTGACTCTGGCCCACTGCCCTTCCGTCAGCGGCCTGTACTCCGTCACCATGCCCAGGAGCCGCCGGGCCTGTGCCAGATTCCACGAATTGTCCCGAGCCGCAAGATACGCGCTGGGCTGGCTGCCGGTGATCCCCAGAAACTCGCTGTATTCATCGGGAAATCCCGCCGCCAGCTTGGATTGAACGATCCGCACCAAGACCTCCGGCCCCGCTTCCTCGATCAGACTCCTGCGTGTTGCGGCGATCGTCTGGGCAAATGTCGCCCGCTCCTGGTACAGCGTCTGGGCCCGCTCGCGGTACTGCCCGATCTCGCCTGCAACCGCGGAGAGTCCGTCCTCGTACAGTTGTGCGATCTCCTCAGCCGTCAGGGCGGCCCGGAAGATCCGCAGGTCGTCGATCCCGCCCTGGAAGTACTCGCCCGTCCCGCCTGACGAGCCGATGAACGCATCCGCAGGACCGCCCGAAACGATCCGTCCCGATCTGGTCTGCAAGCCGATGATCAGACCATCGAGGTAGACCGTCATTCTCCGGCCGTCGTATGTCCCGGCTACGTGGTGCCACTGGCCGTCGGCCAGCATGGCCGGATCGGTGGATGCGTCGAGTTCCTGGTAGCCTGTCCCCTCGGTTTGCAGGCCGAGCGACAAGATGCGGCCATCGTGCTGAAACGAGAACAGAAGCCGCCGGTCGCCGTCTTCCTTGCGAAATATCTCGCGATAGCCGGACAGCTCCCCCGGCAGGACCCACGCACAGATCGTCAGTCCGGGCAGATCGGCGAACGCCTTGCTCGCGGCGACGCGAACCGCCGACGGCCCCTCCAGTCCCAGCGCCGCCCCCAGAACGCCGGCTCGCGCCGAAACCCCCTGCTCAGCCCGCGCGGCCAGCCCCCCGCCGCCGGCATCTGCGAAGACCCCGTCCACAAGCTCATCGAACGTCCAGTGAGCCACGAACCCTCGGGGATGCAGAGGCTCCGTCTTCCCTGGCGTGCTAAAACCGACCCAGGCCGGCATTGTGACGACGAACGCGAGAACAACAAGGTTCGCAGGGCGATTCAGCATGGTGACCTCGGAAAGCGGTCTATCATCAATGTCAGTCAGGACGACACCACAATAACCATATCATATTCCCGCGTCATACGCAATTCCGGTCAACGACAGGCAACAGCAGCCTGTCCTGAATGGGCCCATGCCGACCTTGACACGCCCCTGCTCGCCCTGCCATAATCGTCTCCGTACAAGTTGGCCCGCGCTCGCCACGCGACGAGGGCGAGGCGATATCTGCGTTTCGAGAGTGAGGTTATCTGAGAGAATGTGCAGAACGCCTTCCTTTTCCTCCCTTTTACGAGTTGCCATCATGAATCGACGCGAAGCAATGAAAATAGGCTGCGGCGCAGCCCTGGTCATGGCCGGATATGGTTCAAGTGCCCTGGCGGGCGAACCGGCATCCGTCACGGCCACAACGACGAGAATGTCCGAATCGATGGGGAATTTGGACAAAGCCGTTCGGCTGCTGTTCGACGAATACGTCCGCGATCCGTCCATCTGCCTGGGACCAGACGGCACGTACTATCTCACCGGAACAACCTCGGGACAGAACTGCATCCGTCTGTGGAAATCGAAGGACCTGGTCCAGTGGGGCAAGCTGAACTTCGAGTGGCACTACGGCGACAGCCCCTGGCATCAGAACTACAAGGCCAAAGGCTGTCCCCTCTGGGCGCCGGAGGTACACTACAAGAAAGGCACGTTCTGGCTGACGTACAGCATGCCGACCTACACAGGCGAGTTCAAGGACTCCGGCTCCGGCCTGCTCAAGAGCACGACAGGCAAAGCCGAAGGACCGTATGTCGATGTCTCGCCGAACGAGCGATTGGGCGACGAGATCGACGCGTCGCTGTTCGAGGACGACGACGGCTCGGTCTACTTCATCTGGCATTGCGGCAAGATCCGCAAGATGAAGCCCGACATGAACGGGCCCGCCGAACCGGGACGCAAACTCAAGATCGCTGTGCCGGACCCCGATCCGACGCACCATTCAGACCTGTGTGTAAAGATCCATGGCCCGAACTCGTTCGACCACATCGGCTACGAAGGCGTGTTCCTCCTGAAGATCGCCGATACGTATGTGCTGACCGCCTCCGACCTTTGGGACGGCAAGTACACCTGCTGGGCCGCAACGTCGAAGAACATCTACGGTCCCTATAGCGCCCGCTATCCAGCGATTCCCTACGGCGGACACAACATGTTCTTCCTGGACACGACAGGCCAATGGTGGTCGACGATCTTCAACGGCCCGGTGAACGAGAGGCCCGCGATCCT